>MHGQ01000049.1:6282-149475 GCA_001805645.1 Omnitrophica WOR_2 bacterium RIFCSPHIGHO2_02_FULL_50_17 | reverse complement strand
GAAAGTTTAGGAATAAAAGATATGATGAATGGCAATTTTTGGATCATAATTGGAATAATCGCTAGCGCAATTGCGGCATTTTCTTTGCGGTATGGATCTTATCTCAAAGATAAAGAGAAGAAGGCTGGGAGCTATGCTAATGTTCAAGGCGATGTTGTAATGGGAAATAAGACCGTTAACAATTATGTTGCTGTAATTACAGATAGAGAAATTCGCGAGAAATTTCCCGCCGAATTAACTTTTTATGGGAGCGAAGAGATTGATTTTAACTCATCGAAGAGAATGTTTTTTGAATCGAGTCAAGCCCAAGCTCGGATAGAAATTGCTATAGGAAAAATTTATCTTAAGGGGGATAAGTTTTATATTATTTTTTCTGTAAATTTGTTTGATAAAAAGAACAATACAGACTGGATAGATCTTCATGCAGAAACAGAAGTATCAAGAGGCAAGATAGCTGTTGCTAGAACGGATAGGTTTGCTTTATATCTTCATATCATTGAAACTGAGTTGACTAAGGCAAAGGTCTCGATCGGAATTGAAATGGTAAGTCGTGATCATATATTTAAGAATTTTGTTATTAAAGGGAACGCAATTAATTTTGAATGAAAAAGAGGCGTATAATATTTCGCTGTGATCGGCAAGTGAGAAGAGGTTGTTGGTCGAAACAATATAACAGATTATCTCATGGATAAAAAGCGATCAAAGGTATTTGTTGCGATGTCTGGGGGTGTTGACTCCTCTGTTGTGGCCGGGATGATGAAGGAGGCGGGGCATGATGTCGTCGGGGTCACGATGTGCTTTAGCATCAATCATCCGGGCAGCAAAAAGCCGTCGTGCTGTGGCGTGGACGGCATTCAGGACGCCCAGCGCGCCGCGCAGATCCTCGGTATTCCGCATTATGTTCTCGATTTTGCCAAAGACATCGACGAACACATCATTGAAGATTTTACCAATGAATATTTGAGCGGCCGCACGCCGAACCCGTGCGTGCGCTGTAACCAGTATCTGAAGTTCGGGACGTTGTACCGTAAAGTGAAATCGCTCGGTGCCGACTGTTTTGCCACGGGGCATTACGCCCGCATCGAATACAATGAAGCGACGGCGCGGTTCGAACTCAAGAAGGCTAAAGACCTCAAGAAAGATCAGTCGTATTTTCTTTACAGTATCCCTAAGGAAACTCTGCCGTCGGTTTTGTTTCCCTTAGGAAACCTCACCAAAAGTGAAGTCCGCGAATTGGCGCGCAAATATAATCTCAACACCGCCGAGAAGCCGGAAAGCCAGGACATCTGTTTTGTTCCGGATGCCGGATACAAGAAGTTTCTTGAAGACCGCGTGGGCGGCCGCGTTTTTCAGCCAGGGGATTTTTTGGACCAGGACGGCAAGGTTGTGGGAGAGCATAAAGGCATCGCGCATTATACCATCGGCCAGCGGGACAAATTAGGCATCGCTTTAGGGCATCCGGTTTACGTCTACAAGATCAACAAGGAGACCAATACAGTACACGTCGGGCCGGAGTCTTGCCTGTATGCGCAGGGACTCTTGGCCGGCCAATTTAATCCTGTCAGCATGGATATTCTCAGAGAAACTGTGGAAGTTCAGGTGCGCATCCGTTATAATGCCCCTGAAGTCAAGGGGTATCTGACCTGCGGCGGCAACGGCAGGATTAAGCTGGAATTTGAACAGCCCCAGAAGGCGGTCACGCCGGGACAGTCGGTTGTATTTTATGACGAGGATATTGTCTTGGGGGGAGCGGTGATTGACGGCCCGATAAACCTTGGGGAAAGAAAGGAAGATGCCTGCCATGGACATCACGCTGGATCGTTATAACCTGCGGGGATACGTTGGAGAAAAAGACTATAATGACCTGCTCCCTGATGTCGAGAATGCCCACAACCATCTGGAGAACCGCACAGGGAAAGGAAGCGAATTTACCGGCTGGCTGGACCTTCCCTCGCGTATGGAGGATAAGTTCCTTGATGAATTAGAATCTTTGGGGGCGGAGGTGCGCGCCTCTTCCGACTGCCTGGTCAGCATCGGGATAGGGGGCTCTTATGTCGGTATCCATGCCTCTTTAGAATTTCTCATTTCAGAGCAGAAACTCCCTGTTTATTTTGCCGGCCACAATTTAAGTTCCGGTTATCTCTATCATCTGCTGGAGGAGCTGAAAGATAAAGACATCACGGTGGTTGTTATCTCTAAGTCGGGGACAACGACGGAACCTGCCCTGGCCTTCCGGATTGTCAAGAAGTTCATGGAAGGGAAATATCCGCCGAAGGAATTAAAGAAGCGGATTATCTGTATTACGGATCCGGAGAGAGGGGCCCTTCGGGCCAGTGCCCGAAAGGAAGGATACCGCACGTTTCCCATTAATGCCGATGTGGGGGGGAGGTTTTCCATTTTAACTCCGGCCGGATTGGTGCCTTTGGCTGTTGCCGGCATTGATATCAAAGGGCTTATCCGGGGCGCCCGCATCGCCCAGAAATGCTGTTCCAAGATGAATCTGGATACCAATATCGCCTATCAATACGCCGCGGCCCGTTTTATCCTGCATTGCCGGGGCAAGGATATCGAGGTCTTGTCCACGTTTTATCAGCGCCTCGCCTTGGTGGAGGAATGGTGGAAACAGCTCTTCGGGGAAAGCGAGGGAAAAGACGGCAAAGGACTTTTTCCGACCAGTTTAAGTTTTACGACAGACCTTCATTCGATGGGACAGCTGATTCAGGAAGGCCAGCGCAATATGTTTGAGACATTTTTGCTGGTGGATAAGCCCGGCCAGGAATTGATTATCCCCGAGGACAAGGATGACTTGGATAATTTTAACTGTGTGGCCGGCAAGGACTTGGATTATGTCAATAAGCAGGCCTGCAAGGCAACGGCCATGGCCCATTATGAGGGCGGGGTCCCTAATATGACGATTACCATCCCCTGTTTTGACGCCCACTGTCTTGGGCAGTTATATTATTTTTTTGAGAAGGCGGTCGCTATCAAGGGGTATCTTCTGGGTGTTAATCCGTTTGACCAGCCGGGGGTCGAGGCGTATAAGAGAAAGATGTTTGAGTTCCTGGGGCGCAGGAAGGACAAGGATGTCTAAAATAAAAACGACACCCAACGGCTACAGCCGGGCGTCGTTTTTATAAGGTGATAGGCCTTGATTCGCTTTCGCTATCTTTTCTGACCCTCCCTTATCAATCGTAAGTATGCCATAAAATTTATCGAATTGCAACCCCTAGGATAAAAAAATTTGTCCATGAACATGTTGACACGGAGGAGGGGGGATAATATAATCTTCCTAATTCGTAAGCCAGAATATCCAACGGTCTCTTTTTAGATTTCATAGAAGAATGCGAGATTCTCAGTTGAACGCCGCTCCAAGAAACACCGTCTCTCCGAAGGTTCGTTTTGCACGTCAGGGCGTTTTATTAATCCACAGACAAAGGGGTTTGGACAAATGGCGGCCAAACTGAACAAATTTTCTCTGTTCAGCATATTAGGTGTCCTTCTCTGGGGTGTTTTCTTCCTTAATCATCCGGTGGATTCCTACGGTGCCCGCGGGAAAAAGCCCAAGGCAAGCAAGGCGTTATTTTTCCAAGGAGAGGCGTTGTATCAAAAGCAATGTGCCGTATGCCACGGTCCTAAAGGAGGGGCCGACGGCAAGGCCGCCTATCTTTTGTCCCCCACGCCCAGGGATTTCCTCAGGGACAAGTTCCGTCTTGTCTCGACGACAAATATGGAGGCGACAGACGAGGACATCTTTGAGACAATCACCCGCGGGATGCTGGGCTCGGCCATGCCGCCGTGGGGACACTTGGCTGAAAATGACCGCTGGGCCCTTGTCTATTATGTCCGTTATCTTTCCGAGGTTGAAAAATATAAGGCGAGGGGAGAAATCAGCGAAGATATGGCGCAGAAGGGACTGTCCTGGGAATGGATTGAGAAAATAGTGAATAAGGGAATTGACCCTCAAAGCGTTATTAAGGAAATCCCGCCGGAACCGCAGGCCTCTCCGGAATTTTTAAGGAACGGACAGGTGTTGTTTATGGCCTCGTGCGCCGGCTGTCATGGGGCAGAGGGAAAAGGCGACGGTCAGCAGAAGATGGTTACCAATCTTGGGTATCCTGTAATACCGCGGGATTTAACAGCGGGTCTTTTTAAGGGCGATTCCACCTCAGAGGAATTGTATCAGCGCATGGTGGCTGGGCTGCCGGGTTCTCCTATGCCCAGCTACACAGGGATTTTTACCCAGGAACAGATATGGGATTTGATTCATTATGTGCAGTCGCTGAGTTCGCCGGCCGTTGAAGAAAAGGCCCGTCTGAAATACTCCAAGGTTATCGTGAAAAAAGTAAGCGGCCCTATTGAGGCGGATCCTTTGTCCGCCCCATGGGTTGCGGCTGAGCCTGTGTATATAGCCTTAACGCCGTTGTGGTGGCGGGACAACCGTATTGAAGGCGTTGAGGTGAGGGCTTTGCATAATAAGGAAAAAATCGCCTTCTATTTAAAGTGGGCCGATTCTATGGAGGATAACAATCTGGCAAAGGTGCAGTCGTTCTCCGACGGGGCCGCGCTGCAGTTTTCCAAAGAAAAGGACCCTCCTTTCTTCGGCATGGGCGGCAAGGGGGAAGTCGTTGATTTTTGGCACTGGAAGGCCGGGTGGGAAGAAGGGGCCGGATGGAATGATATTGAGGCGCAGTATCCTTCCGCCGCTGTTGATTGGTATGCCTCTCAGAAGAATTACGAGTATGGAAGCGCTTTTGAGGCAAGCGGCTCTGCCGCCCAGTTCCATGATCCCGTCTATATGACAGGATGGGGCGCGGGGAATCCTTTATCGGATGTTGAAGGGAAAAAGGCCGCCGAGGAGGGAAGGGCACAAGGGCTGGGGTCTTATACCATCCAATTGCCACAGAAGGAAAAGGTCTCTGCGAAAGGGATTTGGGATAAGGGCGTGTGGCATGTGGTCTTTGTGCGTTCGCTTACGGCCGCGGATAAAGGAGGATTGAAGTTTACCCCCGGCGAGACCGCCCATGTAGCCTTTGCCGTCTGGGACGGGGCCCGCGGGGACCGCAATGGCCAGAAATCCGTTTCCATCTGGAACGAACTTATCTTGGAGAAATGAAGCCTTCTAAACTCCCCGTCCGCCTTAGGCGGACGGGGTATCTGCCGAGGCAATGAATTATGTGAGCTTTCCCTCCCTGGATGGGAGGGGGAGGGAAAGGCGGAGGGATATAAATATGAATAGGAAGATGTCCCGTCGGCAGTTCTTAAAATTTGGCGGCGCTGCAGGGGCAGGGCTTTTTTTAACAAGCCAAGGGATGCAGCTATGGGCCTTAGAGCCCGTTGAGGATATTGAGAATCCGCTGGCCCATTATCCCGTGAGAGACTGGGAAAAAATCTACCGGGATCAATACCGGTATGACCATACCTTCTCCTGGGTGTGTTCCCCCAATGATACGCATGCCTGCCGCGTCCTGGCCTATGTGCGAAACGGCATTGTTGTCCGGACGGGATCCGAATACAATTATGAAAAATATGCAGACATTTACGGGAATAAGGCGACCCCCAGTTGGAATCCGCGGCAGTGCGCCAAGGGATTTACGTTTCACCGCCTCGCCTACGGGCCCTACCGGTTAAAGCATCCCATCATCCGCAGCGGCTGGCGCCAGTGGGCGAACGACGGATTCCCGGAATTAACCCCTGAGAACAAAACAAAATACAAATTTGATTCCCGGGGGACAGACGCCTTCGAGAAAATTTCGTGGGATGAGGTCTACACGTATATCGGCAATGCCTTCCTCGCCATTGGGAAACGATACAGCGGCGAGGAAGGGAAAAAGAGGCTTTTCGATCAGGGATATCCGCCAGAGATGGTGGAGGCCATGCACGGTGCCGGAACGAGGACATTCAAGATGCGCGGCGGCATGGGGCTCTTGGGGGTTTTCGGCAAGTACGGGATGTACCGGCTCTGCAATACCATGGCGCTTCTGGATGCCAAGATTCGCGGGGTGGATGAAAAAGAGGCTTTGGCCGGACGGGCGTGGTCGAACTATACCTGGCACGGGGATCAGGCGCCGGGCCATCCGTGGGTTCACGGACTGCAGAACGCTGACTGCGACTTTAACGACTTACGTTTCAGCAAGCTTATCATCCAGGACGGAAAGAATCTTGTCGAAAACAAATTAACGGACAGCCATTGGTTTATCGAATGTATGGAGCGGGGCGCCAAGCTCGTGACCATCGCCCCCGAGTACAGCCCGCCGGCGACAAAATCCGACTATTGGATTCCGATTCGTCCGCAGACGGATGCGGCGCTCTTTTTAGGGATCACGCGCCTGATGATCGACCAGGGATGGTATGACAAGGATTTTGTCCTTAAGTTCACAGATTTTCCTTTACTGGTGCGGACCGACACCCTGAAGCGCCTGCGTGCCCACGAGGTTTTCGCTGACTATAAATTGGGGCTTTCTCCTGAGGGCCCAAGTTTTAAATATCAGGGTCTTAAACAGGAGCAATATGACAAGCTGGGCGATTTTGTGGTCTGGGATCAGGATAAAAAACAGCCCGCCGCTGTCACCCGCGATGATGTCGGGGATCATCTGGCGAAGAAGGTCATGAATCCGGCTCTGGAGGGGACGTTTAAGGTTCAGACCGTGGACGGCCGGCAAGTGGAGGTCATGACGCTGTTTTCTCTTTACAAGATTCATCTTAAGGATTACGACCTTGACAGCGTCGTTGAAATCACCCATTGCCCGCGGGATTTAATTACCCAGCTGGCCAAGGATATGGCGACAATCAAGCCTGTGGCGATTCATCAAGGGGAAGGGATTCATCACTGGTTTCATGCCACCGAAATGAACCGGGCGGCCTATCTTCCTCTGATGTTGACCGGCAATATCGGCCAGCGCGGGGCAGGCGCCTTTGGCTGGGCCGGGAATTATAAGGCGGCCCTTTTTCAGGGGTCTCCCTGGACAGGGCCGGGATTCAAGGGATGGGTGGCGGAGGATCCCTTTCATCCCAATCTTGATCCGGCGGCTCACGGCAAAGATATCAAGCCTCACGCCTATTTCAAGGATGAAGAGCCGGCTTACTGGAATCATGGGGACAGGCCGCTTATCGTTGAGACGCCCAAAGAGGGGAGAAAGGTTTTTACCGGCGATACGCATATGCCCACGCCCTCTAAGGTGCTTATGTATACCAATGTTAATCTCATTAACAATGCCAAGCACTGCTACGAGATGATCAAGAACGTCAATCCGAATATCGAGATGATTGTCTCTATGGACATTCAGATGACGGCCTCTATCGAATACTCGGATATCGCCCTTCCGGCCAACAGCTGGCTGGAGTTTGAGGGTCTTGAAGTGACCGCTTCCTGTTCGAATCCGTTCCTCCAGATATGGAAAGGCGGCATCCCGCCCATATTCGACAGCCGGGATGATCTGGTCATCTTGTCCCAGATTGCCCAGAAGCTGGGCGAATTGACCGGCGACCAGCGGTTTTATGACTATTGGAAATTCGCCCTTGAGGGGAAGCGCGAGATTTATATCCAGCGGCTTTTGGACTCTTGCACCACGACGACGGGATACAAGCTGGATGATATCATGGCCGGCAAATACGGCCCGCCGGGAGGCGCATTGATGCTCTTTCGGACTTATCCGCGGGTGCCTTTCTGGGAGCAGGTCCATGAGAGCCAGCCCTTTTATACGGACACCGGCCGCCTGCATGCCTACAGCGACGTGCCGGAGGCCATTGAATACGGGGAGAATTTTATCGTTCACAGGGAGGGGCCGGAGGCAACACCGTATCTCCCCAACGTAATTGTCAGCAGTAATTCCTATATCCGGCCGAATGATTACGGCCTTTCCCGCGACGAAGAACACTGGGACAAGCGGACAATCCGCAATGTCAAACTTCCCTGGAATAAGGTCAAAAAGACGAAGAATTTCCTGTGGGAGCGCGGTTTTAAATTCTATTGCCTGACCCCCAAGAGCCGGCACCGGGTTCATTCCTTGTGGAGCAATGTGGACTGGCATCAGATATGGGATTCCAACTTCGGGGATCCTTACCGCATGGATAAAAGAACGCCGGGGGTGGGAGAGCATCAGCTTCATATGAATCCCCAGGCCGCCAAAGATTTAGGCATCAACGACGGGGATTACGTGTATGTGGATGCCAATCCGGCCGATCGTCCTTATGTAGGAGCCGACCCTTCAGACCCCTTTTACAAGGTTGCGCGTCTGATGCTCAGGGTGAAATATAACTCGGCGTATCCTTACCCGATCGTTATGATGAAGCACGGGACCTATATCGCGACGGAAAAATCCGTCAAGGCCCATGAAACCCGCTCGGATAAAAGGGCGCTTTCCGAGGGCGGGGCGTATCAGGCGAATTTCCGTTACGGTTCCCAGCAAAGCGTCACGCGCAACTGGCATATGCCCATGCATCAGACAGACACCCTCTTTCACAAGGCCAAGGTTTTTATGTCGTTTATCTTTGGCGGTGAGGCGGATAATCACGCGGTCAATACCGTCCCCAAGGAGACGCTTGTAAAAATTGTCAAGGCGGAAGACGGCGGCATGGGCGGTCAAGGCGTCTGGGCACCGGCGACGACAGGATATACTCCCGCCAATGAAAATGATGCGATGAAGAAGTATCTGGAGGGCGGATTCCTGCAGAGCGCCGCGGCCCAAGAGGATTTTTGGTCATAGTCTTGTGAGGTAAGGATGGTTCATAAAGAATACGAGGCGGATGATCCTTTGGAGATGAGGGGTATCCAGATTCCCTTCCAGAGCGAGGCGCAGCTGCGGGATATGGCGCTGTGTTTTGCCGAGGAATTTATCCGCGAGGGATGGAGCCAAGACGAGATCTTAAAAATGTTCCAAAATCCCTTTTATCAGGGGCCGCACCTGGCATGGAAACAAAAAGGGGATGCGTTTGTTGCAGGTGTTATTGAAGAGGCCGCCAAGATCTGGCAGCCTCTATTAAAGCGCAGGACAGGAGGACAAGGATGAGCCTGGTTTATAACTGGCAGATTAATAGAAAGATGGAATACCCTCATGCGGAACATCACCCAGAGAGGCAGTTTGCCTTTGTCTTTAACCTCAACCGTTGTATCGGCTGTCAGACGTGCACCATGGCCTGCAAATCCACCTGGACGTTTTCCAAAGGGCAGGAATACATGTGGTGGAATAACGTTGAGACAAAGCCTTACGGGGGGTATCCGCAGTCCTGGGATGTGAAGTTACTGAAAATGCTCGATGAGGCCGACACCTCCGGCAAAAGGGCATGGAACGGCGATACCTTTGAGGGCATGACGATCTTTGAGGCGGCGCAAAAGCATATCGGCGAGAATTCCCAGAGGGTGCTGGGGTATCTGCCGACGGATGAAGAGTGGCGGTTCCCCAACATTTACGAAGACAGCCCCATCGGCCCTGAGGGCACGAAAGGCAATTTTCACAAGGAAGGCGTCCATCTTCCGTCGCATAAAACATGGTTTTTTTATCTGGCCAGGATTTGCAACCATTGCACCTATCCGGCCTGCTTGGCCGCGTGTCCGCGCCATGCTATCTATAAACGGCCCGAGGACGGCGTTGTCCTGGTTGACCAAGAACGCTGCCGGGGTTACCGTAAATGCGTGGAAGCCTGTCCTTACAAAAAGGCGATGTATCGGCCCAGCACGCGGGTGACGGAAAAATGCATCGCCTGTTATCCGCGTCTGGAAGGGAAGGACCCTGAGACCAAGGGTCAGCCCATGGAGACCCGCTGTATGGCAGCGTGCATAGGCCAGATCCGCCTCCAGGGATTGGTTCAGACGAATACAGACAGCGGCTGGGCCGAGGATAGATATAATCCGCTTTATTATCTGATTAAGGTGGCGAAGGTGGCGCTTCCGCTTTATCCGCAGTTCGGCACCGAACCCAACGGTTATTACATTCCGCCGCGCTGGGTTCCCCGCGCATTCTTAAAGCAGATGTTCGGGCCGGGTGTGGATCATGCCATTGATACTTATATGGTCCCGGACAGGGAACTTTTGGCCGTTCAACAGCTTTTCCGGAAGTCGAATCGGATTATATTCAAATACAGGATCGAGGAAGGCCCCAAAGTGTTCGAGACGGAAATCCACGGCAAACCTTTTACGTTGTATAACGACACGATTATTGCCTACGATAAGGCCGGCGAGGAAATCTTCCGGACGCAGGTCGAGGAGCCATTCTATGTCCGTCCCGATAAACACCAAAACTCCATCTGAGCTGGATCATCTTCTGGCGCGAAGCCGGATTTATTATCTCCTCGCCTGTCTTTTTCGCCCCCCCGATTCCATAACGGATTCCTTCTGCATTGAAAAAGAGGCCCAGGAGTGGGAAACTGCCGTCGGGCTTTTGCCCGCGCCGTATCCTCAAGACATTTTGATGCCTCCCTTGAAGCAGCTGGTGCAGGAGCTTAAAGGTGCCTCCAAGCAGGCAAGGACACAGCAGTATGAGGACTGCTTCGGCCACACGGCCCACGGCCCGGTTCCCTGCTACGAATTGGAATACGGCGAGGAGCACAGCCACCGCCAGCCTCAGCAATTGGGAGATATTGCGGCCTTTTATCTTGCCTTTGGATTAAAAATCAATACACGAAGTTATGAGCGCGTGGATCACCTCGCGGTGGAATGCGAATTTATGCAATACCTCCTTTTTAAAGAGGCCTACGCCTTAGCGAATGATACACAGGACAAGGCTCTTATCTGCCGGGAGGCCTCGGATCGGTTTTTAAGAGAACATTTAAGTCCGTGGATTCCTTCCTTTGCCTTTAAGCTTTCTAAGCATGCGCAGGGAAATTTTATGCGGGTCCTAGCGGATTTTATACTTATCTTCATTGGTTTGGACTGCCAGGCGCGGGGGATTTCCTCCGGGACGGAAAACCTGCCGGTTCGCCGTATTCAAGAGATGGAAGAGGCCGGATGCATCGGCTGCGTGCCGAATCCGCAGGATCCCACATCTTGCGCAGGATAAAGAAGTGATCTGTCCCAAGGTTCAATTCGATCCCGATTTTATTGAAGAAGCTGTGTTTTTGTATGCCGGTAAAGAGGCGGCGTACTCTGCTCTGACCAAAGTATTCCATCAGGGCAGAGAGGGGCTTTACGCGGAAACGCCCGGCGAGAAACGGGAACAGGCCTTCCGGCTTTTTTATGAAGAATATTTCGTGCGATTCGGTTTGCGCGCGATATTCGAGAATATCCTGTCAGAGTTTCCGCTTTTATCAGGCCTGAATATTTTGATTTATATAAAGAAGGTGGCTGGCAGAAAAAAGGAAGAATCGGAATTGTATGTCAACGGCGGGATTAAAACGGTTTATATCGGCCTGCAGGCCATTCGGATACTTGAGCGCGAATTCTTAGAATCGTTCCTGCGTTTTGAATTGATGCACGTTTGCGATATGCTTGATGAGGCTTTCCATTATTCGCCTTATCCTCTCTTCCTTAGGGAAGGAGGAGTTGTAGAGAATGAGAATATCAAGAATCGTTTCCGCCTTTTATGGGATATCTACGTTGACAGCCGTCTTGTGAAGCGGGGGCGCAGACCGTTTGTCCATGAGGACGCGCGCCAAGAGGAATTCAAGAAAGTCTTTTTTTACATGAATGAACGACAGCAAGGGGCGGTACTTTCTAAAGTCCGAGATACAGAAGGACTCTCGCAGACGGATCTCCTGGGCATTGCCGGGTGCGGGCCGTTATTAGCAGGGGTTGAGGGGATCCCTCCATGAGGGAGGAGGAAACGGGTGCTGGAGGATACAACAGAACCTTACGTTGTTTCAATTAACATATCGCCGGGAGGCATCCCCAAGCGGCCCGTGGAAGCTGTGCGCGTCAGTTCTGCGGGGTTAGAAGGCGACGGCCACAGTCATGAGAAACACATGACCCCTCTGCAGGCTGTTTGTCTGCAGGATGCGGAGAAGTTGGAGATGTTTTCGCAGATGGGATATCCCCTCCTGCCCGGGACAGCAGGAGAAAATCTAACCGTCCGCAATCTCAATGTCAATGTTTTGCCGTTAGGGACGGTCCTTCAATTTTCGGGGGGCGTGGAGATAGAGCTGACAAAGGTCAGGAAACCTTGTTATGTGATGGATGCCATCCATCCGCAGTTAAAAGAAGATGCTGTCGGGCGGCACGGGATGTACGCGAAAGTTTTGCGGGAAGGTATTTTAAAAAAAGGTGAGCACATTCAGATGGGGAGGACGTCTTTCGCCCATGAGCACATCAATCCCTGAAATTAAAGAAAAGATCCGGCGATGGGTTGAAAATCGGAAAGTGGTGCTGCAGATCACGCATATAGCTATCAAGGGAAATTTACTCGCCCAAAACGACATTGTGATTGCCGCGGCCGGAGACAATGCGGCCCTGGCCCTCAAGATCAACAGCATTAAGCCTCCCCAGACAGCCCTGCTGGATATCATTTTCCGCAGCGATATACAGCTTGCCTGATATTTTTTAAATAGCCTTTTTGCCGAGATTGAGTTAGAATTATCATAATTTTTAATCCCTATTTTAGGAGGAAATGCTATGGCAGGAGAAACCATCACATCATTTTATGCGCATGATCATGATCAACTGGACGGGTATTTTAAAAATTTTCAAACCTTGAAAAGGAAGAATTATCCGCAGGCCAAAGAGAATTTCAAAAAATTTAAGTCCGGCCTGCAGAGGCATATTGCCTGGGAGGAGGGGATCCTGTTTCCTTTGTTTGAAGAAAAGACAGGGATGACAGACGGCGGCCCCACCTTTGTCATGCGGCAGGAACACCGCGAGATTGAAAAGACGCTGGAGGCCCTGCATAAGAAGGTGCAGCGCCAGGACCCGGAGAGCGACCTGGAAGAGAAATTGCTTTTGAATATCTTAGGGGAGCATAATTTCAAGGAAGAGGGCATCCTTTATCCGGCCATCGATGAGCACACATCGCCAGAGGAACGCAGCAAGGTTTTTGAGACGATGCAGAAGATGCCGGAAGAAAAATATAAATCGTGCTGCGACGTCTCCATGGACTAATATGGCGATCCCATCTAACCGCCGCCGGGATACAATCCAACTCATCTGCCGGGAGCCTTACAGGCTTTTTTTCCCTCTAGGGATTTGCATGGGGACAATCGGCGTGAGCCCCTGGCTTTTGTACGCCTTTGGCTGGGCAGAGACGTATTCCAGTTTTTTCCACTCCTCGGTTCAGATGCTTGTTTATATGAATTGTTTTATTACGGGATTTTTGACGACCTTTATCCCGCGTGTGACAGGGACACCGTTTGCGACGGGGGTGGAAATTGCCTCTTTCGCGTTGATGCTCTTAGGGGCACTCCTTTTTTTGTATCAACAGGCATGGGTCATGGCCGAAGGCTGTTATATCCTTTGGCTTGTGCTTCTGGTTGTGTTTATAGTACGACGTATACTAAAAAAGAGAAAGGAAGGTCTGGACGCAGGTTCTCCTCCTATTGAGCTTATGTGGATCCCTTGGGCCGTCTTTCACGGCATCCTAGGGACCCTCTTGCTGATTTTAGGGCAATTGAAAGTGATTTCCCCTTTAGTCATTCGTGCGGGCAAACCTATGATGGAGCAGGGGTTTCTTTTGTCCGTCGTCATGGGGATAGGCGGGTTTCTCATCCCGCGGATTATGGGGACCTACCGGCCTGCAAAAATTCCGTTTGTTCATCTGTTGTGTGCGGCCGGTCTTTTAGTCAGTTTTGTGATAGAGGGCTTGGGATATCTCTCTTGGGGATATGGATTGAGGGCTTTGGTTATAACCATCATTTTTTATGCGACGGGGATAGTCCAGCGGCTGGGCGGCCCTTTAGCCCTTTATGCGTGGCTGGCCAGGATTGCCGCCTGGATGATTGCCCTCGGTCTCTGGGCAGCCGCTTTTTTCAGCGATTACCGCGTGGCGGTCCTTCATATTGCGTTTATAGGGGGTTTCAGCTTGATGACGTTTGCCATCGCCACGATGGTTGTGATGTCGCATTCCGGGGCAGGGGAGCGTCTGCGTCAACCGCTTTGGATTCTATGGGCGGTTATCTGTGGGATAGCCTTGGCGGTTATCAAACGGACAGTGGTTATTTTTTACCCGGAGATTTATTTTACGTTCTTGGGATTGGCCTCCAGCTTATGGATTATCACCGCTTTTTGCTGGCTGGGTTTTATGATTCCCTACCTGTTGAAGGTTCCCGAAGGAGATGAGTTCGAGCGGATGCATGAACAGGTCAAAAGGCAGGTTGTCAAACCTTGAGGCGGATTGTCCATGGCTAAAAAGAATATAAAAAGGATTTTTTTAGGGGTCGTTCTCATTATCCTGGCTGTCATAAGTGCGGCGGCCGCCTTTTATTTTCTTGAGACCAAACCTCAGCTTTGGGGGGATAAGCTTTCTGCGGCCAAGAGAGAGTCTCTGCCTGTGCGTGCCCGCACGCAGACAGGTCTGCCGGCGCAGGCACAAGCCGATAGAGAGGGAGGTGCCGCGGCCTCTTTAGATCGAGGAGAACCCTCTTTGGAAGAGGGGGCTGTTGTTTATGAGAAGAAGAATCAGAAGGGCAAAGAGGGTTTTCTCTGGGTCGATCATAAATCTTCCCAATATGTGGTAACGCTGGGCCGCAGGCATGGGTTAGAACCCGGCAGGCAAGTCAGTGTTTATGACGGGCTAAGCCGTGTGGGAGAGGTTACGGTGGATCAGTCGTTCGAGGGCACCTCGTATGTGCATCCTTCGCAGAAATCCATGGATCTCTCGGGGAATGATTACTACCGTGCGGTGGCAGAGTAAATGGTTTAAGATAAAAAAAGGAGGCTGCAATGGGGCGTATCGGTGTTCCTGAGATTATCATTATTGTGCTGGCGATTATTATCCTGTTTGGCGCCAAGAAACTCCCCGAGATTGGAAGCGCTATCGGCAGGGCCATCCGGGAATTCAAAAAGGCCGGCAAAGAGATTAGCGATGAGGTCAAAGACGTGATCGAAGATAAGGGCGATGAGCCGAAATCCTGATGACCTTTCCTTCGTCGGGCATCTTGAGGAACTGCGCTCAAGGCTGATCAAGTCGCTCTTGGCTGTCCTTGTCGCGGCCTGTTTTTTTTATGCCTTCATTGACAAGATCCTCGTTGTGTTGATTCAACCCGTCGGCAAGGTGGTCTTCACCTCCCCTGCTGATGCCTTTGTGGCCCGTGTGACTTTGACACTGTACGGCGGGGTGCTCTTGGCCCTGCCTGTCATTATCTATCAGGTTTGGCGGTTTGTGGCGGTGGGGCTGAAGGACAATGAAAGAAAATATATCTTTCTCCTCGCCCCATTTTCGCTTCTTTTCTTTCTAGCGGGGGGGCTTTTTGCGTATTTTATTATGATCCCCGTCTCGCTGCGTTTCCTGCTGAGTTTCTCGTCGGATTTCATCGTTCCCATGATTACGATAAAAAATTATATTTCCTTTGTAGGGATGATGATTCTGGCCTTTGGCGCTGTCTTTGAACTGCCGATGGTGCTTGTCTTTTTAACCAAAATCGGGATCGTGACTCCCCAATTTTTGGCCGAGAAACGGCGGCACGCCATTGTCTTTATTCTTATTGTGAGCGCCCTTTTGACGCCGCCGGATGCGGTGACGCAGATTATTATGTCGGTGCCGCTGGTTGTTCTTTACGAAATTGGCATTGTGGCCTGCCGATTGACGCGCCGGTCATAAATTCAAGGAGGACGGCCTTGGTTGGGGGAAATTATATGTTATACTTGCTTTGTCTGGTTCAACCTTTTATCAGGATCTGAAGGAGGGGGCATGAAGGATTTAAAGGAGTTATTGAAAGACAAAAAGGTGGTTGAGGAAATCAATAAACACCTTTGGAACGAAAGCCAAAAGGCCGGATATAGCATCGGTCTGGAGCGGGCTACCGACGAATGGCTGCGTCTCTATGCGGCCGAGTGGATGAAATATCACAATCCCGAAGGATATCGCAAGTGGAAAGAGAAAAGGAAGAAATAGACTTTAAGGATTATACTCATGGCAATAAAAAACCCTCCGGTTTTGCCGGAGGGTTTTTTATAATGAGACACGGAAAACTTATTTTCTTTTTGCTGTTTTTTTCGCTTTTTTCTTCGTCGCCATACGAACCCTCCTTTAATGAAAAGTTTTTTGTGCCGCTTCATTTCAATAATAACATACCATCATGTTAATGCAAAAAGTATTTGAATTTTTTTAGGAAAATAATGATGAGGTCTTTGTACATCCATATTCCTTTTTGTGAGCGCAAATGCCTCTACTGTTCTTTTGCCGTCACTGTCGGCCAGCGCCGTCGTGTGGATGCCTATTTGGACTGCTTGTCTCAAGAGGCGCGCCGCTATAAAGGGCAAAGCATCAGCAGTGTTTATATCGGCGGCGGGACACCCTCGTTTTTAAATGAGAATCAGTTTAAAGATTTGTTTCGCATGATAGGAGAGAATTTTCGGATCAGCCCTCATGCGGAATGCACCGCAGAAGTCAATCCCGAAAGCGTGGATGAGGCCAAGGCCGGGCTTCTGCGCTCTTTAGGCGTTAATCGCATCAGTTTGGGCGTTCAGTCTTTTAATGACCGTTATTTGCAATATTTGGGGAGAAATCATAATAGGCAAAAGGCCATGGACGCCTATGGCATAATTCGCAACGCAGGCTTTGCCAATGTGAACGCGGATCTCATGTTTTCTTTCCCCCGGCAGACATCCGCTGAGATCCGGCAAGATGTCGAGGCTATTATTCGATTGGAGAGCGAACATGTCTCGCTTTATATGCTTCATCTGGAAGAGAACAGCCGTTTTTATGCCGAAGGCATTCATTTGCCCGGCGACCATGTGCAGGCCCGTCACTACAGGCTTGTGACTCATCAGCTGGAGATGGCCGGATTTATTCAATATGAAATCAGCAATTTTGCCAAATCGGGAAAGGAATCCAGGCATAATTTGAATTATTGGGAAGGAGGGAGTTATATCGGACTCGGCGCCGGCGCGCATTCTTATGGGAATGGGAAACTGTCCTGGAATGTGGCGCGCCTGCCGGTGTATATGGCGCGTATTCAAGAAAAAGGTTCGGCCACAGAGGGGTTTCAGTCATTGGACCGCGACGGGCAGTTTAAACTGGCTGCTCTTATCGGATTGAGGATGAATCAAGGGGTTTCCCCCGAGAAACTTGAGAAACATTTTGGGACTTCTTTTAAAGAACAGGAACAAGAAAAGATGGATGAATTTATCCGCCAGGGCTTTCTTGTCATTGAGGAGGGATATTTGAAGGCGACGATGAAGGGGCGGCTTGTCTTGGATGAATTATGCGCTCAGCTTACTTAAATGGCAAGATGGTGGCGCTGGGCAATACCCTCGCTGTGTTTAAATAATCGCAGAATGACGTCTTTGATAATCTCGCGGTATTTATTTCTTATTTTGAGGTGCTGCAGGATCGTGAATGTTGCATCGAGACGTTTTTGAATCTGCCGGAGACTGTAGTGAAGGCTTCCGGCACAGAGGAAGATTTTCCGGATGGCCAGGAGGTCTTGATAAGTTTTTTGGGGTTTATTGAAAAGTTTTATGAATAACCGCTTTTGACTGGAATGGAGAGTGCGGTAAGCGTGGCACACCAAAAGGGTTTTTTTGGACTCGGCCAGGTCGCTGAGAATGGATTTTCCGATATTCTTCTGGGAATCAAAAATGCCGATGATGTCATCTTGAATCTGGAAGGCCTGGCCGATGAGGACGCCCAATTCGGACAGTTTGCGGATGTCGTCTTCGTTTGCCCCCGCCAGGATCGCCCCCACCACCAAAGGGCAGTCAAAGGTATAGCGTGCTGTTTTCAGCGTATAATTTAAAAAAACGTCCTTTTCTTTAATTTTACTGATATTTTCAACGCCGTGGAGGGTGTCAACAAATTCCCCCATGGCCGTAAAAGCGGCGGTTTGGATAAAATATTTAAGGGCGCGCTCTTTGCGCTGAGGGGCCTCGCGGATGGAGAGAAAGGCGTCAATAGCCAGGGCATAGACGATATCGCCGGCGATGATGCCGAGGTCATATCCGAGCTTTTCGCGCCGTTTGGTTCTGACGATTTTTCCAAGGATTTTATGGAGTGTCGGTTTGCCGCGTCTTAAATGGGACTGGTCAATGATATCATCATGGATCAGCATAAAATTATGCAGGAGTTCAATGCAGGTGGAGGCATGGTAGAGGGAAGAAGAAATTCTTTTGCGGGCAGGGCAATAGCCTTTATAGCTGAGGATAAGAAGGAGGGGGCGGATTCTTTTGCCCCGGCGCAGTGAGAACTCGCGTATGCTTTTGTAGAGGATGGGATTGACAAGATGCAGTTTGTAATCCCGCTTGATCTGGCTCATAAAGTGTTCAAGACTCCGGTCAATTTGTCTTTTAGCCTCTTCGATCATAGGGGAGTATGGTAACATACAACGTATGCCTCTTCAATGATATTCCCTGGGCTTATTGACTTTTTGTTTTTCGATGTCTGACCGGTTTGATCGTTTTTATTGTTTGAACAAATTCCTATTGTCCTGTAAAATAACGGCTTAAAGCTCCTCGCCTACCTGTCAACAAAGGAGTAAATGTTGCGTATCATTTTTGCCGTCCACGGGATTCGCGGCGCGAAAAAGGAACGGCTGGATATTATTGCGGGATGATAAAGGCCCCGTGCCGCAGGCGGTACAAGAAGCGCATAGATAAAATTAGATCAAAAAGCAAGGGGGGCAGTCAATGAGCAAAAAAGAAGACATAAGAAAGAAGGCGTTTGAAATACTTTCTAGACCAGAATTTAAAAGCGGCATACGGTTTTCTGCTTTGGTTAAGATGGTTGTGGCGGAGACAGGTGAAAATGATAATACCTGCAATGGAAGCCTTTATAATTTGCCTAAGGAAATCCCCGAGAAAATATCAAGGCCTTACCGGGGGCTCTTTATCTTGAAAGAAAATGAGAAACTTCTGAAGGATGTGGAGCGAAATTTTGAACAAAAGCCCACTACCAAGACTAAGGAAGGCGATATTTATCAGCCAGCGAGGGATTATTTGCTAAGCCGAGAAGAGTGTACGCATGGTGTCGTTGTCGGAGGGAATATGTTTGGGAAAAAATGGGGAACGCCGGATATCCTCGGATCTATTAGAGCGGATTCGGATGCCGTATACCAGCCGCCGATAGAGATAATAGCTGTTGAAATAAAAGATGAAGGATACTCGCCCGTAGAGGCTTTGGGTCAAGCCATGGCGTACAAACTATTTGCTCATAGAACATGGCTTATTCTCCCCGAGGATAGCGACCTCGATCGTATAGAGGGAATTGCTATATCTGCGAATATCGGACTTATTAGCTTTTCTAAGGGAAAAGATGGATTTGAATTTGTTACGTTAAATAGGCCAACAGCAGGGCATCCTGATTTTGCAGAGGTAAATAACATTTTGGAAGGGCTCAAAGAAAAGGATAAAAAGAAGTACAACGAATTGATCAAAAATGCAAATGATTAAGTGAGAACCCGTGCAGGGGTAGCATGCCGTTGAGGCAATCCGATTTTTTAGAGAAAAATGCCGCCGAGAGCCGTTAGGACAATAAGGGATTTCAGGAACATCAGGAACAGAACAGGTGCCAGTCACTCGGGCGGGGACAGGCATGGCGAAAAATCAACGTGCCAGGCCAGGCGTTTTTGGACACCTGCTCACTAACGTTCGCGGGGCGACGGCGCTCTTTCCTGACATGCTTTTGGTGGAAGAGCTTGTCGGGGGGGTTGAATGTTGGGGAAATCGAAAAATATGTTTAAAGGATCCGAAACAATCGAAGTTTCATTCTGCTCATATAGCCCGTCCGCCTAAGGCGTACAGGGATTCAGTAGAATAAGGCATCTATTGCCAGGAAGAGGGGATTATGAACGTTAAAATAGGTCTTATGGCCATATTTTTTTCGGGGATAGCGGCTCTTGGCTTCGCCGAGACTATCTATTTGAAGGATGGGAGAATAGTCAAGGGCAAAATCGTCAACGAAGGATCTTATTACGTGATTGTCATGGAGGGGAAGATGCCCCGGCGCTACTACAATGATCAGATTCTCCGCATCGAGAAGGATGAGGAGTCTTATGACTATGAGCTGGATGCCGTGCATATTGACCCGTCCCAATTTGAGGATGTATCTCCGGAGAAGGTAAATTTGATTATTACGCTGATGGAGGTGAATGGGACGCGGCAGAATATGCAGACCAATATCGAACAGATTATTGCCCAGGCCCCTTTGGAGCGAAGGCCAGATTTTGAGGCGTTGTTTGACATCGATGAGATTATCAAACAGCTCATCCCGATTTATGATAAATATTATACGCAAGAGGAATTAAAGGCGATGATTGATTTTTACCGCAGTGCGCCCGGCAAGAAGCTCGTCGAGGCAACTCCCCAGATCATGAAAGAGGCGCTTCAGGTGAGTGTCGAATATTTTCAACAGAAAGCCGCTCCGTAGGATATTTTTCGCCGCTTGCCCCTTTTTGTCTTCTTAAAGCGTCTTGGCCTGTCTTTTATCGAAACGGCAAATAAATAGAATAGGGATACAACCCGTTGCTATTAGACATGTTATATAATCTTTGTGCCGTTCGTGAAGGGTCCTTTTCTTCTTTTTGTTTGACCTTTAGGCGATTCTTTGGTATATTACAACCTCTCATGGATGAAAGCCGTTGGGACATGAAGAGAGGATTCTAACCCCCCCCGAAAGAGGAGAGACAATTCGTATGATTGACCGTTACACTTTATCCAAGATGGGCAATATCTGGTCGGAAAAGCACAAGATGGAGATTATGCTTCAAATTGAGGTCCTGACCTGTGAGGCGATGTGCAAGCTGGGGATTATTCCCAAGAAAGCTTTGGAAAAGATCAAGAAGAGCGCCAAATTTGATATCGACGAGGTCAAGAGGCTGGAGGAGAAGACTAAGCATGATGTGGTCGCCTTTATCAACAATGTTGGGAAATATTTAGGGCCGGAGGCCCGTTATCTGCACATGGGGCTTACTTCCTCGGATTTGCTGGATACGGCGCTTTCTGTTCAGTGTGTTGAGGCCAGTGACATCCTTTTGGCGGATATAAGAAAATTTTTGCTTATCCTTAAACAAAAGGCCAGAAAATACAAGGACACACCCTGTATCGCCCGCACCCACGGCGTCCATGCGGAGCCGACCTCGTTCGGCTTAAAATTGGCCGTTTGGTATGATGAGATGGGACGCAATTATGAGCGGATGGAACAGGCCAAGGAGATGATGCGGTTCGGGAAATTATCCGGCGCTGTCGGAACCTATGCCAATATTGACCCTTATGTGGAAGAGTATGTCTGCGAAAAGTTGAATTTAAAGCCGGTCAATATCGCTACCCAGATTATCCAGAGGGATCATCACTGTCAATTTGTTACAACCATTGCCTTGATAGGTTCCTCCCTCAATAAGATTGCTACGGAAATTCGGCTTTTGCAGAAGACAGAAGTTATGGAGGTGGAGGAGCCTTTCTTCAAGGGGCAGATCGGCTCATCGGCCATGCCTCATAAGCGTAACCCCGTCACGTGCGAGCGCATCTCGGGGCTTTCGCGTATATTACGCGCCAATGCCCAGGCCGCTTTTGAGAATATCAGTCTCTGGCATGAGCGGGATATCAGCCATTCCTCCGTAGAGCGCATTATCCTGCCGGATTGCACGATCGCCTTGAATTACATGTTTTATAAACTGATCCCGATTATCGACGGCTTGCTGGTCTATCCGAAAAACATGATCGCCAGCCTTAGCAAAACCAAAGGGCTTATTTACTCGCAGAGGGTGCTTTTGGAATTGATGAAGAAGGGCTTAACCCGTGAGGCGGCCTATGAACTTATTCAGCGCTGCGCCATGCAGGTCTGGCAGGAGACTTCGGATTTCAGGGATATCCTGTATAGGGACAGAAAGGTGCGCAAGTATCTTAAACCCAGCGAGATCGACGGTTGTTTTGATATCCGCTATTATATGCGGCATACCGACAAAATCTTTAAGAAAGTGGGACTGTGAAATGGTTCAAAGGGGGCATAAGGTTTACGAGGGCAAGGCGAAGATCATTTATACGACGGATAACCCCGATTTGCTTATCCAGTATTTCAAGGATGATGCCACCGCCTTTAATGCGGCGAAGAAAGGAACAATTGTTGATAAGGGCATTATGAATAATCAGATCTCTTCGAAGATTTTCGAGTTTCTCTCCGCCCAGGGGATCCCCACCCATTTTGAGCGGCGTCTCAATGACCGCGATATGCTTGTTAAAAAAGTGGAGATCGTTCCCATTGAGATGGTCGTGCGCAACAAGGCGGCCGGCTCTCTGTGCCGGCTTTTAGGCCTCAAGGAGGGAATGGCGCTTCTCTCGCCGGTGTTGGAGTTCTGTTATAAGTGCGATTCCCTCGGCGATCCGTTGATCAACGAATATCACATCCGTGCCCTTCATCTGGCAACCGATCAGGAAATTGAGACCATGAAAGGGTTTACGTTTAAAATCAATGATTTATTGAAGGAATTTTTTGCAAAGCTGAAACTGGAACTGGTAGATTTTAAATTGGAATTTGGCAGATACAAGGATAAGATTATCCTCGCCGATGAGATTTCGCCCGACACTTGCCGTCTGTGGGAGATCGGTACGGGCAAGAAGCTTGATAAAGACCGCTTTCGGCATGATTTGGGGGAGATTGAGGAAGCCTACCGGGAAGTATTAAGCAGAGTCAGCCGATAACCTTTGAATTTACAACTCCTCACACAACCCGTATCCATTCGTCATTCATTAAACATGATTTGGCGCGTTGAAATCAGACAAAGGCAGGGTGTGTTTGATGCCTTAGGGGAAGGCATTCAAAAAGATATTGTAGATTTGGGGTTGGCGGGGATTGCCAAAGTCCAAGTCGCCCTTGTTTATCATCTGGAAGGTGATCTCGTTGAAGGGGATATCCAGAAAATCTGCCGCGAACTGTTGGCGGACCCCATTACGCAGGAATATGATTATTCCCCTCAAGGCGCCTTGCCGCCCTCATGCGAGGAAGGGGAGTCCGGCTGTCACATCGTCGAAATTGCTTATAATCCAGGTGTGACAGACCCCGTCGAGGCATCGGTCATCAAAGGAATTCGAGATCTGGGGATTAACCAGATTCAGGCCGTCCGCACCGCCCGCCAATATCGTCTCTACGGCATGGTTTCTGTTGAACAATTGGATGTGATCGTCAATAAAATTCTCTCCAACAAGCTGATTCAGCATGTCGTTCGGCGGGCGCCGGCGCCTAAGACGCTCAGCGTTCCCTTCAAAGAGGGCGGTTTCCTTTTGACGCATATCGATTTAATTCAAGCCTCGGATAAAAAACTTATGCAGATAAGCCGTGAAGGCCAGCTTTTTTTGAATCACGATGAGATGAAGGCCATTCGAAAATATTTTAAAAAGTTAAAACGAAATCCCACCGATTGCGAGCTGGAGACGATTGCCCAGACCTGGAGCGAGCATTGTTACCATAAGACATTCCGCGGGAATATCCGTTACCGTTGCCTGGAAAACGGCAAAACCAGGACACGGGTCATCCGCAATCTTTTAAAGTCCACGATTGTCAAGGCAACCCGCGAGGTTGATAAACCCTGGTGCGTATCTGTTTTTCACGATAATGCCGGCGTGATTAAGTTCGATGAGGACACCCATGTGTGTTTTAAGGTCGAGACCCATAATCATCCCTCGGCCTTGGAACCCTTCGGCGGAGCGAATACAGGCGTGGGCGGCGTGATTCGCGATATATTAGGCACCGGTCTAGGGGCAAAACCCATTTGCAGTACGGACGTGTTTTGTTTTGCGCCGCCGGATATGACATTTGAACAGCTGCCCGCCGGGACACTGCATCCTAAGCGGATTATGAAGGGAGTGGTAGGAGGTGTTCGGGATTATGGCAACAAGATGGGAATCCCGACGGTGAACGGCGCCATTGTCTTTGACAAAGGGTTTGTCGGAAATCCCTTGGTGTATTGCGGTAATGTCGGGATCATCCCTAAGGATAGGGTTAAGAAAAAGGTGAGGAAAGGCGATCTGGTTGTGGTTGTCGGCGGGCGCACGGGACGCGACGGCATTCACGGGGCGACCTTCTCCTCCGGCGAGTTGACGGAGGAATCCGAGGTTGTCTCTTCGGGCGCGGTGCAGATAGGCGATCCGATTCAGGAAAAGAAAATGCTGGATGCCCTTCTGCAGGCGCGGGATAAAAATCTTTATACAGCTATCACCGATTGCGGCGCCGGCGGCTTGTCGAGCGCTGTAGGCGAGATGGGGAAGGATCGGGGGGCGCGCGTGGATCTGGAAAAAGTGCCGTTGAAGTATCGGGGACTGCGTTACGATGAGATTTGGATCTCTGAGTCTCAGGAGCGGATGGTCTTGGCTGTGCCGCCGAAGAACAGGCAGGCGCTTCTTGATATCTTTGCGGGAGAGAATGTGGAGGCGGCGGTCATCGGAGAATTTACAGGAGAAGGACAGCTGAAATTATTCTTTCAGGGGGAGCAGGTCTGCGATTTGGATATGGGATTCCTGCATGGGGGACTTCCGCAGGTGACCAAGGAGGCTTATTGGCATCTGCCAAAAATTCCCAGGGTGAGGATTCCGCCGTCCGTGGATTTGAATGAGAAATTACTGGAGGTTCTTTCCCATTATAATGTCTGCTCTAAGGAATGGGTTATCCGTCAATACGATCACGAGGTGCAGGGGCTAAGTGTCATTAAGCCTTTGGTGGGGGTGCACTGCGACGGCCCATCGGATGCCTCTGTGATTACCCCGCGGCTGGGATCCACAAAGGGGATAGCCGTTGCCAACGGCATCAATGTCCGTTACGGCATGATTGACCCTTACTGGATGGCCGCTTCGTGTATTGACGAGGCTGTTCGTCAGATTATCGCGGTGGGCGGCAGTATCGAAAGGATTGCTATTTTGGATAATTTCTGCTGGGGCAGTCCGGATAAACCCGCCCGCTTAGGCGGCTTGGTGCGCGCGGCGCAAGGGTGTTATAAGACGGCTGTCGGCTATCAGGTTCCTTTTATTTCCGGGAAAGACAGTCTTTACAATGAGTATGCGCAATGTCCCGACGCCCTGCCCTTGGGGCAGGGGTCGGGATCCCGACTTCCAGCGAAGCTGGAACGTCGGGAAAAGAAATCCATCGCTATTCCAGGGACGCTTCTTATTTCGGCGATTGGCATTATTGAGGATGTGACGAAAACGGTTACAATGGATTTTAAAGAAGCGGGTAATCTTGTTTATTGCATCGGAGAAACGCATGAGGAGCTGGGCGGATCGATTTATTGGGACACCTTTGGCCTCTTGGGGCATTCGGTGCCTAAGGTTAACACCAAGCGCGGCAGCGAGATTTTCCTTTCTTTGGCGGGGGCCGTCAGGAAAGGCTTGATCCGCTCGATGCACGACTGCTCAGAAGGCGGCATGGGCGTTGCCGTCTCCGAGATGGCTTTTAGCGGAGGACTCGGTGTCACGGTGCGTCTTAAAGACGCGGTTTATCAGGGGGAAAAGAAGCGCAGCGATATCGTTCTTTTTTCAGAATCCAATTCGCGGTTTATTGCGGAGGTGGAGCCGCGGCATCAGAAATTTTTTGAGCGTTCCTTGCGGGGAGTGCCTTTCGCCCTGATCGGGCAGGTGCAAGACACACCGGAGTGTATGATCTATGGCCTTGACCAAGAAGTATGCGTTAGGATTTCTGTGGATTATCTTAAGCAGGCATGGCAAAAACCGTTGAGGTGGTAATGCAAGGAGCAGCGATGAACATAACCAAGAAAAAAAAGGTTGTTGAGGATTTGAGGTCGGAGGATCCCTGGCGGGTTTTCCGCATCATGGCGGAATTCGTCGACGGATTCCATGAGCTTTCCGAAGTCGGGCCGGCGGTCAGCATCTTCGGCTCGGCGAGGACCAAGAGGACGCAAGTGTGGTACAAACTGGCTGAACGGACGGCGCAGCTTTTAGTCAAAGAAGGGTATGCGGTGATTACCGGCGCCGGACCGGGGATTATGGAGGCGGGAAACAAGGGGACCATGCGCGCCAAGGGAATGTCCATAGGGCTTAACATTGACCTGCCCTTCGAACAAAAGCCCAATCGTTATGTTAAAAAATTGATGGGCTTCCATTACTTTTTTTCTCGCAAGGTCATGTTCGTCAAATATGCCAGTGCCTTTATTATCTTTCCCGGCGGATACGGCACGCTGGATGAGTTCTTTGAAAGCATTACCCTCATTCAGACGCGGCGCATGGAGAAATTCCCTGTTGTCCTTTTCGGGAAAGATTATTGGCATGGATTGATTGAGTGGCTCAAGAAAACCGTTCTGAAAGCCAAGAACATTGATCCGGAGGATATGAATCTTTTCAAGATCGTTGATACGCCCGAAGAAGCCGTCAAATTTATCCGGGATTTTTATAATACGAAGAAGAAAACATGAAAGGGACAGCGAAAGTCATCGTTTTGCGCACCGCAGGGACAAACTGTGATGCCGCAATGAAGTCCTCTATTGAAGATTTGTCTGGGAAAAGTTCATTCCGGCATTTGGAGGATTTATGGCCAAGGAGGTAAAGGTTATCGTTTTGCGCACCGCAGGGACAAACTGTGATGCCGAAACCGCCTTTGCCTTCCATTCCTGCGGCGCGCAAGTTGAATCGGTGCATATCAACCAGCTGTTTCAGGGCAAGGCGCATCTGAGGGATTATCATATTTTGGCTGTCCCCGGCGGATTTACCTATGGCGATGATATTGAGTCCGGACGCCTTTTGGCGAATGAATTACGTCTGCGTCTGGGAGATCATCTCCAGCAGTTCATTACCGACGGTAAATTGATTATCGGGATATGCAACGGGTTTCAAGTTTTGGTGAAAGCCGGTTTATTGCCGGGACCTTTAACGGAAGAAGAAAGTCAAAAGGACAATTTAGGTCAGACGGCCACGTTGGTCTCCAATGATTCCGGAAAGTTTGAGGCGCGCTGGGTCCATTTGAAGGCCGGGGGTAAGAGTATCTGGACCGAGGGGCTGGAAGATATTGTTTATTATCCGGTGGCCCACGCTGAGGGCAAGTTTGTGCCGGGCAATGAGGCAGTCTTAGAGCGGTTAAAGCAAAACGGCCAGGTCGCTTTTCGATATTGCACAAGGGGTGGAGAAAGAGGGGTTTATCCTGAAAATCCCAATGGTTCGGCGGATGATATCGCCGGCATCACGGATACGACGGGACGCCTCCTGGGTCTTATGCCGCACCCCGAGAGGCATTTTCTTTTTAGACAGCATCCGTTTTGGACGCGGCTGCCTGGAGGCGGCCGGCACGGTCAAGGGGCGAGAATTTTTAATAACGGCGTAAATTATGTAGAGAAGAATTTGTTATAATCGTATCCTTAAGGCAATGAACCCGGGAATCACTTATAAGTCAAGTGGAGTTGATGTTGACAAGGCCAATCGTTTTGTGAAGGGCATCGGAGGAGATGTCACAGGCACCTTTACCCCTTCGGTTCTTTCGCGGAAAGGTTCCTTTGGCGCCCTCTTTGCCTTAGCTAAAGGGAAATATAAAGAGCCTGTTTTGGTTTCTTCAACCGACGGGGTGGGAACGAAATTATTGATTGCCCAGCATGTCGGCAGGCATGACACCGTCGGCATTGATTTGGTGGCCATGAATGTCAACGATATCCTTTGCACGGGGGCAAAACCACTCTTTTTTTTAGATTATATTGCCTGCGGCAAATTGGAGGCAAAGGTTTTAGGGGCGGTTGTCAAGGGTATCGCTCAAGGATGCCGGTTGTCCGGATGCAGTCTCATCGGCGGAGAGACGGCTGAGATGCCTGGGATGTATAAGCCGGGCGAATATGACTTGGCCGGTTTTGCCGTCGGTGTCGTTGAGAAGGACAAAATTATTGACGGATCGGCCATCAGGGCAGGGGATAAAATTATAGGGCTGCCTTCCAGCGGTCTGCATTCCAACGGTTTTTCTCTGGTGAGAAAGGTGCTCTCGTTAGGCGAACAGAAAAGACTTGCCCAAGAGCTGTTAACTCCAACGCGGATTTATGCCGAAGAAGTTTTGTCGCTGACAAAGGGATTTCGAGTCAAAGGCATCGCGCATATCACGGGCGGGGCATTTTATGATAAATTAACGAGGATCCTGCCGGATGGGAAATGTTGTGTTGTACATAAGGGAAGCTGGCCGGTGCATAAAATATTTCAAATTCTGCAGAAAAAAGGTAGAATAAGTGCTCGAGAAATGTACCGCGCTTTTAATATGGGGATTGGGCTGGCCATGGTCTTTGGTCCTCATGATGTGAGGGCGGCGCAAATTTATCTCCAGGGGAAGAAGATAAGACATTATCTTATCGGCGACATAGTCCATGATGCCGAGCGGAAGATTATTTTTCAGCCTCTTGAAAGAGGCCGTGGCAAGGAGAGTTGATTATGAAAGTGTTGATTGTTGGTTCCGGCGGGCGGGAACATGTTTTGGCATGGAAGATCCGGCAAAGTCCTTTGGTTAAAGAGTTGTATTGCGCGCCGGGAAACGACGGCATTGCCGAGGTGGCGCAGTGCGTGGATATCCAGGCGGATGATATCGAGGGACTTGTCCGTTTTGCCAAGGATAAGCATATCGGTCTTACGGTCGTCGGGCCCGAGGGTCCTTTGGTTGCCGGTATGGTGGATGCCTTTGAAGAAGAAGGCCTTAAAATTTTTGGCCCCAAGAGGCAGGCGGCTCAGCTGGAGGCCAGCAAAGTTTTTGCCAAAGAGTTTATGCAGACGTACAATATCCCCACGGCCTCTTTTAAGATTTTCGACCGTGCGGAAGATGCCCGCGATTTTCTGGCCATAGCGCCGTTTCCGGTTGTGGTCAAGGCCGACGGATTGGCCGCCGGTAAGGGTGTGATGATCTGCAATGACCTTAAGGAGGCCAAAGAGGCCGTTAAGCAGATCATGGATCAAAAGATTTTTAAAGAAGCCGGCGCACGGGTGGTGATTGAAGAATGCCTTGTCGGCGAGGAGGCCTCCATCCTGGCTATTTGCGACGGGAAGAATTATATTATCCTGGATTCTTCGCAGGATCATAAAAGAATTTTTGACGATGACTTGGGCCCTAATACCGGCGGCATGGGGGCGTATTCACCGGCGCCGGTTATTACCGAAGAGCTTTTCAGAAAGATAGGGATACAGATTATTGATCCGGCCATCCGCGGGATGTATAAGGAGGGGATTCCTTTCAAGGGGGTCTTGTATGCCGGTTTGATGATTACCGATGAGGGGCCGTTTGTGCTGGAATTTAACGTGCGGTTGGGGGACCCCGAATCCCAGGCTATTTTGCCCAGGATGAGAAACGACTTGGTGGAGGTGATGCTGGCCAGCTGCGAGGGCCGCCTGGATAAAGTCAAGATGGAATGGGATAAACGCAGCTGTGTGTGTGTGGTGATGAGCTCAGGAGGCTATCCGGGGAAACATGAAACGGGCAAAGAGATTACCGGTTTGAATAAAATCCATGATAAGAATACAATGATTTTTCATGCCGGTACAAAAAAGACGGGTGATAAGATCATGACCGCCGGCGGGCGTGTGCTGGGCGTCACCAGTTTAGGGGACAATATTGAAAAGGCTATGGAACGGGCCTATCATGCCGTGGAAACAATTAAATTTGACAGGTGTTTTTTTCGGCGGGATATAGGGGCGAAGGCCTTGAAGCACATCCATCCTGTCTCTCATGCCGCCAGAAGGTGAAAGAATGTCCTTAAACTTTCTTTAATGAGGAATTTGATATGCGCGATATTCAAGTGGCTGTTATGATGGGAAGCAAATCAGACCTTTCCGTGATGGAGGAGGCGGCAGGTGTTTTCAAGGAGTTCGGGGTTTCCTTCGAGATGAAGGTTTTATCGGCTCACCGCACTCCCAAAGAAACGGCCGCTTATGCCGAACAGTTAAAATCGAGGGGTGCCAAAGCGGTGATCTGCGGGGCAGGAGTCTCGGCGGCCCTGGCCGGGGTGGTTGCCGCTCATACGGATTTGCCCGTCATTGGCGTCCCCATTGATGCCGCTCCTTTAAGCGGCCTGGATGCGCTTCTCTCCACGGTGCAGATGCCGCCGGGGGTGCCGGTGGCCGCTATGGCCATCGGCAAGGCTGGGGCCAAGAATGCCGCCTTGTTTGTCTTAAGGATTCTTGCCACGCAAGATAAGACGATTGAGAAGAAGCTGGAAGGATTTAAAGAGGAACAGAGAAGAAAAATACTGGAAATTGACCTTAATTGAAAACAGAAGTCATCGAAGTCCATCCCCAGTTTCCCGATTATAAGAAAATAGCTTATTGCGCGGGCATCATTCGCAAGGGCGGATTGGTCGTCTTCCCTACGGAAACGGTCTACGGCATTGCCGCGGATCTTTCCAGCGAAAGGGCCATGAAACGCCTGCGGGAGGTCAAGAGGCGGGCCGAGGAAAAGCCCTTTTCCATCCTCATTTCCCAAGCGGGGTTGATATCGAATTATACCTTGATGACGGATCCGGCCCTCTACAAGTTGATTGACGCGTACTGGCCGGGGCCTTTGACGGTTGTTGTGCCGGCCAAAGAACCGGATAAGACAATCGGCGTGCGCATGCCGGATCATCCTATCGCTCTTAAATTGGTGCAGGAATCCCAGTGCACTATTGCCGCCCCGTCGGCCAATTTCGAGGGCAATGACCCGCCTACGACGTGTCAGGAGGCCTTAAGGGATCTGGATGGATTGGTGGAGGCGGCCATTGACGGCGGGACGGCCAAGATCGGCATCAGCTCTTCCGTCGTTGACTTTTCCAAGGGGAATCCGACGATCTTAAGAGAAGGAGTTGTCAAGCAAGAAGACATTGATCGGGTGGTAAAAAGAAAAACGATACTTTTCGTGTGCACGGGTAATAGCTGCCGCTCGGTGATGGCTGAGTATCTTTTAAAGAGCATGGCAGGGGGCAGGGATAATATTGAGGTGCTTTCTGCCGGGACAGGGGTTTTTCTCCAGACGACAGCCAGCGCCGAGACTATCTCTATTCTCAAGGAGGAGGGGATTGACGCCTCTCAGCATTTGTCCCAGGCCATCCATACGATTCTTCTTAAGAAATCCGATCTCATTATCGTGATGACGCGTAATCACCGCCAGCAGGTCTTAGAGCGCGTGCCGGAGGTTGAAAAAAGGGTGTATCTTTTGAGGGAATTCGTCAATGCGCCGGCCGGCTCTCAGATAGATTTGGACGTGCCGGATCCGATCGGCCAGCCGCATTATGCGTATAAGGAATGTTACGCCATTGTTAAAGAGGCGATGCATAAGATTGTTGAGCTTGTTTAAACAATGGGGGAAAGAGATACAATGTTAAAGATTTATGTCGGAGCGGATCATAGAGGATTTTCGCTCAAAAGTAAAATTGTTAAGCTGCTGGGCCGACGGGGATATGCCGTCGAAGATATGGGCACGTTTGAGGAGACCCAAGCTTGCGATTATCCGCATGTGGCCTACAAGGTTGCTCAGGTAGTGGCCAAGACCAAGAACGGCCGTGGGGTCCTGGTGTGTATGTCAGGCATCGGACAGGCTATTGCGGCGAATAAAGTGCGTGGCGCTTATGCGGCGTTGTGTTATAATCCCGAAGCTGCGGCGTTGTCGCGCCGGCACAACAACGCGAATATCCTTGTTTTGAGCGCCAAATTCGTCAAGGAAAAGGACGTACCAAAAATTCTGGAGGCGTGGTTCTCTGCCGAATTCGAAGGTGGACGCCACCGGCGGCGGTTTGAGCAGATTCGGAGGATTGAAAAAAGAAATTTAAAGTAAAATTTGTACATCGTACTTCGTACATCGATGTACGAAGTACGAAAGACGATTCAAAATGAATCCAACCATGGGAAAGAGGATGGCCATGCAGCATTTGAAGGAGACGGATCCAGAGATTTATCAGGCGATCATTCATGAACTTAATCGGCAGAGGGACAATCTTGAATTGATTGCCTCCGAGAATATGGTTTCCGAGGCCGTTTTGGAGGCGCAAGGATGCCTTATGACCAATAAATACGCCGAAGGGTATCCCTCCGCGCGCTGGTACGGCGGCTGTGAATTTGTAGATATGGCAGAACAGCTGGCCATTGAGCGTGCCAGAAAGCTGTTTGGCGCCGAACACGTGAATGTCCAGCCGCATTCCGGCTCTCAGGCGAATATGGCGGTCTATCTGGCCGCCCTTGAGTATGGCGATACGGTCTTGGCGATGGATTTGGCTTGCGGCGGACACTTAAGCCACGGATTGAAAATTAATTTCTCTGGGCGTTCTTATCATTTTGTTTCCTATAAGGTGAATAAGAAAACCGAGATGCTGGATTTTGATGAGATTGAGGCCTTGGCTCAACAGCATAAGCCTAAGATGATTGTGGCCGGCGCCTCGGCCTATTCCCGGACGATTGATTTTAAAAAATTTCGGGAGATATGCGACAAGGTAGGGGCCTATTTGTTTGTGGACATGGCCCATATTGCAGGGTTGGTGGCGGCCGGTTTTCATCCCAATCCTGTTCCTTACGCCGAGTTTGTGACAACGACGACGCATAAGACCCTGCGCGGCCCCAGAGGAGGCATGATTCTCTGCCGTCAGGAGTTTGCCAAGAAAATCAATTCGGCTGTTTTTCCCGGAACCCAGGGAGGGCCGCTGATGCATGTTATTGCCGCCAAGGCCGTGGCCTTTCAAGAGGCGCTTGCGGACGAATTCAAAGACTATCAGCGCCAGATTGTAAAAAATTCCAGGGCGTTTGCCGCAGAAATGGCCGCTTTAGGCTACAGGATTGTCGCCGGCGGGACAGATAACCACCTTTTTATGGTTGACCTGCGTTCTAAGAATATTACAGGCAAAGAGGCGGCGGAGGTCTTAGATAAAGTCAGGATTACCGTGAATAAAAATCTTATTCCCTTCGATCCTCAGCCTCCGGTTGTGACAAGCGGGATCCGCATAGGGACGCCGGTTATTACAACCCGCGGGATGAAGGAAAAAGAGATGGAAAAAATTGCCGATTTAATGGACCAGGCCATGACCCATAAAGACAATACGCAGGAATTAAGCAGGGTCAGAGAAGCGGTGGAGCGGCTGACGCAGGAGTTTCCGATATATAAAGATTTATGCAATTGATCAATAGTTGACCGTTCATAGGCTGCGCAGCTGGAATTGTTGAGCGTTGATTGGCCGCGTTAAATTTATACGTTACCCAAAAGACGGCCGGCGATTCGCGCTACGTAACCGCAATCGTAAAACGTTTAAAATGAAATGTCCTTTCTGTCATTATCAGGAGACAAAGGTTGTTGATTCGCGGCTTAATGGCGACGGGACATCTATCCGCCGGCGCCGGGAATGCCTGGAATGTGGGAAGCGTTTTACGACCTATGAATACGTCGAACATGTTGCGCTGATGGTTGTTAAACGCGACGGCCGCCGCCAGTCGTTTGACCGCAAAAAAATTATTTCCGGCTTGATGAAGGCCTGCGAGAAGCGGCCTGTTGGCATTGATAAGCTGGAGGAGATTACCAATGCAATCGAACGCGCGATTCAGCGCAAATATGACCGTGAGGTCGGCTCCCGGGAGATTGGGGAATTAGTGATGGAAAAACTGGCCGGCTTAGATGAGGTGGCGTATGTCCGTTTTGCCTCGGTTTACCGTCAGTTTCGCGACGTAAATCAATTTATGAGTGAATTGCAATTGATGCTGAATAAAGAAAAAAACAGCGGATTGTGAGGAAAGAGAATGGTGCAAGTCGAGTTAAGCAAAATTATTATTGACGAGAAAAGGCAGGATCAGATTATCGTCCTGAAGGAGAAAAACGGTGACCGCCAGCTTCCCATTGTGATTGGCTTCCTAGAGGCCTCCAGCATCAAGATGAAGCTTGCCGGGGTCGAGCCGCCCCGGCCGATGACCCACGATCTTTTGGTTTCCACCTTTGAGGGGCTGGATGCCAAACTGGAGCGTCTTATTATTGATAAGATGGTCAACAATACCTTTCATGCCAAATTAGAGTTTAAGACAAAGGGGGGCGAAATCAGGATCATTGACGCCCGGCCTTCCGACGGTATTGCCCTGGCGGTGCGCACAAGTGCCGCAATCTTCGTGGAAGAAGATGTCTTGAAAAAAGCGGCGATTACGAAAATAGAATAAATGGTTCACGGTTTCTTGTTATGCCCTTCCTGAAGGATTACCCCTACATAAAAATTATCCAGCAGATAGCAAAACATAAGAAAACTCCCCTCTATTTGGTTGGCGGTTTTCTGCGGGATTATTTTTTGGGGAACCCTAAATTGGATTTTGATTTTGCCGTGGAGAAGGATGCCTTGAGGCTGGCGCGTCTTTTGGCCCGCCACATCAAGGGCGCCTTTGTGCTTCTGGATTCAGAAAGGGGCTGCGGCCGTGTCGTTAAGAAACATAAAGGGCAGGTGATGACATTCGACTTTGCGGATTTTCGCGCCCCGACGTTCCCCGGAGACCTCGCCCACCGGGATTTCACCATCAATACGCTGGCCGTCGATTTGTCGCGTATTTATCCAGTGACGGAGATTCCGCAGGCCTTAATCGATCGTAAAGGCGCCTTGAAAGATATAAAGGGAAAATGTATCCGGCAGGTGTCGGTAAAGGTTTTTCGGGAGGATCCTTTACGGATGATGCGCGCCTTTACCCTCAGGGCGGCGCTGGGCTTTAAGATTGAACGCAGGACCCTTGCTCAGATTAAGAAGGATAAGGATCTTTTGCCGGGCGTCTCTTATGAGAGGATTCGCGATGAATTGTTCAAGATTTTAGCCACAGAGCGGGCGGCGGATACTTTCAAGGCTATGGATAAAGCCGGTTTGCTGGAGAAGGTTATCCCTCAGATCAAGGTTATGTATCGCTGCCGGCAGGGGACATACCATCATTTGGATGTCTGGCCGCATTCTCTTGAGACAGTTGTTCAACTTGAGAAAGTTTTCAAAGAATTGCGGCGGGATAAGGATGTCATGGATTATTGTCGAGAGTTTTTCGGCGGGGATCGCCGGCGGCAGGCTTTGTTGAAACTGGCCGCCTTGTTGCATGATATTGGAAACCCCGATCCCCGCCGTAAGGTAGGAGCACGGTTTGTCTTTCATGCCCACGAACGGGTGGGAAGAGATATTGTCAGTCCCATTGCGAAGATGTTGAAACTCTCGACACGGGAAAGGCATGCCCTCGAGGATATGGTTTTATGGCATCTGCGGCCAGGGTATTTATCGAATTTTAAGAAGCCAAGCGAGAGGGCGATTTACCGTTATTTTCGTGATGCCAAAGGAGAGGCCGTTGGTATTTTGCTTTTGTCTCTGGCGGACCAGCGCGCCACGCGCGGGCCGTTGACGACAGAGGAAGACCAGCGGCATCATGAAGAAATTTGTCTGGGGTTAATCCGTCGGTATTTTGACAAGAAGGAAGAGAAGCCCTTTGTGCGCCTTATCAACGGGCATGATTTGATTAAGAAGCTGCGCCTAAAGCCGTCTCCTCTTTTTGGCAAAATTTTGAAAGAAGTGGCGGAGAAACAAGCCTTGGGAAGCATTCAGGCAAAGGCCGAGGCGCTGGAATTGGCAAAGAATATAGCGCAGAAGAATTCGGCCTTGTGAGATATTATAGAAAGTTTGAGATATGAAAATCAGGGATATCGAGATTGAGGTAGTCAAAGCTGACATCACGCGGCTTAAGGTAGAGGCAATTGTGTATACCGCCTCTTCTACGCTCAGGATGGATAAAGGCGTGGCGGAATTTATTAAAAAAGAAGGCGGGGCCGAGATCGAAGAGGAGGCCGTCAGCAAGGGGCCTATCCCGCCGGGTGAGGCGGTCTGGACGAAGGCCGGCGGTCTGCCGGCTCAATATGTTATCCATGCCGCTGCGAGGAGGAATGACGTTTTTTGCGGCGAGGGGGATGTCCGAAAGGCCGTCGCCAGCGCCCTTAAGTGCGCCAATGAACTTAAACTAAATTCTTTAGGCCTTGCGCCCTTAGGCGGTGATGAGGGAGGGCTCCCAATGGAGGGAGCGGCTAAGATCGCGGTTCAAGAGATTATGAAGGAGAGCAGGAATCCTCAGGCAACATTACGCAAGATTATTTTTTGTTTATACGACGAAGAGACTTTTGATATATCGGACAAGACTATCCGCGGTTATGTCCGGCATATGGCGGAGCAATCGGGCCCTTACGTGACGGTGGATATTATTATTGAATGCCAGGGCGGCATTGTCCTCATCGAGCGCTCGAGTCCGCCTTATGGGCTGGCCCTGCCCGGCGGATTTGTTGATTACGGGGAGAGCCTGGAAGAGGCGGCTATCCGTGAGGCTAAAGAAGAAACAAATTTGGAGCTTGTTGACTTAAGGCAGTTTCATACTTATTCTCATCCGGACCGCGATCCCCGTTTTCATACCGTCTCTACGGTTTTTGTTGCGGAGGGGGAGGGAGAGCCGAGAGCCGGCGATGATGCCGGGGATTTAAGAATCGTCCGTTATGAGGATTTGTTGGAGCTGGAGTATGCCTTTGATCATAAAGAGATTATTGAAGAATATTTGGTGGAGAAGGGCTTTGATTGAGGAGCGTAAAAAGGAGGCGGGGGCAAATTTTTTAGTATTGCGTTTTACAAATTGTCCCGCCAAGGCGGGACGTTCAAAAAAACGCGATCTCTAGTGCCTACCTCTGAAAATGCTTCAAGAACTTATGAAATAAACTTATGAAATAAGGCATTAGATTTCATTTCGATTTGGTGTTATATTTATTGTAGAATATTATCCTAAAGGTTTTCATGTAAGCAGGAAAGGGAGAAGATATGGTCAAGGCAGAGCTCGCTAGACAATTGATGGTGCGCGGTGACAATGAAATCGGCATGCTGGCCAAGATAACGCGCGTGATTTCCCAGGCCAATATCAATTTGGTTGCCCTGTGCGCTTATTCTATCGAGAATAATGTTGCCGTTATGTTTGTGACCGACGATAATAATGAGGCCAAAAGACTCCTGGAGGCCAAAGGGTATGATATCCAGGAGGAAGAAGTCATCCTGCTTTCTATTGATAACCAGCCGGGGGCCCTTCAGCGGGTCACCGACAAGATTGCCGAGGCTGGTGTGGATTTGGCTCTTGTCTATGGGAGCGTTGATGAAAGCGCTGAGATTAACCGCAGCGTAATTATTTCCAATAATAATTTGGAAATAATGATGATTATCAGGACCGAATTAGAACGCCATTAGCAGAGAGCGCCTTTGCCGGTTGTTTGTTTTTCCCTTGATTCTGCTTTTTCGCTGGAAGTCTAAACTGTTTTTTTAGAAAAAACGCGGATGAAGCAGAAAACAGTCATCCCTATAATAAATCCCCACGAAATGACAAGAAATATCCACCCCCCGAGTGTCATGGCCTCACCTCTTCTCTGTATTTACGCCTCCAGGCGTGCCTGACGAGTACCGCTAAAACGATGAACATGATAAGAAGTGTTAAGCGTGTTGCCAGGATGTATATCCTGTTTTCGGGAGGGACGCCTTCCATAAAAATTACTTTAAGCCAGTCCTGGTAGAGCCAGGCGCCCAGAATCGTGATAAGAAAAAGGGGCGTGATGTATTTGATGATGAATTTGTAAATTTTAGGGACTTCCATGTCCGCGCCGTGATGGACCTCACTCCAGGCATTCTCCATGCCGAACACCCAGGAGAAAAGGATTACCTCGACGGTGGCGAAGACAACCAGGCAGAGCGTTCCTCCCCAGAAATCAAGCTCATCCACGACGCCGTTTTTGAGGAAAAATATGGCCGGATGGCATAAGATAAAAGCGACTGCCCCAAAGATGAGAACCGCCCGGCCGCGTTTGATGTTGAATTCATCCTCGAGAAAAGCAACCGCCGGCTGCGCGAGGGAAACGGATGAGGTGATGCCTGCCAGAAAAAGCAGGAAAAACCAGGCGAATCCCATGAGACTGGATAAAGGCATTTGCTTCAGGACAAGCGGCATAGTGACAAATCCTAAGTTAAAAAGACCAGATTGGGCAATGTTTTGAATGTCCACAGGACCGAAAAAGACAAATGCGGCCGGCAGGATGACGCTTCCCCCTAAGATAACCTCGGCAAATTCATTGACGCTGGTTGCGGTCGTTCCGGAAAGCACAATGTCATCACCTTTAGAGAGATAGCTGGCATAAGTGAGGATGACGCCGATCCCAACGCTTAGGGTAAAGAAAATCTGGCCGGCGGCCTCCAGCCAGACGCGGGCGGATTTGAGCGCTGTCCAATCGGGATTCCAGACAAAGCCGAGGCCATTGATGATGTTCCAGTCGGGTTTGGCCGGATCAGGGGCACCTAAGGTGAGGACCCGCACGAAAAGGATAAGGGCGCAGAAAAATAAGGCCGGCATGGCCCATTTACAAAAACGTTCGATCCCTCCTTTGATACCTTTGTAAATAATAATAGCATTGAGAAGGAATGTTATGAGAAAGAATATATACGCAGGGCCTAGACTGCTAAAATGTTGGTTTTGTTCAAGCCCTTGGTAGCCGCTTAAAAAATTTTTCATATCGGCCTGGGCGCTTAAGCCGCTGTATTTTCCGGCGAGCGCAAAAAAACTGTACGCGAGAGTCCAGGATTCGATGTAGGTGTAGTAAATGAAAATGACCAGAGGTCCAAAGATGCCGATGACGCCGAAGTATTTGATGAAACGGTTCTTCTGCCATATGCTGTGAAAAATTCCCGGCGCTGTCCCGTGGCCAAAGCCGCCGCCGTAGCGTCCCAGGGTCCATTCGATCCACATAAGGGGAATCCCCAGGAGCAGAAGAGAGATAAAATAGGGAATCATGAATGCCCCGCCGCCGTTGGCCGCCACCTTGGCCGGGAATCTTAAAAAATTTCCAAGCCCGACGGCAGAACCGGCCACCGCCATGATAATCCCGAGGCGGGACGACCATCTTTGCCGATGAGAATGTGTTTTCTCCATAACCCCATCCCCTTTGGGATAATTCATAGATCCCTCGTCCTGTGGATTTCAATTTTTTTATATTATACCTGCGCTCCATGGAAATTGACAAGAATACTTTTTAAAATGAGCCAACGGTCCTAAGGACAGCCGGGAAGGACAGGATTCTTTGGCTGCCCGATGCTGATTTTTAAATTTTTTCTTGAATCATCAAAAAATTTTATGATAATATGGCAGCATCAATGCTGATGACCAGTAATCAGGAGGGGCTATGATTACCATTAAGAACGTTTATATGCATTACGGCTCTACCGTGGCCTTGGAGGATGTCTCTTTCTGTGTGAAGGAGGGAGAGATTCTAGGTCTTTTGGGTCCCAACGGGGCTGGTAAATCCACCCTGATGCGGATTCTCACTACCTTTATTTATCCCACTCGCGGCACGGCCGTTTTAGGCGGTTATGATATCCTGGAACAGCCCTTGAGGGTGCGTGAATTGGTAGGTTACATGCCGGAGACGGTGCCTCTTTATATGGATATGCGCGTGGATGAATATCTTGCTTTTGTCGGCAACGCCCGCGGCATAAGGGGATCGGCTCTTCAAAAACGTTTCGATTGGCTGGTTGATGCCTGCGGCATTACAGGCGTTTGGAAACACGGCATTCATGAGCTCTCGAAGGGATTCCGCCAGCGCGTCGGGCTTGCGCAGTCTCTTATTCATGATCCCAAGATTCTTATCCTGGATGAGCCCACCAGCGGTCTTGACCCTTTGCAGATTATCGGCATCCGCCGGCTGGTCAAGGAACTGGCCAAAGAAAAAACGATTATCTTTTCAACGCACATTCTGCAGGAGGTGGAAGTCCTGGCGGACAGAATCGTCATTATTAATGAGGGCAGGATTGTCTCGCAGGGGACCAAAGAGGAATTGGCCCGGGAGGCGATGAGGTATCGCTGTCACACCTTGACGGTAAAAGAACCTAAGGAAACGGTTGAGAAGGCTCTCAAAGGCCTTTTGCACGCCAAAGACATATCTTTTGTCAGCGAATCGAAGGATGGCTTTGTCACATTTGATGTCATGAGCGCCTTCGAGGATCCCTTGATCGTTCAGGAGATGGACAATTTGAATAAAGAAAAAAAATGGCCCGTGCGCACCTTGGCCGAAAGGCGTTTCAATTTGGAGGATTTATTCATTTCCTTGTTGAGCAAACGCAAAAAAGTTGAATCCGTGCCGGGAGGGAGATGACATGAAAAATATCGCTCATTGCCGCTCTATTTTTTCCCGGGAGATGTCTTCATACTTTAACTCCCCCATTGCCTACATCTTTATCATGGTTTTTGTGATTCTCAACGCAGGTCTTTTTATGTCTCAGTTTTTTTTAATCGGCAGTGCGGATATGCGCTCGTTTTTCTACTTTATGCCGATTATCCTGTGCGTCTTTGTGCCTGCGATTACCATGCGGCTGTGGGCTGAGGAGAAAAGGGGAAACACTTTTGAAATGCTCCTCACCTTTCCTATGGAGACCTATCAGCTGGTCCTAGGAAAATTCGGCGCCGGTTTTCTTTTTTATCTTATCGCCTTAGCCGGGACATTGTTGATACCGGCAATGCTGGCCATGGCGGGCAACCCCGACATCGGGCCTATTATCGGAGGGTATATCGGCAGTGTCCTGATGGGGGCGTTTTTCTTAAGCGTCGGTATTTTCATCTCCGGCCTTTGTAAAGATCAGATTGTCTCTTTCATTGTGGCCATGATTGTCTGTTTCTTCTTCTTTCTGGCGGGGATTGATTTCATGGCGGGCGTCATGGACGGCTGGCTTCCGGGGGTGGGGACTTTCCTGAAAGAGAATTTCGGCATGACCCGGCACTTTGAGAGCTTTCAGCGCGGTGTGATTGACAACCGTGACGGCCTTTACTTTATTGTTATGACGGGCGTGTTTCTGGTGTTGAATATATTTTCGATTGAAGACCGGCTTCGTCCCAAGGCCAAGATTGTCTTTGCGGGGGCCGTGGCCGTCTGTATGGGATTGAGCATGGTCTTAAACTTTTTGTTCGCGGATATCCCTCTGGGGCGCTACGACCTTACGGAAGGGAAACTGTATACGGTGACAGAAACGACGAAAAAGATTTTAAAATCCCTTAAAGCGCCTGTTACGGTTAAATTGTATATTTCTCCGTCGGAGAAGATGCCGACCGCTTTGAAATCCCTGGAGCGGGATATCCATGACCGTCTGGATGAGCTTAAAGTTTTTTCCGGCGGGAAACTGCGTTACAATGTCTATCACATGGAGGCGGTTGCCCAGGAGCCCCAAGAGGAGGGACAAGAGGAATCCTTGGAGAACAAGTTGCAGCAGAAGGGTATCCGTCCTTTTCAGGTGCGCAGCATCGAACAGGACCAGATGGATATTAAATTGGTTTATGCGGCCATCGCCATTGCTTATAAGGAGAAAAAGGAGGAAATCCTCCCCGGCATTACCCCGCAAAATCTTAATAATTTTGAATATGAATTGATTTCCAAGATTTATCGTATGACGCTGGAGAAGACGCCGAAGGTGGCCTTGGTGGCTCCTTTTACGCAGAGGGTCGTGGATCCACAGATGCGGGCGCTTCTGGCCCAATTGGGGCAGACGGCTCCAGATCAGTATGTGGATGACAAATACAAGATCCTGGATGCGGCCTTGAAATATGAAGATTATGAGCTGTATCGGATCCGTCTAACCAAGGAAAGCCCTCTGCCTGCGGGGGTGGATACGCTTATTGTCGTGGATCCCGAGAGGCTTAATGACCGCCAGCGGTATGAAATCAGCCGTTTCCTTCATGAGGGCGGCAATGTTATCATCGCCGCTCAGCAATATGGCTACCGTTACGGGCAGTCCGGACGCATGGGAATTGAAATTGCGGCGGAACAGAAGGATATGAATGTCAACGACGTGCTCCGCCCCTTGGGGGTTACCTTAAGCGACAAGATGCTTATGGACGAACAGAGCGATACGATCTCCATCTCGGGGGCCATGTCCTTTGGGCCGTTTGAGGTGTCTGTGCCTGTCAAAGCCCCTATGCAGATTTTAGTCACCCAGGAGAATATGAATCAGGATGTCTCTCTCACGGGACGGTTAGCCTCTATTCTCTATTTATGGGGATCCGCACTTGATCTGGACAATAAAAAGCTTGAGGACCTAAAACTGAGAAAGACAATATTGTTTAATTCGAGTAAAAAAAGCTGGTCTCTTCCCTTTAAGGGCGGGCCTTTATCTCCCAATGATGTGAAACAGCCTTCGGATGGCACTTACGGTTCGTATCCTCTGGCTGTTTTATTGGAAGGGCAGTTCCCGGATGCCTTTCAGGGGCAGGATATGCCGGCCTGGCCCAAGGAAGGGGCAGAGACGGTTGATTCGTCCGTGGAACAAGAGACAGAGAAAACCCCAACGCTTACGCCGAGGCCCGGCAAGCTCTTGGTGGCGGGATGCTCTCAGATGTTTCAGGAAGACATTATCAAAAACGGCGGCATGTTGAATTTTTTCACGAATGCCGTGGATGCCCTGACGCTCGGCGGTGAACTCATCAATATTCGAAGCCATCAGGAGGTTGAGCGAAGGATACAGCCTTTGGGCAAGGTCCAGAAATTATGGTACCGCTTTATGACGATATTGGCGGTGCCTTGCGTCCTTATTGTGGTGGGAAGCATCCGCGCGATATGGCGCCGCAAAGAGAAAGAACAGTACTTAAAGTTATTACCTGCCGCAAAACTGTAAAAAATAATTATTCTGAGAGGGCAGTAGAAATGAAATTCAAAAACTTGATCATCCTTTTGGCCGTTTTTATTGTCCTTGTGGGCATTGTCTTTGTCAAAAAAGGTATGGAGCCGACCGTGCCGACAACAGAGGAAATGGCCGATATTATTACCTCTTCTTTGAATTTGGAGAATCTCAGTGAGGCGGTTTTTCGCTTCGGCCTGCCTGCCGGACAGGCAGGCACCACAGAAACAAAAGTCCATCTTATTAAAGAGGAAGGCCGATGGAAGGTGAAAAGCCTTTACGGCGTCTATGCCGATGAAAATGCCTTGACGGCGTTTCTTAACAAATTAAACGGCCTTGAAGGGGAGTTGCGCTCCAATGAGGCGGGTCTGCTGGCAGATTACGGTATTGCCGATGAGGCGGGTGTGCATATCGTTCTTAGCAGGGATGGGGTCGCCGTCGCCCATCTTGTCGTCGGGTCCAAGCGCTCCGGCTCGTCGGGGAATTTTATCCGTCCCAGAGACAAAAATGAGGTCTACGTGGTGGAGGAGGATCTCTTGGCGGAATTCGGCTTGTGGGGAGAGCCCAAGGCGGAGAATTTCAACACGGATAAATGGTTTGATAAACAGGTCGTCCGTTTTGAGCCAAAGGATGCGGTTGTCTTTAAAATTTCAGAGATCCGCCAGGGTGTTGAGAAAACATGGTTAGATTTGGAGCTCAAGACCGCCGATGACAAGACAAAATGGGAGTCTCATATTCCGTATACTTTCGGTTTAAGCGCTGCCAAGATAAAAAATCAGCTTCAAAATCTGCAGAACATACGCGTCTCCAAGGTGGTCGCCGCCGATACTCACGATGCCTTGGGGGATTCTTTCTGGAAAGTTGAATTAAAACTCGCAGAGGGAGGGCCCCTTACGCTTGTCCGGAGCAACAAAGACAAAGAGGGGTATAATTATTACGTGAAGATGGCCGATGACCATTGTTTCCTGGTTCCTGTTTCGACATTTGATAATTTTATAAAAAATAGCGGGGATATTCTGATTGCCAATCCTCTGGAGATAAAAGACGAGGGGATTGTTAAGGTCGAGATTCAGGATGTGGTGGCGAAAAAGAAGTTCAGCGCCGTGAGGGCTGTGAAGGTGTCGACGGGGATCGGGGAGACCCCGGGAGCCGAGACAGAGCAAGAGAAGAAAGAAGAATCAGTTTGGAAAACCTCTGGCGGCGAAGACATGGAAAAAGGCAAGGTGGAAGATATCATTCAGAAATTTAAGAATATGAATTTGTCGCTGGCCTTTACGGATGAGGTGCCGGCGAACAACGCCCTTATCGTGAAGCTCAGCGAAGGAGAGGAAACGAAAACTTATACTCTTGCCGAGAATAAGGCCATGGACGGCGGCAGGGACTGCCATTTTTTGAAGACAGGCAATGACCCCAGCGCTTATTGTTATTTGAAAAGCGATATCGGGAATTTCAAGAACGTTATCCCTTTCCCGCCATGAACCTTGGCCGCTGTCATTTGCCTTCCCATCGGCCGAAGATATTTCCTTTCCGCTTTTCTTTAAATTATGTTACAATGTCGCCTTATAATGCGACGCAGGCACGAACTCGAACTCATGGCGGATATAAGGCAGGTCAAGGCCTATGTCGAGGGTGATTTTGAAAAAGCACGCGATTTTTTTATGCGGCAGTTTCAGGAAAGTTTCGGCCAGGATATTTGCGGTTATGTCCTCGATTTAGGGTGCGGCCCGGGAAATATCGCTGTCCGGTTTGCGCGGACATTCCTTCGGTGTATCGTTCATGGCGTGGATGGGTCAGAGGCCATGTTGTCTTATGGGAAAAAAAATGTAGCCTCCAGCGAGGTTTCTGATCGCATCCAGCTTTTCAAAGGCATCTTGCCCCAATTATCTCTTCCTACAGACGAATATGATATCATTATTAGTAACAGTGTCCTGCATCATATGCGCCGTCCTGCGGCATTTTGGCAGACAATCAAACAGTACTCTCAGAAAGGGAGCCGTATTTTTGTGATGGATTTAATGCGCCCGAAGACAACTCAGGAAGCCAGGGCATTGGTGGCAAAATACTCGACGAGCGATTCGGATGTATTTAACCAAGATTTTTATAATTCTTTTTTAGCCGCTTTTGAGGTCAGAGAGATACATGACCAACTTAAGAAGGCTAAACTGGGTGGTCTTTCGGTTAGAGCCGTCAGTGACCGGCATTTATGCATAACCGGAACCATATCTGCATGAAGGAGAAAGGGGATTTTATGCGTATCGGTATTATCGTTTTAGGGATGGCACTCTTTTCGGGGACAAGTGTATCTGCGCAGGATGCGGTTAAGAGCACCCAGAAGGATCAAACAAAGATCGATGTTACCGTTTATAACAATAACCTTGGTCTTATCAAAGATACGCGGCGTATCGCCCTTCCTTCCGGCGAGGGAGAACTAAGGTTTATGGATGTGGCTTCCTATATTATGCCGGTGACAGTCCATGTGAAGTCCTTGAGTAACCCTGAAGCATTTCAGGTCATGGAACAGAACTATGAATACGATCTCATGAACTACGGTAAGCTCTTAGATAAATATGTGGGCAGGAAAATTAAGCTGATTGACTGGAACCAGTTTCAGGATCGCAAAGAGATTGTCGAGGCGGCGCTTATCAGCAATAATGACAATAATCCGGTTTTTAAGATTGATAACGAGATTTATTTGGGGCATCCAGGCTATAAAGTCTTGCCGGAACTGCCTGAGAACCTGATTGCCAAGCCTACCTTGATGTGGCTGTATGCCAATGAGGCTGACGAGCCCCACGAGATTGAGGTCTCCTATTTAACGAATAACATCTCGTGGGCCGCGGATTATGTTTTTGTCTTGAATCAAGAGGACACGGGCGGTGATTTATCCGGCTGGGTGACGATCGATAATAAAAGCGGGGCCGCTTATGAAAATGCGAAGCTGAAACTGGTCGCCGGCGAGGTGCAAAGAGTCCAGGCGCCGATGGGCCGGATGAATTATAAGCTTGGAATGGCAATGATGGCCGAGGCCAAGGCTCCTCAGTTTGCCGAAGAAGGATTCTTTGAATATCACATCTATGATTTGCAGAGAAAGACCACGATCAAGGATAAACAGACCAAGCAGATCAGTTTGCTGGAGGCCGCGGGCATCAAGGCCGAAAAAGAACTCCTTGTTTATGGCGTCCAAAGCTTCTTTACGCAGTATTACCGTCCTCAAAATCCCAAGCAGCCGGTCTCGGTGTATGTGAAGTTTAAGAATTCAGAAGAAAACCATCTGGGCATGCCGCTTCCGGCCGGGGTGCTGCGTCTTTACAAGGAAGATTCTCAAAAGAGTCTGCAGTTTGCGGGGGAAGACCGGATCGAGCATACCCCCAAAGACGAAGAGGTCAAGGTCAAGGTCGGCGAGGCCTTTGATGTGGTGGCGGAGCGCCGTCAGACCGATTTCAAACAATTGACGACCCAGCTTTATGAGACCGCCTGGGAGGTGACGCTGCGCAATCACAAAGAAGAGGACATCGTCGTCGGTATTATCGAGCCGCTGTATGGGAATTGGCAGGTTGTTGAGCGAAGCCACGCCTTTCAAAAACTCGATGCCTGGACGATCCGTTTCGATGTGCCTGTTTTAAAAGACGAGGAGGTTAAGGTTGCTTATAGGATACGGGTCGGTTTAGAATAAAAAATGGTTTGTTCTTGGGGATTTTTGTTATGGAGAAGAATCCGAAAATTTTGATTGTGGACGATGACAAAATCGTTCGGTTGATTTTATCCGAGACGCTCAGCCAGGGCGGCTTTACGAATATTATAGCCGCCACGAACGGCGTTGAGGCCCTTGCCATGATTAAGCAGCATAACCCGGATTTGGTGATTACCGACATGATGATGCCCGAGATGGACGGGTTTCAGTTGATTCAAGAGATTAAGAACGATGCTTCTTTCACAAATATTTTTATTATTGTTATAACCTCCCGCGAGGAGATGAAAGAATTGGTTGCCATAACGGGGGTCTCCTGTTTTATTACAAAACCGTTTAATAAAGAAAAGGTATTAGAAACAGTTCAAAGGGTTTTAAACGAAGTGAAGCCGGTGGAGGCCGCTGGTGCGGACACCTCTGTGCGGGAAACAGATCGCACGGATAAGACGAAATACAAGGCGGCGGATGTCTATAAGGGTGATCTGAGGGGCAAGAAAACATCCTCTGGCCCGGTGCCTTTGCATGAAAAAATCCGGAAGATTTTGGATGAGGGGAAATAACGTTGTCTCGCTTGATAGGAAAAACGGTCAATGAGAAGGAGGGGCATGAAATGGAAATAGCATCATGGGGCAAGAAGATTTCAAAAGAAATAAAAGGGAGTCTTGTCTTTCCCATTTGCGGGATTGTCTTAATGAGTTTTTCTTTTTCTCCGGCAATGAGTTTTGGAGAAGAGGAGATCCATTATACTTTTGGGAAGGCGGTGAAGGCGGCGGTTGATCAGATCACTTTAAGCGAAGCCGATTACGAGGGGGAAGAAGAAATCGAACGCGAAGTGATTTATATGATTAGCGCTGAGACTGTCTTTGAGAATTTTAAGTCCCTGGATGAGATTGCGGCGGACGAGGAGGTGGAGGTTTTCTACAAGGAAGAGAACGGCCAGAAAAAGGCCGTGACCGTTGCCAAGATGGATACGTATGAGTGGGATGAGGAGGAAGGATTGGATCTCGAAGCAGGGGAGACACAACAGCAATTACTGGAGAATAAAATTCCATGAAACATTTTTTTATCGAGGAATTATTGCCGAAGGCGGGCGGCAGTGTTTATAGGCTTACCCGTATGGCCGCCAGGCGGGCCTTGGAACTTTCCGAGGGAAGGCCTTCTTTAATGCGGAAGCCGTCTTCCGATAAGGTGACAACGATTGCCTTGGAAGAAATCGCCGAGGGGAGAATTGTGTATAACAAAGAAGCGTCTTCCGTCTCTTCCAAGGACTCCACTTCCCCTCGGGCCGTATTAATGAGGGGAAATCTCGCTTCTTCTCAGGAAAAGGCTTCTGTGTCGTAATATTGCGCTGGACAACGCAGCAGATGTGGTGTTGCTGGCCGGTCAATCGGCTGCCTCCCAGGACGGTTAAGAGGAGATCTTTATGTTAATCGATGCCCCCCTTTTCAAATGGGGGATCCTGCCTTTTTTGATATTCCTGGCGAGAGCATGCGATGTCTCCATGAGTACGGTCAGGATTATCCTTCTTTCCAAGGGCAAGCGCTATATCGCCTCCCTCATCGGATTTTTTGAGGTGCTTATCTGGCTCTTGGCCATCCGTCAGATATCATTGAATCTTACCAATGTCGTTTGTTATGTCGCCTACGCCGGCGGTTTCAGCATCGGGACTTTCGTGGGGATGCTGATTGAGGACAGGCTGGCTATCGGGACACAGGTCATCCGTGTCATCACAAAGAAAGAGGTTGCGGAATTGATCAATTATCTGAAAGCGGAAGGCTACGGCGTCACAAGCATGGAGGCTCAGGGCAGCACGGGCAAGGTGCATATGATTTTTACCATTATCAAGCGTTCGGATTTGATGAAGGTCTTAAATATCATCAAGCGGTTCAATCCAAAGGCGTTTTATACCATTGAAGACGTGCGATCCGTCAGCGAGGGTATCTTCCCCAATGAGTAGAATAGATGACGCCGAAACTGTATAGACAGATAAAGAAAGCGGGGTTTCCCCGTAAGGTGTTAACGCCGACCCTGGAGCGAAAATCTAAGGTCGTCAAGATCAGTGTCATGGATTGGACGGCCGACTCCTTCCAGGAAAAAGAGGCGCAGACAATTGAGGAGTGCTTCCCCTTACGCGGCAAAGAGGGCGTGACATGGATTAACATTGACGGATGCGATGAGGACGTCATCCAGAAAATTGACACCCATTTAGGCATACATCCCTTGGTTTTGGAGGATATCATCGATACCCATCAGCGGCCCAAGGCGGAGGATCACGGAGACCATGTCTTTCTGGTGCTGCGGATGATTTATTTTAACGGGGACGGCAGCGATATTTTTTCGGAGCAGGTGAGTTTACTGTGGGGGGAGAATTTTGTTATTTCTTTTCAGGAACAGGAACGGCCCGGCGATGTCTTTGACGGCGTGCGCGAGCGCCTTCGCAGCGCCAAGGGACGCATCCGTAAAGAGGGCGCCGATTACCTGGCTTATTCCCTGATAGATGAGATTGCCGATTATTACTTTGTTATCCTGGAGAGGCTGGGGGATCGCATTGATTCGCTGGAGGCGGAATTGATGAGCGGCATCCGCCGGGAGATGCCGGTTGAGATTCACAGACTGAAAAAGAATATGATCTTCCTGCATAGGCAGATGTGGCCATTAAGGGATGTGATTAACAGCCTCCTGAGGGATGAGCCGCGTTTAGTGACGAAAACCACCCAGATATATCTGCGCGACGTTTACGGCCATACGATCCAGATCAATGACACCATTGACGCCTTCCGGGAGTCTCTTTCGGCCATGCATGATGTGTATCTCTCCAGCGTCAGCAACCGCATGAATGAGGTGATGAAGGTGTTGACGATGTTTTCCGCTTTTTTTATTCCCCTCACCTTTCTAGCGGGTATTTACGGCATGAACTTCGAGTATATGCCGGAATTGAAGTGGCGGTACGGCTATTTTGCGCTTTTGTCTTTTATGGCCGCCCTCAGCGTCTTTATGCTTATTTATTTCAAAAGAAAGAAGTGGTTTTAGCGAGGGGCTATTTTTATGGGTATCCGCTGTTATGCCGTCTATAAGGCCGGGGAGAAATTAAGGGAATTTCGCTATGAGGAGCCTAAGCAGTTAGGGCCGATGGAGGCTGTTATTAAGATTTCCCACTGCGGAATTTGCCACAGCGATATTCATCTTATTGATAATGACTGGCAGATCAGTCAATATCCCCTTGTGCCGGGGCATGAGATCGTCGGGACAGTTGAGCGCATCGGCCAGGATGTTAAAGATTTAAAGATCGGACAGCGTGCCGGGGTGGGCTGGCAGGCGGGAAGCTGTATGCGTTGTGAGTGGTGTTTAAGAGGCGAAGAGAACTTGTGCGCCGATGATGTGGCGACGGCCGTCGGGCACTACGGCGGATTTGCCGAGAAGGTGATGGTCGACAGCCGCTTCGCTTTTCCGATTCCGGAGGAGATAGATTCTCAAACGGCGGCCCCGCTTCTTTGCGGCGGGATAACCGTCTATTCGCCGTTGCGCCGGCTTGTCAAGGCAGCCGATAAGGTCGGGGTCATCGGGATAGGGGGCCTGGGGCATTTTGCCCTTCAATTCGCCCATGGCATGGGATGTGAGGTCACGGCTTTTTCGCATACGCCGGATAAGGTCCAAGAGGCCAAGCAGTTGGGAGCGGATTATTTCGTAAGCAGTACAGATAAATCGTGGCTGGAAAAGTTGAAACGCCGTTTTGATTTTCTCTTGACGACCGTAAATGTCAATCTGGACTGGGCGATGTATCTGAGTATGCTCAGACCCAACGGCCGGCTCATTGTCGTCGGGGCTGTCCCTGAGCCGCTGGAAGTCCCTGCCGGCGCTATCATCTCGGGGCAGAAGGGGGTGATCGCCAGCGTGATCGGAAGCCCGTCCTTAATCAGGGATATGCTTGCCTTTGTTGCCCGCCATAATATCCGGGCCCAAACAGAGGTGCTTCCTTTAAAGGAGGTCAACACGGCTGTCGAGAAAGTTCGGCAGGGGAAGGCCCGTTACCGGATGGTGCTGCAGGTGAACTAAAACCGGCTGAGAACATTTGGGGGGATACTGAAATGGGTGGGGATCAAAAGAAGATTTTAATTGTTGATGATGACGAGGCCATGGCCAAGGCGATCAAGCGGACGTTGAGCCTAGAGAATAAATACGATCTTAAGGTGGCCTACGACGGTCTTGAGGCCGTGCAATATTTCATGGAAGGCAAACCCGATTTGGTGATCTTGGACTTACGGATGCCGCGGGTGGACGGCTATAAATTGTGCACAGCTATTCGTAATGACCCAGACAATAAGGGAGTTAAGATCCTGGTTGTTTCGGCCGTTATCAATGCGGCGAATCAAGGGGAGATCAAAAGAATGGGCGTTGAGGATACGCTGCAGAAGCCGTTTGATAATAATGTGCTGAAGGCCAAGGTTGAGCAGTTGATAGGATGAATATGCCTCTACAGCGGGATAAAAAAGATATCCGCACAAGAGCCGTTCACACGGGTGTCTACAAAGATGCCAGTTACAATTCCGTTACAACCCCGATTTATCCCACATCTACGTTTTATTTCGATGCCTTGAGAAAGAATAAGGGCTATGATTATACCCGAAGCGGCAATCCGACCCGGACAGCCCTTGAGGAAAACATCGCCTCTTTAGAAGGCGGTGTGGGGGCCTCGGCCACGGCCACCGGCATGGCGGCTATAACGACCGCCCTGTTTTTTTTAAAGCCGGGGGATCATGTGATTACCGGTGATGATATCTACGGCGGGACCTACCGGCTCTTTGACCAGGTTTTTTCCTCTTGGGGAATTGATTTCCATTTTGTCCATATGCGCGATCCGAACACACTTCGCAAGGCCTTGACGAAAAAAACAAAGATGGTCTGGATTGAGACGCCCTCCAACCCGCTTTTAAACATTGTGGATTTGGAGGCGGTTATTGCTCTTGCCCGCAAGAAAGATATTTTGACGGTTGTTGATAACACGTTTCTCTCGCCGTATTTTCAAAAGCCCTTTGAATTCGGAGCGGACATGGTGATGCATTCAACGACCAAATATCTGAACGGTCACAGCGATGTCGTGGGCGGCGCCCTTGTTTACGGGAACAAGGAGCTGGAGAGAAAAGGGCGCTTTCTCATTAACGCCCTCGGCGTCTCGCAGGCCCCCTTTGATGCCTGGCTGGTTTTACGCGGGGTGAAGACCCTGGCTCAGCGCATGGAAGCCCATCAGGCCAATGCCAGGACAATTGCCCAATTCTTAGAGAAACATAAATCTGTCAAGAAGGTCTATTATCCAGGACTCCAGAGTCATCCTCAGTACGCCCTCATTAAAAAGCAGATGACAGGTTTCGGCGGGATAGTATCGTTTGAGCTGGATACGCAGAACGTCCCGCTGGATGCGTTCTTCCGCAAGTTAAAATATTTTTCTTTGGCCGAATCGTTAGGCGGGGTGGAATCTCTCGTCGAACACCCTTATTCGATGAGCCATGCCTCCATGGGGAAGGCGGCTTTAAAGACCTCCGGTATTACCCCGGAGACAATCCGCATCTCGGCCGGTATCGAAGGTGTGCAGGATTTGATTAACGATCTTGATCATGCTCTTTGTGGATAAACCCAATCCCTTCCTGGATGACCCTGATGTCCGTTTAATGCTTGAGGTGCAAGGGGGCAATAATCGTTCCTTTGAGACCCTCATGCACAAATATTATCCCCGTCTTTTCAATTTTATCTTTCGGTTTGTCGGCCGCCGGGAAATCGCTGAGGATTTAACCCAGGAGGTTTTTCTGAAGGTCTACCATGCGGCGTCGCGGTATCGGCCAAAATCCAAGTTTCAGACATGGATTTATACCATCGCAAAGAATATCAGCCTTAATGAGCTGAGGCATCATAAAAAAATAGCTGTTTCCCTCGATGATCCTTTTGTATCCGATGACGGCCCGATGGAGAGACAAATAGAGGATACAGCGGCCCCGCGGGCGGATGAACAGATATTGCGCGAGGAGGCCGCGGCGGCGGTGCGGGAGGCCATTGACTCTTTGCCGCAGAACCAGCGTATGGCCGTGATTTTGCGCCGGTACGAACAGTTTTCCTATGAGGAGATTGCTCAGACCATGCGCCTATCGGTTAAGGCGGTCAAATCGCTTCTGAGCCGGGCCAAAGAGAACCTTAAAAATAAATTAACGCCCGCCGAAACTTTTGAATAGGCGATGTGTTATAAATGTGGGAGGGACAAAAATGCGCTGTGTTGAGATAAAAAAACTCATCCCTGTTTATTTAGACGGTGAATCGGACCCGCAAGAGACCATGGCCGTTAAAGAGCATCTGGCGTCCTGCGCGGCCTGCCAGAAGGAACTCCATGCCCTGGAACGCTCGTGGAAGATGCTGGGAGAGTGGCAAAACATTGAGCCGTCCCCCGGCTATGTCTCCCGCTTTTGGACTAGGGTTTCCCTTCAGCGGCCATGGAGGGAAAGGGTCGCGCGGGGGATCCAGGAATCACTTGAGGGCTTGCGCAGGAAACGCTTAGCGCCTGTCTTCGCCGCGGTTTGCGTCCTGGTTTTTACCGGGATTTTTTCTTTGCGCAATTACTGGCAGATGCGGGAGGCGCAGGATCTGGCCGCCAACTTGAACCAGGAGGAACTGGAGATGGTCTTCGACCATCCTTCTCTGGGGGCGGCCGAAGACATCGAGCTGGCCGAAAATTTTGACATTATTCAGGACATAGATTTTTTTGAGGATCTGGAAGTGATCGAGAACGCGGATAGTTTGGAGCTCATATGAGAACGTTGTTCATGGCCGGTATTTTGGTCTTGATATGGACAGCGCCCCTTGCGGCGGACGTGGTTACTGACTCCGCTCAAGAAGCGGAGGGAATTTCCGAAGAGGACGCGGAGGTTATCACGAATCTGGAATTTCTAGAGAGTCTGGAGTTCTTGGAGGAAAATGCGGTTTTTTTGGATGACTATGAGGTCTTAGATGAATGGGAGGTGAGTGGAAATGAACAATAAACGACGCCGATTGTATATATTTTCTTTTGTTCTGATTGCTGTGTTGGCTTGCGGCATCGCTTATACGGCGCAAGACCAAGCGCAGACAACACCCATGCCGTCACAACAACAAAAAGCCGTTCAGGAAGGTGTTGGTGAGGGCGGAGAAGTTTCTCCGCAGGCCCGCCGCCGGTGGCAACAACTACCCCCTGAACAGAAACAGAAGTTAAGGAAGCGATTAGAGCGATGGAGAAATCTGGACCCGGCCCAGAAAGCTGAAATCAAGCAGAGATTTCAGCGGTATCAACAGCTGCCTCCCGAATTAAAAAAGAAAGTACGTCAGAATTGGGGAAGGATTAGGAATTTGCCGCCGAACAGGCGTCAGGAGATTGTTGAAAAGTATAAAAGATGGCAGCAGCTTCCGCCTGAGAAAAAGCAGTTGATCCGGGAGCGGTATAAGCGTTTCAGGGGATTGCCCCCTGAACAAAGACAGCAGCTAAGGGAACGAAGGGAAAAATGGCAGAATCTTGCGCCGGAACGAAAGCAGGAATTAAGGGAAGAGTTTAGGCAAAGAACAAATGAACGTCGGGGAGGCCGGTTTCTTAAAGAGCCTCCTGTACAGGCGCGGCGTCCTTTGGAAGAAAACAGGCCGCGTCCCGCGGCGGGCCGTCAAGGGCGAGCCTCGCCTTCGGCGGGTGGCGGGGAGATTTCTGACGTGCGTCAGAAATCGGGCGGCCCCGGCCCGGGGCCAATTTACCGCAAACGAGGCAGTCGGTAAAATTTCTGCGAAACTTTTGGACAAACACTGTGTTTAATGGGATAGATATGACCAAGCGTACAAAACATGCGGCAAGATTGGAAAGGGAGGGTAAAACCATGAAGAGATTATTCCTTGTTTTAGCGTTCGGCATCTGGATGGTGCCGGTCGCGGGGGCGCAGGAAGGCGGCGGAATCTCCACCGCCATCGAAAAGCGTACCGAACGCATCGAGGCATTTGAGGAGAAGCATCCCGGCGCGGCGCAGGTTATCGAAACCAGGCAGGAAAGGCTGGAGGAATTCAAGGAAAGACACGCCGGCGCAACCGGGGAAGGGATCATAGAGAAGTATGATGACTATTATGACAGGAGTAAATTTGACACACTGGCCGGCGATGACGGGCTTTTAACAGAAGAGGATTGGACGAATAACCGCACACAGCGAGAGGCCCAGGCCTTTGGGGATGAGCGCTGGGACAGGGCTGTCATGTTTGATGCCGACGGCGACGGCGCCCTGGATTTGGACGAGGCCAAGGCCTACAAACAGGCTGAGAAGCAGAAGCTTATTGAACATAAGGGAGAGCTTCCGTATCTTTATAAAGACCACAAATGGCTTGAGGAACATCCCGGCATTGCCCAAAAGCTAATCGCCAACCGTCAATGGCTTAAGGAGCATCCCGGCGTGGCTCAAGAAGTTTACGGAAATCGCGAGTGGCTGGGTCAACATCCTGGTGTCGCTAAAGAGGTTTTCAAAAATCGGGAGTTTTTGGAGAACCATCCTGATGTGGCGAAAAAACTTTATGAAAAACGGGAGTGGCTTAATCAGCATCCGGAGGTGGCGCAAGAGGCGTACAAACATCGCAAGTTTTTAGAGGAGCATCCTGGAGTGAATCCGCCGGGGCCTGTTGGAGGCCCAGGGACTGGCCCGCATTTTAAGGATCGTGTTGAGGATGTGCGTGACCGCAGGGAAGATTATCGCGACCGGCGGGAAGATGTCCATGACCGGCGCGAAGACGTCCGCGACCATCGGGAGGATGTGTGGGACAAACGCGAAGATGTCCGCGACCGCCGTGAAGATATTCTGGACGCACGGGAAGATGTCTGGGACAGTCAGCATGAAGGCGGCCGTAAGGATAAACTCGAAGATATCCGTGACGCGAGGGAGGACGTTTGGGATCAAAGAGAAGATGTTCGTGACCGGCGTGAGGATGTGCGTGATCGCAGAGAAGATGTTCGGGATCGACGGGAAAATGTTATTGATCGCCAGGAGGATGTGCGCGATCGCAGAGAAGATGTCCGTGACCGCATTCAGCCGGCTCTACCCCCTAAGGTGCTCAAAGATGCCGCCCAGCATCCCGATGCTGCCAGAAAGGTTTACCGTGCGGCCCAGGAACATCCTGGTGCGGCAAAACAACTCTATAAGGATGCCCAGAAACATCCTGATGCGGCGAAGAAAGTTTACCGGGCCGCCGAGAGGCATCCTGGAGCGGCAAAGAAAGCCTACCGAGCGGCGGAGAATCATCCCGCCGCTGCCAAAAAGGCTTATCGCGCGGCCCAGGAACATCCTGGTGCGGCGAAGAAAGTTTATCGGGCCGCCGAGAGGCATCCTGGAGCTGCAAAGAAAGCTTATGGCGCCGCTAAGAGAAATCCGCAAAAGGGTGGGTCTGCCTCAGGAGCCATGAAAAGAAGAAGATGACATTATTGCGGGGATGACGTAGCAAGGCCTTAGTCCTTTCTGGATTAAGGCCTTGCTATTTCATTGCGTCAGAGAAAGTTTTGATCTAATACAAACGCAATAAGCAATGTGCCATTGCGAGCGACCAACGGGAGCGAAGCAATCCCAACGTCGACGGATGAGATTGCTTCGGCCTAACGGCCTCGCAATGACGCCATCCCTAGGCCTGCCACTTTTTTGACAATGCACTAGAAAAAGCTGTAATTTTTGTTAAGATAACTCCTATGCACAGACGCGGACTAAGTTTGATTTTTCCTGCAGTAGGCGTTTGTATTTTTTTCTTTCACGGGAATGCGGCCTGGGCGGCGTTAGCCGACATTGAAACGGCGATCCTCAAAGAGGATTATGCCCAAGCCCAAGAATTCGCCCAACAGGGACTTTCCCATAAGCCTCAGAAGGCCGTTGCGCAGAAAGTCCGCTATTATTTGGGATTAAGCCAATTGAAATTAGGGAACTACAAGGAAGCCCGGGCCTCATTCCAAGGGGCGGGAAAAAACGGGATTGACCCGCAGTTGCGGGATAAGGTGTCTCTGGGATTGCTTGATACCTATTATCTGGAGGAAAAATATAAGGAGGCTTATGGCGTGGCCCAAGAGTTTCTACGGCAGACTCCGCGGCCGGAAGCGATGAGCTTAGTGTATTTAAAACTAGCGAGGGTTAATTTAAAACTTGCCCAATGGGAAGATGCCCGCGATTGTCTGGAGAAAATTATCCGCACTTTCCCTAACAGTTTGGAGGTTTTTACAGCCAGACAACTGCTCGAAGAGAAACAATACTTTGCTGTGCAGGTGGGCTCTTTCTCGGAGCGCGAGAAGGCAGAGGCCTTGGCGGCCGAGTTAAAACGAAAAGGAGAGTACGCTTATATTGTGGAAACCATGGATTCCCGCGATCGCAGGTTCTATCGTGTGCGGGTTGGTCAGCTGGCCATTTTGAAAGAGGCGCAAAAACTGAAGATTAAGTTAGCCCAATTAGGGTATCCTACCCAGATTTACCCGTAGTTTCATAATGGGTGTAAATTCTCAGAAAATTATCTTTATCGTCGGGCCGACAGCGGTCGGTAAATCCGAGACGGCCTGCCTTTTAGCCCAGCGCATGCAAGGGGAAATCGTCTCCTGCGACTCCATGCAGGTTTACAAAGAAATCAATATTGCCACGAATAAACCATCGGATGAAATGCTGCGCGCTGTCCCTCATCATCTGATTAATATTGTCTCTGTGCGGGATGAATTTGATGCGGCGCGGTTTGCCGCTTTGGCCATGGAGGCCATTCAGGCGGTCCATGCCCGCCGTCATATCCCTATTGTTGTCGGAGGAAGCGGTCTTTATATGCAGATTCTTCTAGACGGGATTTTTCCGGACGGTCCTAAAAACAGCCTTTTGCGGGAGGGGCTTAAAGCCGAGGCGCAGATGCACGGTCCTCATTACCTTTATGATAGGCTCAAAAAGGCGGATCCTAAGACCGCGGATAAAATCCATCCCCGGGATCTAAGGCGCGTCATCCGTGCCTTGGAGGTGTGGATTTTGCGCCGCCAGCCTATTTCCAGTCTCCAGAAAAACCGTGAGGGGATTTGGGGGAAATATGATATAAAGATCGTGGCCTTGAGCATGGAGAGGCAAAGATTGCATGAAAGAATCAATGAGCGGGTGGATAAGATGTTTTGTGACGGGATTGTGCAGGAGATTAACGGCCTGGGACATTTAACGCTCAGCCTGACGGCTGAACGGATTATCGGCATTCGGGAAATTCGGGGTTATTTAAACGGGGAATATGATGAAAATCAGGCAAGGCATTTGATTAAGCTGAATACCCGCCGGTTTGCCAAACGCCAGCTTACGTGGTTTCGCAGAGAAAAGAGATTGCAATGGATTATGATTGAGAAGAATGATACGGTGGCAGGTGTGGCGGAGAGAATCATAGCCGTTATCGGGAGGGATGATGTCTTACGAGAATAAAAGAGAAAAAGAGAAAGTCCTCCTGGTTATTGTTGATTTTAAAAAGGAGCGTGAGCGCTGGAGCGCCCAGGATGTCCTTGAGGAAATGGAGGAGCTTATCGCCGGCTGCGGCGGCGAGGTGGTTGAGCGTATTATTTGTCATGTGGACAAGCCTACTGCCGGGTATCTTATCGGGGAAGGGCGGGTCAGAGATATCGCGCAAGTCGTTGGGGCGAAGGGGGTTGATACGGTCATTTTTAGCCAAGATCTGAAGGGAAGCCAGCAGAGGAATCTGGAGGAGACCATCAAAGCCAAGACAATTGATCGCACGCAGATTATTCTTGATATTTTTGCCAAGCATGCCACCAGCCAAGAGGGGAAAATGCAGGTGGAATTAGCCCAGTTGGAGTATCTGATGCCGCGTCTGGTGGGGAAAGGGATTCAATTATCCCAGCTTGGCGGCGGCATCGGAACCTCAGGCCCGGGGGAAACAAAGCTGGAGATAGACCGGCGCCGTATCGACCAGCGCATCGTTAATCTGCGGCGGGATCTCGATGAGGTGGCGGCCAGCCGTGCCCTCAAACGCAAACACCGCAGAGACAAAGGAGTCCCGGCCGTTTCTCTCGTCGGATATACCAACGTGGGGAAATCAACGCTGTTGAATGCCCTTACTCAGGCCGATCAGCCCGTCTACGACGGTTTATTTACGACCCTGGATTCGCTCTCCCGGCAGTTGACTCTGCCGAATCATCAAAGGATTATTCTCTCTGACACCGTGGGATTTATGCATGAACTGCCCCACCGCCTGATTGAGGCGTTTAAGGCCACCCTCGAAGAGGTCAAGGAGGCTGATTTATTGCTGCATGTGGTTGATGTCAGTCATCCCCGTTTTCGTCAGCTTCAGGAGTCGGTGGTGGATGTCCTCAAGGATCTGCAGGCCTACGACAAGCCGACGATCCTGGTTTTCAATAAAATCGATAAATTGGAAGACAGGCATTGGCTTAAACAATTTAAGGATAACCAGGAGCATGGGGTCTGTATTTCGGCAAAGACGGGGGAAAATATCTCTCTTCTTTTGGACGAGATGAGCCGGATGCTCTCGTGTCTGGTCACGGAGGTTGAGGTCGAGGTGCCGATAAACCGTATGGATTTGGTCAGCCTTGCCCATGAGGAGGGTGAGGTGTATTCGATTAAATATTACGCTAAGACCATCCATATCCGCGCGATGGTGCCGACACGGATTGCTGGAAAATTCTACAAATACGATATTCGTAACACCATAACGTAATAAAATGATTTGGATTATCCTTGTTGTTATTGTCTTATTGGCCGGGATTATTTTATTAAGCGGGAGTTCTTCCCCTAAGAAACAAACGCGGGAACAATTTTTGCGCTCTTTGGCAAAATTTGTAGAGGGGGACCTTCGGGCTATTGAGGGAGAGCCGGATGCTTATGGCATTCGTTTCATATTTGAAGGACAATCCTTTATGTATGAGGATGTGTCTGACCGGGGGTTTGCTCGCCCCCTCTTCCGACAGGAGGGGGTCTATAAGGCCTATTTAAAGACCAAAACAGCTGGCCATTTTACGTTGAGTTTTACGGAAGAGCCGCGATCAACGACTTTTGTTCGCTCAGACGTCATCATCGCCTCTAAAATCCCTGATGAGCCGACGCCCCAGGAGACGCGTGTCCATGTGCCTCCTAAGCTCAAAGGTCTTAATATCCATACGAACGATGTCCAGCGTGCCAACACCCTTTTGGAGAATGATAAGGTCGTCTCTATTTTTTCACAACTGAAGAACATCGATGCCCGCGGTTGTCCCTCTATGCCCCTTCGGATTGTCGATGGTGAGGTTATATTGGAGTTTTATTCTTCCATGCAGAAGAACCCCAGTCGGGCTGCCCTCATGCGTCATATATCTTCTATGGAAAATTATTTGGAAAAATTTTTAAGGATTGTGAAGCTGCTGCAGGATGAGCGGTCCTAACATCTTGGGGGTAATGAGGTTTTGTTTTGTGGAAATGAATTTAGAAATGAAATTTTTTATTGACAACAATGATGTTTTTGTTACAATGACGCCTTAGCATTCTATTATAGAGAGTGCTAATCTGACCTGATTGCTCGAATAGGGTTATCATTATGACACCGCGAAAAACAGATCTTAAAGAGAGAAAAGAGAAGATTCTTACCATTACGGTGGACCAATACATCCGAACCGTATCACCGGTGAGTTCCGCATTTATCGCCAAAGAATACGGTCTTGACTTAAGTCCGGCAACGATCCGTCATGTCCTGGCCGAATTGGAAGAGGAGGGATATCTCACTCATCCGCATACATCCTCCGGGCGTGTGCCGACGCAGAATGGATACCGCTATTACGTGGACTATCTCATGGATGAAATCCATCTTCTTGAAGAGGAAAAAAATCGTATCCGGGCCGAGTATGAACGTGAGTACGCCGAGCTGGATGTCCTTCTTGAGAAGACCTCACGCGTTTTATCTCAGATGACCCATTATACAACCTTCGTTTCTGTTGATGGCTTGGACAATAAGGTTTTCTGCCAGGGGACAAGTTTTATCGTGGGGTATCCGGAATATCAGGACACCGATAAGATAAGGGCTATTCTGGCCGCCCTGGATGAGAAAGAACGGCTCTTGGAGATTATTAATAAAGAGCTGGTCCAGCGGATCGAAATTTTTATCGGTGATGAGATGGAGTGTGCGGATATAGATACGTGCTCTTTGGTGGTCTCCCGTTACAGGTCCAGACAGGGCGTGAGCGGCCGGATAGCGGTTTTGGGGCCGACACGCATGGATTACAAGAAGGTGGTTTCCGTCGTCGATTATTTTTCCGGTTTGATGGAAGATATCTTGTGATAGGGGATAGATAGTGCCTCCTAGCAGGGCATAGAGAGGCGTTTTAGGATCGTCCCGGGGCAGCGTCGCCGCGGGTTTGTCTTTTTATCTCAATGGAAAACAAGAATAAAACAGAGGGTGCCGCCAAGATCACCGGCAAGGAAACGCTGGCGGACGAAAAGGCGGCAGAAGCGGCGGGAAAATCCTCAGAGGGCAGGACGATCACGCTCACGGAGTCCGAGCATAAGAAATTGATCGAAGAAGCCGCTCAATACAAGGATAAATATGTTCGTTTGTACGCCGAGTTTGAAAATGCGCGTAAGCGCATGGAACGCGACAAACAGGAATTCGTCAAATACGCCAATGAAGGGCTGATTGCGGAGTTTCTCAATATCCTGGATAATCTGGAACGGTCGGTGGAAGCCGCCCAGGCCAAACACGAGGATTACGCGGCTTTCCTCAAAGGCGTTGAAATGATCATGGCGCAGATTCATGAGATGCTCAAGAAAAACAGCGTCAGGCCGATCGAGGTCAAGGGGCAGATGTTTGATCCGCATTGTCATGAGATTCTTCTGCAGGAAGAATCCGAGGGGGTTGAAGAAGGAACCATTCTCGAGGAGTTTCAAAGGGGATACACCTTAGGCGACCGGGTGATTCGGACGAGTAAGGTGAAAGTAGCTACGAATAAAGAGAAAAAAAAGAATTAGAGGTCACCAAGACACATGTGTCCTGGTGACCTTCTCCGACGCTCGGCTCAAGCCTCGGTCGGAGTCCCGACCGACATCAAAGATGGCGCGTCGGGAGTGACCTATGACATGAAGCAAGGAGGACAAAATGGCAAAAGCAATAGGCATTGATTTGGGAACATCCAATTCCGCGGCGGCGGTCATGGAGGGGGGGCGTCCGACGATTATCCCTTCGGCGGAAGGGGCTGGGGTTTCCTCTGGCAAGGCATTCCCTTCTTTTGTGGCATTCACCAAAGACGGGCAACGATTGGTGGGAGAGCCGGCCCGCCGTCAGGCACCGATGAATTCCGAAGGAACGATCTATGCCGCCAAGAGGAAGATGGGGACGGACCACAAATATCATGTCGGCGGCAAGGAATTCACCCCGCAGCAGATCAGCTCCTTCATCCTTCAGAAGATCAAGGCGGATGCCGAGAAATATCTTGGCGAACCCGTCGAAGAAGCCGTGATCACAGTCCCCGCTTATTTTAATGACAATCAAAGGCAGGCCACCAAAGATGCCGGCGAGATTGCGGGCTTGAAGGTGCTTCGGATCATCAATGAGCCGACCGCGGCGTGTCTGGCGTATGGACTGGACAAGGCCGGCAAGGAACAGAAGATCATGGTTTTTGATTTTGGCGGCGGGACCCTCGATGTGACGATCCTTGAGATGGGATGGGATGAGGGACACAAGGCCGCCACCTTTGAGGTCATATCCACCAGCGGAGACAATGAGCTCGGCGGAACGGATATGGATAACATTTTGATCAATCACATTTGTGAGGAGTTTAAGAAGGACGCGGGGATTGATCTCAAGAAAGATAAAATGGCCTTTCAGCGCCTGCGCGAGGCCGCGGAGAAGGCGAAGGTGGAGCTTTCCAGCACTGTCTCGACAGATATCAATCTTCCGTTTATTACGGCGGACTCCAACGGCCCCAAACATCTGACCCTTACTATCAATCGCGCCAAGCTGGAAAGCCTGGTGTCTCCTCTTATTGACCGTTGCCACGGCCCCATTCGTCAGGCCGTTAAAGACGCCTCGGCTAAGATGGGCGAAGATGTCAAGGTTGACCGCGTCATTCTCGTGGGCGGCCCCACGCGTATGCCTTGTGTTCAGGCCTTTGTCGAGAAAGAGATTGGCCGTAAAATTGAAGGCGGGATAGACCCTATGGAATGTGTGGCCCTGGGGGCGGCCATTCAGAGCGGGATTATCCGGGGAGAGGCCAAAGAAGTCCTTCTTTTGGACGTGACACCGTTGACTCTGGGGATCGAGACCTTGGGGGGCGTCTTTACAAAACTCATTGAGCGCAACACAACCATTCCTACGCGCAAGAGTCAGGTCTTCTCGACGGCCGATGATAATCAGCCCGCGGTGACTATCCGCGTCCTTCAGGGGGAGCGCCCCATGGCAGATGATAACGTCGAGCTGGGGCGTTTTGACCTGGTGGGGATTCCGCCGGCCCCGCGCGGTATCCCGCAAATCGAGGTTACCTTCAATATCGATACGGACGGCATCGTTCATGTTGCAGCAAAGGACAAGGGGACAGGGAAAGAACAGTCGATTCGTATTACCGCCCCGACCAAGCTCTCGGATGCAGAGATCCAGAAGATGGTCAAAGAGGCCGAGCAATATGCCGATCAGGATAAGAAGCGTAAAGAGAAGGTCGAATTGGTCAATCAGGCCAATGTGATTGTTTATGCGACCGAGAAATCCATCCGCGATTACGGAGATAAGATCTCGGCTGACGACAAGTCCAATATCGAAAGAGAGCTGAATAATCTGAAAGAAGCGATTAAATCCGGCGATGAGGGAAAGATCAAAGGGGCCATGGACTCGCTTCAGAAGGCAAGTCATAAATTGGCCGAAGAGGTTTACAAGGCCACAGCGGCGCAGCAGACAGCCGGAGCAAAAGGCGGGGGCGGTCCTGAGGGGGGGCAGCACAAGACACATGGACATCATGCCCAGCAGGAGGGTCCCCAGGGTGCCTCTAATGAAGATATTATCGACGCCGATTTCGAAGCGGAAGACGACAATAAAGATAAAAAATAAGAAATAAAAGATAAAAAACAGAAAGCAGAGCGGGGAATTTTGTAAAAACCGTTATTTTTAAAAGAGAGGCAAGAGACAAATAAGTCGCTTGCCTCTTTGCGTCTTAATCTCCGGCAGAATCCATGAAGAAAGATTATTACGAAATACTGGGCGTCCCCAAGGATGCCGCGCCGCAGCAAATCAAGAAGGCGTATCGTTCCCTGGCGTTGAAGTTCCATCCGGACCGCGTCCCCCCAGAGGAAAAGGCCGAGGCGGAACAGAGATTTAAGGAAATTTCCGAGGCCTACGGCGTTTTGTCCGACGCCAAGAAGCGGTCCATGTATGATCAATACGGTCATGCCGGCATCGATCAGCAGTATACGACAGAGGATATCTTCCGAGGGGCCGACTTCAGCGGCATCTTTGAGGATTTAGGATTGGGGGATATCTTCGGCCAGTTCTTCGGCGATGCAGGGTTTGATATTTTTGGAGGGGCCAGCCGCCGGAGCCGGCGGCCACGGCGGGGCCATGATATCCAGTATGAGGTTGAGGTGACTTTAGAAGAGGCCTTCGCGGGAGTTGCCAAAAAGATAAAAATCCCCCGTCATGAGCACTGCGCGTCGTGTGAGGGGTCGGGGGCCAAGCCAGGAACGAAACCTAAGACCTGCAGCACTTGCGGCGGCCGCGGTCAGGTGGTGATGTCCAGCGGATTTTTCAGGATGCAGCAAACATGTTCAGCCTGCGGCGGGGCAGGACAGATTATTACGGAGTTTTGCCCCCAATGTCACGGTAAAGGGGTCGTGCGTGTGACGCGAAAGATTGACGTGACTATCCCGCCGGGTGTGGACAATAACACACGCCTAAGGATCGCCGGAGAGGGAGAAATTGGCGGCGGCGGCGCCGGGGATCTCTATTTGTACATCCGGGTTCTGTCCCATTCTCTCTTTGAGCGCAATGAGGATGATATCTATATGCAGCTGTCGGTAAGTTTTGTCAAGGCGGCCTTGGGCGCGGAGGTGTCCGTCCCCACTCTCAACGATACCGTTAAAATGAAAATCCCGGCAGGTACGCCAAGTGGCAAGGTCTTTCGCCTGAAGGGCAAGGGCATGCCTGGTTTGCGTGGGGGGGTACCGGGTGATCAGTATGTAAAGGTGATGCTGGAGGTGCCTGAAAGATTGACTGCCGAACAGAGGCAGTTATTGGAGAAATTTGCTCAGATTAGCGGGGAGAAGGTCGACCCCCAGGCCAGTTCGATTGCCGAGAAAATAAAAAAAGTGTTTAAGTAAAAAGGAGACAAATTATGCCGACATACCAATACGAGTGTTCCGCCTGCGGCCATGCCTTTGAGACCTTTCAATCCATGACAGAGGGCAAGCTGAGGAAGTGCCCCCGGTGCGGGAAGTTCAAGCTCCATCGTCTGATAGGCGCCGGTGGCGGGATTATTTTTAAAGGAAGCGGATTTTATGAGACCGATTATAAGAGAAAGCAGCCGTCTGAAAAAGACGCCCCGGTTGCGGCATCCCCCAAGGGAAGTCTGCCTGAATCCAAAGGCTGTTGCGCGGAGTGCAAGTGCGCCTCTTAATGGCCGGAAGAGGGGAGAAGGGGCCAAAATTTATTAAATTTTGGTTTCCCGTCATCCTTTATTCTGGTATTATCTTCCTTGTTTCTTCGATTCCCGATGTCCAAACCCCTTTGGGGGATGATTACTTCGACAAAATTTTGCATCTTTTGATATATTCTCCTTTTGGCTTTTTGTTAACAAGGGCTTTTTTAAGCGGATTCGGGACTGGCCAAGGCTCCCCGCCGCTCAAAGCCGGACGGGTTTTTTCGGAGAGAGGGGTTTCAATGGCGGTGGCATTCTGCGCCCTCCTCTATGGGATAAGTGATGAATACCATCAATCCTTTGTGCCGGGAAGAAACGTAAGCCCATGGGATGTTTTGGCTGATACGCTGGGCGGATGGGTAGGGGCATATATCTACTTTTTTCTGATGAAAAAGACACAAAACACGCTCTCAAGGTGAAAGTTCATGCTGAGCATTAAGCCGTTTAGGGCTGTCCATTACAATCCAGAAAAGATTAAGGATTTTAGGCAGGTCGTGTGCCCGCCTTACGATGTGATTTCTCCAGAGGAGCAGGATCATCTGCATGAGCTTAGCCCGTATAATTTTATACATATCCTCCTCGGGAAAGAGAGGCCAGGGGATGATAAGACAAACAATAAATATACGCGGGCGAAAAAGATATACCAGGATTGGCTGAACAGCGGCATTCTGGTCCAAGATGGGAAAGAGGCCATTTATTTCTGCAAGCAGGAGTATAAATCCCAGGGGCAGAAATACAGCCGTCTGGGGTTTATCTCCCTCATGGGATTGCAGGATGGGGCGGATTCCAGGGTTAAGCCCCATGAGAATACCCATGACTATGCGGTTGAGGACCGGCTCACGCTTTGGAGCAGCCTGAATGCGAACTTAAGCTGTATTTTCGTCTGCTATTCCGATCGGCAAAAGAAGATTGAGAAGATTTTCAATAAAAAAATTTTGGCGCAGAAACCAGCGGCGGATATCGTAGATAATAACGGGGCGGGACATAAATTGTGGCGCCTGGACGAAATGGATTTGATTAACGAGATCAACGAATCTATGGTAGACCAGCACCTTTTTATCGCGGACGGGCATCATCGTTACAGGGTGGCCCAGGAACTGCGCCGTAGCCGGCTGGCGCAGATGACGCAGAAGCCCACCGGCGAAGAGCCGTTTAATTATGTTATGACCTACTTTACGAATATCGATTCGAAGGATCTGCAGATTTTCCCGATGCACCGGATCGTCAAACATTTCCCTCTAAACTTTAGTCTGCTTGAGGAATTTTTCCGCATCGACAGAATACGCCACCGCGACGAATTGTTGGTCCCCTTGGCGCGGGCTGGGCAAAACGAGCACGCCTTCGGCCTTTATACCAGAGAGGGGGTGAAACTCCTGCGGCTGAAAAATAAACTGCTTGTGGATCAGTATATCCATGAGGGGTCACGGGACTATAAGCATTTGGATGCGACGATCTTAAGGTATTTTGTTTTTGACCGGATGGGGATAAAGTCGGAGGATATCATTTATACCAAAGACTACCCGGATGTCCTCAGTCAAGTGGATGCCGCACAGGCCGATGCGGGTTTTATTATGAATCCTGTCAAGATCTCTCAACTGAAAGCCATAGCCCTGAACGGAGAGAAAATGCCGCCCAAGACAACATATTTCTATCCGAAGGTTTTATCCGGCCTGACGGTTTATAAGATGGAATAATACAGGGTAACCCCTATACCCTGAACCCTGCACCCTAGATTATGGCTTTATTCGGACGAAAAAATTACACCCTCGTGACGGTTAAGAAGAAAGATATCCCCGTCGGGCTATGGACAAAGTGCCCCGAGTGCGAAGCGCCGACATACCGAAAAGAGCTGGGGAATAATCTCTATGTCTGCCCCAAATGCGGTTATCATTTTTCTATCTCCGCCCGTCAGAGAATCGATTGTTTTGCGGATGAAGGGACATTTGAAGAGACCGATGCCCGCCTGTCGTCCCTTGACCCTCTGGAATTTAAGGGGCCCAAGACATACAAGGAAAAGCTCGAGGCTGATCAGCAGGCCACAGGATTGAAGGATGCGGTTATTACGGGAACGGCAAAGCTGAAAGGCAAACCCATAGCTGTGGCTGTGACAGATTCCCGGTTTATCATGGGGTCTATGGGGGCCGTGGTGGGGGAGAAGATTACGCGGCTTGTGGAGTCGGCCACACAAAACCGTTTGCCTGCGATTATTATTTCGGGGTCAGGGGGCGGTGCCAGGATGTACGAGGGCGCCTATTCCCTCATGCAGATGGCCAAGACCTGTGCCGCCCTGTCACGGCATCATCAGGCAGGGCTCCTTTACATATCTTTTTTGACAAACCCGACCATGGCCGGCATTATGGCCTCTTTTGCCGGCATCGGTGATGTGATCCTTGCAGAACCCAAGGCACTGATCGGATTTACAGGGCCGCGGGTGATTGAACAGACGATCCGCCAGAAGCTCCCGGAAGGGTTTCAGCGATCTGAATTCCTCCTGGCTCACGGCCTCATTGATATGATTGTCGAGCGCAAACAAAGCCGCGATGTCATCGGCCAAATCCTGGAATATACGCGGAGGGAATAAAAAAGGCGTGACAGCCACGGCCAGCCCCAACAAATTCGTTGCATTTGGGGGTGTTCTTCTATAGAATGAAAACCATTAACCATTCCCCGTAAACTATTCACTATTTCAAAATGGCTCAAATCAGCGTCAGGAATGTGACAAAGGTTTATAAAGGCGGCGTCAAAGCCGTCGACGATGTCAATTTAGGTATCGAAAACAAGGAATTCATGGTGCTGGTGGGGCCTTCCGGATGCGGGAAGTCGACGACATTGCGCATGATTGCCGGACTGGAAGAGATTACGGATGGGAAAATCTGGATCGCGGACCGCCTGGTCAATGATGTCCCTGCCAAAGACAGGGACATCGCGATGGTCTTTCAGAACTACGCCCTTTATCCCCACATGACGGTTTTTGAAAATATGTCTTTTGGGTTGAGGCTGCGCAGATACCCCAAGCATGAGATTGTCCGCCGGGTGCAGGAGGCGACCGAAATTTTAGGCATCAAGCCCTTGCTGGAGAGACGGCCCCGGCAGCTTTCGGGCGGGGAGCGTCAGCGTGTGGCCCTGGGCCGGGCGATTGTCCGCAAGCCCCAGGCTTTTTTGTTCGATGAACCTTTAAGCAATCTGGATGCCAAATTGCGCGTCCAGATGCGCACCGAGATCCACAAGTTACGGTTAAGACTCCAGACGACGTTTGTTTATGTCACGCACGACCAGACAGAGGCCATGACGCTGGGGGACCGCATTGCGGTGATGAAAGACGGCAAGGTGCAGCAGTGTGCGGATCCGATAACGATTTATGACAAGCCCGCTAATAAGTTTGTCGCCAGTTTCATAGGTTCGCCGCCCATCAACTTGATGCAGGGGCGTATTATCAAAAAAGAGCGAAAATACTATTTCGAGGAAGGGAAGCTTCAGGTAAAACTTGTCGAAGATATGTATAAGGTCATGGGGCCTTATGAGGGCAAGGAAATCATTTTCGGTATCCGTGCGGAAGATATTTATGACAAATTATTCGTCTCGGAGGCCTCTGCGGACAATACCATCCGTGCCGCCTGTGAGGTCGTTGAACCGCTCGGTTCGGAGGTCTACTTGTATCTAAATTCGGGTAGACACACATTCATTGCACGCGTTGGAGCTCATAACAGACCGGAAGTCAATCGGGATATGGATCTCGTGTTCGATATGAGCAAGGTGCACTTCTTTGACCGAGAAACCGAAAAAACAATCATATAGTTCTGATTTTCTTCTCGCCGCTGTCCTGTTTGTTTTTCTCACCGGCTTTTTTGTCTATGCCGTTTTTGTGAATCCCGCCTTTTTTGTTTTTCTTTCCCTGGGACTATTAATCATCCTCCTTGATTTATTTTTTCTGCGTGCGCGCCTGAATGTCAAACAGTCCGAGATTAACCTGCAGATTCAGAACTTGGAAGAACGGCGCAATCTTATTGAAGCCGAGGTCCAAATAGAAAAAAAGGCGATCGCATCATTCGAGAAAAAAATCGTCAATTATGCCCGCCTGAAGGGGCTGACCGAGAGGATTGGGGTGTGCCTGTCTTTGGAAGAGACGTCCAAAACGCTTTCCGAGGAAGTCAACAGACTTTTCGGCGATCACGAAAGGACGGTCATCCTTTATCTTTTTCATTCCAAGACAGGGGATTTGGGGATTTCCGCCTCTCATAAGGGAGAGATGCGGGTCAATCTCAAATCCAAAAAAGGGGATCTCTTTGATCAGTGGGTAGTCAAGAGCATGCAGCCTTTGCTGATTGAAGATACAAAAAGCGATTATCGTTTTGACACGGATAAGATGCCGACGGAGGAATTCAGGCCTGTCCGTTCTCTGATAGGCGCCCCCTTGGTGGTCGGGCATAAGGCCTTGGGGATTTTGCGTGTTGACAGCCCCCGGGAGGGTGATTTGACGACGGAGGATCTGCGGTTTCTGACGACCATCGGCGATTTGGGCGCGGTCGCCATCGAAAACGCCCAGTTGTACGAACGCCTGGAGCAGCTCGCCATCAAAGACAGCCTGACCGGCTTATATCTGAGACGACACCTTTTGGAGCGCATGCCGGAGGAGATCAGCCGTCAGCTGCGGCAAGGAGGCCGGCTTTCCTTTTTAATGCTGGATTTGGATAATTTTAAACAGTATAACGATAAATTCGGGCATACCGCCGGGGATATTGTCCTGCGCACCGTCGGGATGCTCCTGGCGGATTTTTTCCCTCAGCCCGGCAGTCTGATCTGCCGTTATGGGGGCGAGGAATTCTCGGTTCTTCTTCCGGACTCTTCCAAACAGGAAGCACGGGAATTAGCCGAGCAGATAAGAAAAAAAATCGCCGAGCAGACTATTATTTTGCGGCGGGAAAGAACGCGGATTACCGTCTCTATTGGGGTGGCCTCTTGTCCGGAAGATGCCGCCAACCCCAAAGAGCTGATTCATCAAGCGGATCTGGCCCTTTATGGCGCCAAGGCTGAGGGACGCAACCGGGTGTGCGCGGCTTAAGGATGGGTAACCCATGATAGTGATATCTTCCATTATCGTTATGGCTTATGCGGGGCTTGTTATGTATTGTGCCCGCAAGGTATCCGTGGAGCAGGAGTTGAGGGCGCAGGAAAAGGTGTTTGAGGAAAGCGTCCATTCGCAAAAGTTAGCTAATAAGAAGGAATCGCTGTTTTTGGAGAAGATGCGCCTGGAGAACGAAACGCTTGAGATTTTTACTTTATATGAGCTTACGAAGGATATCACCAAGAGCCTCAGCGAACAGGAGGCCTTCGAGATTTTTAAGAATACATTGAGCCGTCATGGGACATTTGAGGAGTGTTTGTTGGTTCATCCCCTTTCTCATGAGATCAAAGATTACAAGAAGTCCGAAGACTATTTCGTATTTGTCCTTCAGGGCGAGAAGAAAAAGACGGGTTACCTGGTCATCAAAGGGCTCGCCGAGGCAAACAGGGAGAAGTTTATGATCTTGGGAAACCAGTTCGCCCTGGCCTTTCGGCGGGTCAAATTATATCAGGAGATAGAACGCATCGCGATTACCGACAGTCTGACCGAGATCTACACGCGGCGTTATGCGCTGGGGCGCCTCCAGGAGGAGATCCGGCGCTCCAAGATGCGCGGCAGCCCTTTGTCGTTTCTTATGATCGACGCGGATTTTTTCAAGGATTTTAACGATACATACGGTCATCTGACAGGGGACCAGATTTTGAGGGAAGTGGGGCGTCTTATTAGAGAGAATATCCGCGAGATAGATGTGGCCGGCCGTTATGGTGGTGAGGAATTCTGCGTGATCCTACCCGATACGGACAGGGAAGGGGCGCGTTTCGTTGCGGAGCGTATCCGTCAGGCGGCTGAAGGCGCATTGGTCAAGGCCTATGATACACAGGTCAAGGTTACGCTTAGTATCGGCGTTTCGACATATCCAGAGGATGGGCTGCATATGGAGGAATTGATTGATAAGTCCGACTGGGCACTTTACAGGGCTAAAAAGGAGGGGAGAAACCGGGTCTGCGCCTTTGGCGTCTATCGCGGGTAGGATATCTTTAAGGCTTGGGATTTCATACGGATTTTTCTCAATTCGGCTTGAATCATTGGATATAATCGTGTAAAATACCTTCCTTACTATTAAAATATTATTAAATATTCTATTTTCCTTTTTACCAATTATGGCAAAATATATTATTGGGGTTGATGTCGGAGGAACGAATATTAAGCTTGGACTGGTCGGCCCCTCTGGCCGAATCTTGGCCAAAACCAATTTATCGACAAAGGGTTATAACCATAGCAGGGCGAAGCTAATAGACGGCCTGGTTCACGCTATCCAGAAATTAGCGCAAGAGAATAAAATAGCCCGAAAGGATATTCTTGGCGTAGGAATAGGCCTGCCGGGGCTTGTGGATTTTCAACGCGGCGTTGTTATTTTTATGCCCAATATCCGCGGATGGCAAAACGTTCCGCTTAAAACCATCCTTCAAAAAAGGCTGCATGTCCCTGTCTTTATCGATAACGATGTCAATCTTATTACCTTGGGTGAATGGAAGTTTGGAGCGGGAAAGGAATATAAGAATCTTATCTGTATGACGTTGGGCACCGGGGTGGGCGGCGGGCTTGTCTTGAATAACGCGCTTTACCGCGGCGAGGGTTCTGCGGCAGGGGAAATAGGGCATATCCCTCTTAACGAAAAAGGGCCCGTCTGCAACTGCGGCGGTTTGGGGTGTTTTGAGCGTTACGTCGGCAACCATTATCTTCTGGCCAGGGCGGTCAAAATTTTCAGGAATAAGAATATCCGCCTCGAAGACATTTTTCATCTGGCCAGACAGGGGAATAGCAGTGCTATCCGCTTTTGGCAGGAGACTGCCGCGCATATCGGAAATGCTCTCGTGGGCATCATTAATCTTCTTAACCCCCGGCTTGTCATTATCGGTGGAGGGGTGTCCTCCAATTACCGTTTTATGAAAGAGACAATTCATAAGGTCATCCGGCAGCGGGCGATGAAGGTTCAGAAGAATATGGTCAGAATCGTGCGCGCCCGGCTGTGGGATGAGGCGGGGATTATCGGGGCCTACGTTTTGGTGAGGGAATCAATTGTTAGACGCTAAATGGGCTATGGTTAAAGCCGCCTTTTTTTCGCTCTTGATACTGGCGCTGGTGGGGGGCGCGTGCCTTGTCGGCTTTGCGGATGAGGGGACGGATGAGGCAAAATCCGCACCGGGTGCTTCTGTCGAATTAAACGGCGATGTCGTCGAATATTCGGTGGACGGCAATAAAATCACGGCCAGCGGCAATGTGGTTATCCTTTATAAGGACGTAATTTTGACCTGTGACCGGGTCGAATTCTCCCGCGGGACCAGCACGGCTTATGCCGAAGGCAACGTCCATCTGAAAAAAGGCGTGGATGAAATAAACGGCGAGAAGATGGCCTTTAATTTCGAGACGATGAACGGCGATTTTGAGCCGGCCGGGATTGTTGCCAATCCTTATTATGGAGAGGGCGAAAAGGTCTCTAAGGTTTCCGAAAACCATATCATTATGCAAAACGGCTATCTGACCACATGCGACCATGACCGTCCTCATTTCCGTCTGGTCTCCCGCAAGATGGATGTTTATCCGAATGATAAATTGATTGCCCGCCATGTCCGCATGAAAATAGGCAAAGTGCCCGTTCTTTATATCCCGCGTTTTACCCAGGATTTGACCGGTAAAAGGCCGATTGTGACTTTAACGCCCGGTTATGACAAGCAGTGGGGGATGTTTTTGCTGAGCGCGTGGCGGTATCAATTCAATGAGCAGGTGAAAGGCACTTTTCATTTGGATGCCAGGGAAAAGAAGGATATCGCCTGGGGCTGGGATACGCGCTACCAGACACCTGCCGCGGGAGAAGGCGTCATTAAGACTTATTATATGAACGAGCGCAGTATTACCTCCAAGCATTTCTATCAGGAACGTCCCAGCCCTACGATTGAACGGGAACGGTTTAAGGTGGAATGGCGCCACAAATGGGATATCGACGAGAAGACAAACGCTATTTGGCAGTATTATAAATTAAGCGATTCAACGCTTCTGAAGGATTACTTTAACCGGGAATTTGACAAAGACTCATCGCCGGACACCTTTTTCCTTTTGACGCATGTCTTGCCGGCGGGGACGTTTAATTTCCGTACCGACGCCCGTGTGAACCGCTTTGAGTCGGCGGTGGAGCGCCTGCCGGAGGTGCGCTATGACCTCTCGAGCCAGCCGATAGGCGAGACGGGATTGTATTTTAAGAATGTCACGACCTATTCCAATTTGACGAAAAAGGACGCCTCTCCCAGCGAGGTTCGTTTCGAGACCATGCGGCTGGATGCGGATAATGAGCTGTCCTATCCGTTGAAAATCGGATTCATCGAGATGAGGCCTTTTGTCGGCGGGGAGCATACCTATTACAGCAAAACCAAGGATCCGGATGAATACAATTCCATCCGCGGGATATTCCGCACGGGGGCGAGTCTCAGCACGAAGTTTTACAGGGTCTTTGATATGGAAGTCGAGAAATGGGGCTTGGATGTCCACCGCCTCAGGCATATTATTACCCCGGCGGTTTCCTACACCTACGATCACGGCCCCACCCTTCCCTCGGATCAATTAGATTCCTTTGACGGCATTGACAGTAAAGATTTAAGCCATACCATCAATTTTTCCTTCGAGAATAAACTGCAGACAAAAAGAGAAGGCAATGTGGTGGAATTGCTGCGCGCCGTCATCGGCACCGATTTCCGGCTTAAAGAGCACCCCACCACCGGCGGTTTTGATCAGATCACGACAGATATTGATTTCCGTCCGAAGGACTGGGTCACGTTCTATTTTGATTCAATCTATGATACGCGAAAAGACTATCTGACTACTGCCAATTTCGATCTCTTTATTAACGGCGGCAAGAAGTGGTCTGCCAATATCGGCAAGAGATGGAACCGGGAGGTGGACGATCAAATCACGACGGACTGGGCATGGAAGTTCAATCCTAAATGGGCTGTAAAAATGTATAACCGTTTTGATTTAAAGAATGGTATTCATAAAGAGCAGCAATACACCGTAACGCGCGATCTGCATGATTGGACCATGGATATCAATTTCAATGAAACGAGAAGAGAGGGCAGTGAGATCTGGATTGTCTTTACGCTGAAGGCCTTCCCCGACATGATGTTGGATTTTGGGACAAGTTTTAATAAACGCAAGGCTGGTTCTCAAAGCTCAGAAGGGAATTAAACGTGAATATCGCTGTTATCGGATCGGGGTATGTGGGGCTGGTGACAGGGGTGTGCCTGGCGCACTTGGGACACAGGGTTATCTGTGTGGACAACAACCGAGAAAAGATCAAGAAATTAAAGCAGGGGAAAGTGCCTTTTTATGAACCTGATTTGGAGGATTTACTCAAGAAGTATCTTAAAACCAGATACCTGGCGTTTTCCGCTTCCATCCAGGAGGCAACAAAAAAGTCAACAGTCATTTTTATCGCCGTCGGGACGCCTTCCAAGAAAAACGGGGAGGCTGATTTGACATATGTAGAAAATGTCTCTCGCCAGATTGCGCTGGCCATGGATTCTTACAAGTTGATTGTTGAAAAGTCCACGGTGCCGGCGGAGACTGGGCAGCGTATTAAACGCACGATCACCATGAATCTGCCGGGGAGATTTAAGAGAGGGAGTGAAGTGACGCTCGATTTTGACGTGGCCTCCAATCCGGAATTTCTGCGGGAGGGATCGGCGGTTGATGATTTTATGCACCCGGACCGTGTCGTTATCGGGGTAGAGTCCAAGAAGGCCGAGAATCTCCTGCGGGAGATATACGAACCTCTTAAGCCCCATATAGTGGTAACAGACATCCATTCCGCCGAATTGATTAAACACGCCTCCAATTCATTCCTGGCGGCCAAGATTTCTTTTATTAACGCCATCGCCCAGATTTGCGATCATGTGGGGGCCGATGTTTTAAAAGTCGCCGACGGCATGGGCCTAGACAAGCGCATCGGACGCCGGTTTCTCGATGCGGGCATCGGCTACGGGGGGAGCTGTTTCCCGAAAGATGTGGATGCGTTTATCCGTCTCAGTGAAAAGAGCGGTTATCATTTTAATCTCCTGAAAGAGGTGCGGCAGGTTAATGAAGAGCAGAAGAATCTTTTTGTCCGTCTTATTGAAGATAAATTGTGGATTGTGAAGGATAAGACGCTGGGGGTTTTGGGATTGGCCTTTAAACCCAACACCGACGATATGCGCAATGCCCCCGCCGTTGATATTATCCATGCCCTTCAACATGAAGGGGCCAGAATCAAGGCCTATGACCCCCAGGCCGTCCCCTATGCCAGAAAGATATTAAAGAAAGTGACCTATTGTCCCAATCCGTATCTCTTGGCTAAGGGATGCGACTGTCTTTTGGTCTTGACCGAATGGGAGGAATTTAAGAAATTGGATTTTAAGAAGATAAAGCGTTTGATGCGGCACCCAATCCTTTTTGACGGCCGCAACGTTTATCATGACCGCAGCCTCGAAGAGCTTGGGTTCGAGTATTATGGGATAGGGCGCGGCAACATCCGAAAGTAAAAATTGAGAATCGAGGATTGAGAAATGACAAATTTCCTTAATAGAAAGATTGCGGCCGGCAAGGCCAGAATTGCCGTTATCGGATTGGGGTATGTGGGGCTTCCTTTGGCGGTCAATTTTGCCAAGAAGGGATTTCAGGTCTTCGGCCTCGACAAAGATACCGACCGTGTCGCCAATGTCAATAAGAAGGTCAGCTATATCCTGGATATCCCAAGTAAAGAACTGGCCGAGGTGGTTGGCAACGGCCGTTTACGGGCGGAGACGGAATTTGAGGTGTTAAAAACGGCGGATGTTATTATCATTTGTGTCCCAACGCCTCTTAAGCGCAAGTATACGCCCGATATTACCTATATCGTCAGTGCCGTCAGGACGATCCGCCGATTTTTAAAGAAAAATATGCTGATTGTCTTGGAAAGCACCACTTATCCCGGCACGACCGAAGAGCTGATCAAGCCCGAGTTGGAGAAAAGCGGTCTTAAGGCCGAGAAGGATTTCTTTCTGGCCTTTTCTCCGGAACGGATTGACCCCGGCAATCCCAAGTATGACGTGACGCGAATTCCTAAGATTGTCGGTGGACTTTCGGCGGCAAGCGGGGAGTTGACCCAATTATTGTATCAGAAGATTATCCGGCAGGTGCATCTGGTTTCTTCGGCCAGGGCCGCGGAGATGACGAAACTTCTCGAGAACACGTTTCGGATCATCAACATCGGCTGGGTTAATGAGGTGGCCATGATGTGCCACAAATTAGGGATTGACGTCTGGGAAATCATCGAGGCCGCCAAGACCAAGCCGTTTGGTTTTATGCCGTTTTATCCCGGTCTTGGGGTGGGGGGGCACTGTATTCCGGATGATCCGCTCTATCTTTATTGGAAGGCGAAGCATCACGGCTTTAGCTCGAAATTTATTAAACTCTCAGCGGATATCAATTCCAATATGCCTCGTTACGTTGCGGATTGTCTGGCCGGTATTCTGGGGAAAAAGAAAAAACGCCTTTCAGGGGCAAGGCTGTTAATCGTAGGGGTTACCTATAAAAAAGACGTCAAGGACCTGCGCAAATCGCCTCCGCTTAAACTGATTGAAATCCTGCAAGGCAAGGGCGCCCGGGTGGAGTATTATGACCCCATTATCCCTTATTTGGATATCGGGGGAATTCGCTTGAGCTCTATTAAGCTGTCGGAGACTCTATTGTCCCGTTACGATTGCATCATTATTGCCACAGACCATACTCGGGTTGATTATAAAGACATATTAAAGCATGGTCGTCTGATTTATGATATCCGCAATGTCTACGCAGGCGTAAGGAGCAACAAGGTTGTTAAGTTCTAACGCATAGAAGGAGAGGGTGTTGTCCGATAAGAAGAAAAGAATTGTCATCACCGGCGGGGCCGGCTTTTTGGGAAGCCACCTCTGTGACCGGTTTATCCAGGATGGCTTAAAGGTCTTTTGCGTGGATAACCTCATTACAGGAAACTTGGATAATGTCCGGCATCTCTGGAAGGATAAAAATTTTGAGTTTATTAAGCACGATATCTCCAAAGAATTTCGTCTGGGAGGGCATGTGCATTATGTCCTTCATTTTGCCTCTCCGGCAAGCCCTGTGGATTATCTGAATTATCCTATCCCTACCCTTAAAGTGGGGGCGCTGGGGAGTCACATTACGCTCGGTCTGGCCAAGCTGAAGAAGGCGAGGTATCTGTTGGCCTCGACCTCTGAGGTCTACGGGGACCCCGAAGAGCATCCCCAGAAGGAATCCTATTGGGGGCACGTGAATCCCATTGGGCCGCGGGGTGTTTATGATGAGGCCAAACGGTTTGCTGAGGCCATCACCATGGCGTATCACCGCTATCATAAAATTGATACGCGGATTGTGCGCATCTTTAACACCTATGGCCCGCGGATGCGCATCCAGGACGGCCGGGTCGTGCCGAATTTTATCTATCAGGCTATTCACAATAAGCCCCTGACGGTCTATGGCCGCGGTGCGCAGACCAGGTCGTTTTGTTATTACTCCGATCTTATCGAGGGAATTATTCGTCTTTTGAGGTCGAATGTCACGATGCCGGTTAATATAGGCAACCCGGATGAATTCACGATTCTGGAATTCGCCAGGCTGGTTATGGATGTCTCCCATGCAAAGAGCAAGATTATTTTTAAGCCGCTACCGGTGGATGACCCGAAGCAGCGCAGGCCCGATATCACCTTTGCCAAGAAATATTTGAAATGGTCCCCGCAGGTTAAATTAGAGGATGGCCTTCAGGAAACGATCCGATGGTTCAAACAAAATATCGCGAGATAACTAAAGAAGATCTCTGCGATTTTGAGAAGGAAATCGCTGAGATTTATGCGACGGGAGTCATCAAAGCTCCGGTGCACTTGCGCTCCGGCAGGGAGGAGCAACTGATCCAAATCTTCAAAGACAACAGTATCGCCTCTGAAGATTATGTCTTTGGGCATTGGGATTCCCACGAGCTGGCGCTTCTCAAGGGTGTGCCCCGGGAAGAGGTCAAGCAGGCTATCTTGGATGGAAAGAGTATCTCCTTATGTTTTCCGGAATACAAGATTTTCTGCACCGGCATCGTCGGGAGTCTCATGGGGACCGCCGTGGGTGTGGCCTGGGCGCTCCAAAGGCAGAACCAAAGGGGCCGGGTTTATATCTTCTGCGGAGATATGTCTTCTGAGACCGGAATTTTTCACGAGGCGGTCAAATACGCCGTTTCTTTCGACCTGCCGGTCGTGTTTGTGGTCTGCGATAACGGATTGAGCGTGATGACCGAGACGCGGAAGGTCTGGGGCTCCCCGGAACCGTGGTTTCTCGGGACAAAATATGAGAAGAAGATTATTTATTTCCGGTATAAGAACAATTATCCTCACTCGGGGCTGGGGTGGAAAATTAAATTTTGATGGGGACCATGGTCTTAAACGATGCGATACTTTGACGAAATTAAACGAACGATGGAATGGGTTGCCCAGCACCCTAAAACGATTTTTATCGGCCAGACCGTAGCAGGGCCTGGGACATTTATGTATTCCACCCTTCAGGACGTCTCCCCCGATAAAAGAGTTGAGATGCCTGTCAACGAAAGCTTTCAGATGCAGTTTACCTTAGGCCTGGCCCTGGCGGGATATATCCCCATATCTGTGTACCCTCGGCAGAATTTTCTTTTATTGGCAACGGCGGATATGGTGAATATGCTGGATAAAATGCCGGCCATCAGTTCCAACCGAGTTCTGCCTAAGGTCATTATCCGCGCGGCCTCAGGGCCGGATGCGCCTGTCCATCCCGGGCATCAGCACGTAGGCAATTACGCCGAGGCTTTCCGGCGCATGTTTTCCTGGATTGAGGTCGTTGAACTCAATGAGCCGGATGAAATCTTCCCGGCGTACAAACATGCCCTGGAACGCGAAGAGGCCAGGGCCACCCTTCTGATTGAACATGGGAATTTGTATAACGAAAAATAATGTAGGGGCGTATTGTCCCGACACTCCGACTTCGTCGGTCGGGACTCCGACTGAGCAGAGCGAATGTCGGAGCAATGCGCCCCTACGCGATTTACGTTATGGATAAAAATGCGAAAATTCTCATTGTCGGACATAACGACATCCTCGAGCAGACGTTAACGGGGCATTTTCAATCCTATGGTTTCAAAAATGTTGTTTCTTCGTCGGCGATAGCCCTCAACACAACGATACAGCCGTCCGTTTACGAATGTTTCTCTAAATACCGGCCGGAATATGTGTTTCTGGCCTCGACGCGCTCCGGCGGCATTGAGGCCAATCAAAGGCAGGCGGGGGAGTTTATTTATCATAATCTGGAGAGCCAGAACAATGTTATCTATGCGGCGCATAAATTTGGCGTGAAAAAGCTGCTCTTTTTGGCGAGTTCCTGTGTTTATCCCAAAAACTGTCCTCAGCCTATTCGAGAGGAATACCTGCTGACAGGGGACCTGGAAAAAACAAGCGAACCGTATGCCGTTGCCAAGATCGCCGGCATTAAACTCTGCCAGGCCTACCGCAGGCAATACGGGCTTAATGCCATTGTCGCTATTCCTCCGACCCTTTTCGGCCCTGGAAGCGATGTTTGCTTGGAAACGGCGCATGTGATGGGCGCTTTAATCTATAAATTTTGCGAGGCGGTTAAGAATAATCAAAAGCAGGTTGTCGTCTGGGGCACGGGCCGGCCCAGACGGGAATTTCTCTATACGGATGACTTTGCGCAAGGGTGCCATCTTTTGATGGATCGCTACGAGGGAGAGAAGGTGATTCATATGGGTTACGGGAGCGATTTAACTATTCAAGAGTTAGCGCAGATGATTCAACGGGTCTCAGGTTTCCAGGGAGAGGTTGTCTTTGATGAGTCCAAGCCCGACGGGACTCTGCAGAAACTGTTGGACAACAGCGATATCAGGCAGTTGGGGTGGCAGTCGAAGGTATCCCTGGAAGAGGGGATCCGCAGGACGTATGAGTGGCATAAAAATAGAGATAAAGGATTAGAGGAGGAAAGGATCAAAGGGATAAAGGATTAGAGGGAGTGTGTGCTATGAATATATTAGTCACAGGCGGGGCAGGATATCTCGGTTCGGTTATGGTCCCGCAGCTTTTGGCGGCGGGGCATCAGGTCACAGTCGTGGATAATTTTATGTACGGCCAGACCTCGCTTTTGGATTGCTGTCATTATCCGGGGCTGACCATCATCCGTGGCGACGCGCGCGATGAAAAATTGATGGGTGAACTCATCAGGAAATCTGACGCCATTTTCCCATTGGCGTGTTTGACCGGGGCGCCTTTGTGTGACAAGAAGCCGCAAGAGGCGCAGGAAATCATTTTGGACGCGTTGAAACTGATCTTAAAACTGCGCAGCAAAAGCCAGATGATCATTTACCCGACGACGAACAGCGGTTACGGTGTAGGGGAAAAGGGAAAATTCTGCACGGAGGAAACGCCTTTGAGACCGATTTCTTTATATGGCCGGTTGAAAGTCCATACTGAAGAAGCAGTCTTGAGCGCTGGAAACGGCGTGACGCTGCGCCTCGCCACGGCCTTTGGCATATCCCCGCGGATGCGCCTCGATCTTCTGGTGAATGACTTTACCTTCCGGGCCGTGAAGGAAGGTTACGTCGAACTCTTTGAGCCCCATTTTAAGCGTAACTTTATCCATGTCCGGGATGTCGCGCACGCCTTTTTGCATATGCTCAAGAATTTCGACAAGGTTAAGGATCAGGCGTACAATGTCGGCCTAAGCGACGCCAATTTGAGCAAACTGGAACTGTGCGAGGCGATCAAAAAACACGTCCCCGATTTTAAATTTACGGAATCCAAAACGGGGAAAGACCCCGATAAGAGGGATTATATTGTCAGCAATGAAAAAATCGAAAAGACGGGGTTCCATCCGCAAGTATCTCTTTCCGCGGGTATCCAGGAATTAATTAAAGGGTTTACCGTTATTAACGCGAACCGATCCATGTCCAGTCACTTGACGAACGTTTGATGCCATGAGCCAATTAGACATTCTTTTTATCCATTCTGATTCCGCAAAGAAGAATTATCAGGATCTCAGTAAAGATTTTTCTGCCGTTGAGCCGCCGATATGGGCCGGAATGCTGGCCTCCCACTGCCTGCATAAAGGTTTCAGCGCGGAAATCCTGGATTGCGCGGCTTTGCGTCTCAGCGACCAAGAGGCGGCTTACAGGATACAAGAATTAAATCCGAGGGCGGCGTGTTTTGTGGTCTACGGCCAGCAGCCGTCGGCGAGCTCCCAGAATATGGATGGGGCGGTTGCGTTAGCAGGGACCCTCAAAGAGGTATGGCCTCAAGGGAAGACATTATTCGTCGGTGGGCATGTGGCGGCCCTGCCGCGGGAAGTTTTGGAGAAACACCCTTGCGTGGATATGGTTTGCCAGAACGAGGGGGTTTACACCATCTCCAACCTCTTAAGAACCAATTTAGAGGACAAGCTTGAGCAGGTGGACGGTTTGGGGTATCGTCAGGACGGGGAGATTATTTTAAACAAGCCGTCTCCCATCGTGTCTAGGTGGGATTTACCGCAGGAACTGCCCGGGGTGGCGTGGGATAAACTTCCCTTAGAGAGGTACCGGACCTCTTTGTGGCATTCGTATCCCAATAATTGCCAGAGGCAGCCCTTTGCCGCGCTTTATACCAGTTTGGGGTGTCCGATGCGGTGCTCTTTCTGTATGATCAACATTATTAACCGTCAGGAAAACGAATACGCCGACGGCAGCGCTATATTTCGTTATTGGGATCCTGATTTTATTATCGAAGAGTTCGATGGGTTTGCCAAGAAGGGAATCAAAAACATTAAGATTGCCGACGAGTTGTTTGTCTTAAATACGAATCATTTTATGCGGTTGTGTGAATTGATTATTGAGCGAGGGTTTAATTTTAACATCTGGTGCTATTCCCGCGTGGATACAGTCAAGGAGCATTTTCTTGAGACGCTTAAAAGGGCGGGCGTCAAGTGGCTTGCTTTAGGCATTGAGAGCGGAAATACCAAGGTGCGCCAAGACGTCACGAAGGGGCGTTTTGAAGACGTGGATATCAGGGCTGTCGTTAAAAAGATTCGGGACCATGATATTTGTGTGATTGCCAATTATATCTTCGGCCTTCCCGAGGATACGATGGCAACGATGCAGATGACTCTCGATCTGGCTCTGGAATTGAATACCGAGGAGGTCAATTTTTATTCAGCCATGGCCTATCCGGGGAGCCCCCTTTACGGCGAGGCGAAGAAAAAGGGCTGGAGGCTTCCGGATTGTTATGCCGGATATTCTCAGCATTCCTATTATACGCAGCCTTTGCCGACGAGGTACTTAACCGCCGATCAGGTCTTGGCCTTCCGGGATAAGGCGTGGATGACGTATCATACGCATCCGCAATTTTTGAATTTATTGAAACAAAAATTCGGGCAGACAGCTGTTGATGAAACATTGAGGTCTACCCAAATTCAACTCAAGCGTAAAATTTTGGAGGAGGCCTCTGTCTTATGATTATAAGCCGCACACCTTTTCGTGTTTCTTTCTTCGGCGGGGGGACCGATTATCCCGGATGGTTTGAAGGGCATCAGGGGGCGGTTCTAGCCACGACTATTAACAAATATTGCTATATCAGCTGCCGGTATCTGCCGCCCTTTTTTGACCACAAATCCAGGATTATTTATTCCAAGATGGAGCATGTCAAAAAGGTAAGCGAGATTGACCATCCGGCGGTGCGGGAGGTCTTGAAGTTTTTGAGGATCAGGCAGGGGGTGGAAATCCATCATGACGGGGATCTCCCCGCCAGGACAGGTCTTGGCTCAAGCTCCTCGTTTACGGTGGGGCTCTTAAACGCCCTCTATGCGCTCAAAGGGGTTATGCCCACCAAGGAGCGGCTGGCCAGGGAGGCCATTTTTGTCGAGCAGGAAAAGTGCCTCGATAATGTGGGCTGTCAAGACCAGACCCTGGCGGCTTACGGCGGATTTAATCTGATTGAGTTCGGCGGGAAGAACCATCTTCAGGTAAGAATGGTGACGATCCCCGAGGAGAGGCTGCGCCGTCTGCAGGATCACCTCTTGTTGTATTTTACGGGTTTTTCAAGGACAGCCTCGGAAGTTGCCAAACACCAGATTCAGAATATCCCCAACAAGAAAAAGGAATTAAGGCTCATGTATGACATGGTATTTCGCGCCCTCGACATCCTTAAAGGGGGGGAGCTGGAAAGATTTGGCCGGCTGCTTCATGAGAGCTGGAAAATAAAAAGAGAATTATCGGACAAGGTTTCCACAGCGCATATTGATGAGATTTATGAGACGGCGATGAGGGCAGGCGCTTTGGGCGGTAAACTCCTCGGGGCCGGCGGCGGGGGATTTATCCTGTTTTTTGTCCCGCCTTCACGGCAGAAGAAATTTAAGGAAAGACTAAAAAAATTATTATGGGTTCCCTTCGTTTTTGAAAATCTCGGCAGCCAGATTATCTTCTACCAGCCCAACGGCGGCCATTCGAAATGATAATACAAGACGGGGCGTGCCACTAAAGAAGGAATTTTTCATTTGCGTTCTCCCATCCCCCTCAGACATCTAATCCAGGTTTTATTCGGCAGCGTTCTTATACTCGCATTTATTTCCGCCATTTCCCGAAGGGTCTCTCATACTTATCTTGAAGACGACCTGCTTTGGTTTATCCCTTTCATTTTGCAATTGGCAGAAAAAAATGATCTCTGGGCTTTTATTAGACTGTTGCATACGGGAGATTTGCTTTTAATAGATGGAATTTATTTTTTGTTTTTAGTTCTCGCCTTTGGGTTCAACTTTGGGGGCCATGTAATAGTTTCCGTCATTATTCATTTTGTCAATACGATATTATTTTATATCTTGCTTAAGAAAAGGCTGAATTTGACGTTTGAGACAAGTTTTGCCTCTGCTTTTATCTATCTCGTCTTTTACGGTCATTTTCATGTGTATGTCTGGCCTTTTTCTGCTCATCACCTTTTTGTCTTTTTTTTCTTTTTTTCGATTTTGTGTCTTTATCTGAAGGCAGACGCACTTATGGGCCGGGAGAAATATTTTACGCGGTATTACTGGCTGACGCTTCTTTTTTCAGTCGCGGCCTCTTTTCAAAGATTGTCCATCCTGATAATTCCATTAACTATTTTTTTGCATATCATCTTTGCCACCTCAGACAACCGAAAAATATTAAAAAAATATACTCTCTGGCTGCCGCTCTTTAGTATTTTTATAATTTATCCTTCGATTGTTTTGCTCATGGGGGGACACGGAGATGTCCTCAGTAAATTTTTAGGCCCTTTCTACGATGTTATGGGCAAAACTCAAAGCCCTTTCAGGATTTTGGGATGGGTCGTTGTATGCGTGATCTGTCTTTTCTCTTTTAGGTTTATTCTCGCTAAGCTTTTGTCGAAGAAAGATGAAGATTTTCTTTATTCCATAATCGCTAAGTTATCGCTCGGCTGTCTTCTGATACCGCGAGTTGTATTCCTTTGTTTATGTATTTTTGTATGGCCATTTTCATCAGCATTGGAGGATGATGTTATGATGCGTTGGCAGGGAATCGCATCCCCTTCCCTGGCTAGTCCGCTCATGGCGGCAGGGTGGCTTTTAACTGTTATGATGATGGCATGCTTTTTATGGGTGATGATCAAAGAAAATCGCCATTTGATTATTTTTATCCCTTTATATGTCATGACCGTTTCTTTTTTTTCAACGCACGGTGTGTATCTTTCTTCGAGATATCTTTTATACGCAGCTCCTATTCTCAGCGTAACATTGTGCATTTCTTGCGTTGAGATGCTGCCCAGGATACTTTCGGATAGAGTCAAGACAAGATACCTCAGCGTTTTTTCTGCCCTCATTTTTTTAATTCTTTTTTTCAATATAGCGGCCATAAAATGGCGCTTAGATAGGACAGGGGTTGTCGACTACCATTGGGGTTATGATTATGTGAAAATAGCCAGTGTTATCAGGGATGATCTCCGGCAAAAGGGCGATTCCTCAGGGCATTTATGTATTTCCGGCCTTCAGGACATACCTTATAAAGAAGGCTGGAGGCGGGGGATTTTAATCTATTTTGATTTCGACCGATATGACCCTTTTCGGCTGATTTTAACTTCTGTTTTGAACAAAAAAAATATCCATCTAACGATCGCTGAGGACTGCGAGGAGACTAGCCGGCACTATCTGATTAATGATTTTACAGTCCTGGATGACAAGGGGGAGAGCGTTGAGCCTTTTTACCGTTATTTTCAATCAGCTTTTAAGTCTTTAGGAGAAGGGAACATGGCCAAGGCGGCGGAAGCCCTTGAACAAGCCGTTTACCATAAACCCTTCCTGATACGTTTTGTTTCCGATAGGAGGGCGACTCAAACTATGCCTTCCGATTTTTTGATGGAAAAGGCCGCGGATGTTATCTATAAAATATATGCGACTTATTACGATGGGGATAGAAAGATGAATTATATCGACAACATGATACAAATCGAGGCGCAGGATTATGGTATGGCCGCGGCACTCCTTTCTTATTTCAAGGGCGCGAGGGAGAGCCGAGAGGAAAGCGCCGCCTTATTAAAGGAGGCCTCTCTATTTATGGCGAAGGAAGATATTATGGATTACCCGCGATGGGCCTATCATGCCGATGCAAAGTTCGGAGATTTTTATGATTTCATCGAAAAAAATGATGCTGTCTTTTCTCGGCGGATAATGCCCCGTGCCGGCGTTTCTGTTGAGACTTATAAAGGGTTTAATATCGTCTGGCATGAAGATTTTTATTTTGCGCTGCCGGAAAATGAGGGGCAGTTCAGTCTCGTTAAATACAAAAACAAGCGGTATGAGAATTGTTTTGTCGCTAAAACTCGGCATGAAGTTAAAGATTCTATTGATGCCCTGGGTTTGGATTATTCTCAAGAGAAGGGAACAGCAAAAGAAGCCTCTGGTCGGATCCTATTAGATGCTCAGGGTTTTCGTGTTATAAAGGAAGGCGATATGTATTACTGTTTTGCCGCGCCTACCGGCAGGCAGGTTGGAGAGGAACTGGTATTTAAGGCCAGATCGCTGCTTGAAGCGAAGTTAGTCCTCCAGACCTTCTCTGGGTTATAAGGCATTTCGAGGGAATATCTATGTCAAGAAGGAATAAGCGGGTCTTGTGTTGTGCGGCTGGAGCCCTCGTCATTTGTTTTACAGTTATCATTGGAATCTCTGTCCGGTCTCAAAAGCTTGGATATATTCTTGAGAGAACGCATCAGAAGTATTCAGGAGAGGAGACGCGAAGAGATGTGGGGTATAGGATATATATTATGAATATCCCGTTTGGCTCTTTCCGGCTAACGGAAGAGCCCCTTATCTACGAAGGACGCCATGCCCGCAAAATCCATTTTCAGCTTAGGCCTCCTGCCCTATTCAGGGCCGTTTCTTTCGATAACATCGGGTTGAATTTGACGACGGTCATGGATGCGCAGGATTTGCTGCCGTACTATTTTGAACAAAGTGACGTGTATTCGGCCAAAAAAGGAAAGAGCCCTAAGAGGATTGTTTATCATCATGAGGCATTATGGATGGAGCGAAAGGGGTATAAAGAGGACATCTGGGATGACACGCGGGATGTTGTGAGCATGATTTTCTGGCTTATGTCCCAAGAATATAGCGATGAAAGATTTTTAAAGACGACCATGAATATCAATAGAACAATTTATCTGGTGGCGGGAAAGACAAGAGAGATGGATTTGCCGAGAAAACAGTTCCCGCAAGAAAGGGTTGTGCAGGTGAGATTGAAGATTTTTCAATTGGATAAAACCTTTAACAAGTCAGGCGAATGGGGAGCGACGGCATATTTAATGAAGGCCGGCCAACGATATCTGCCATTATTTTTTAGGGCAAACAAGGGATTTATTCGTATAAGCGGTGTTTTAATGTAGCTTTTAAGAGAGGAATCTATTGCTTGGATAGAATTTGTAATATTTTATCATTATTGTTATTATAGCAGACGAATTCCGGTGCGCTGAGATCCTGCATAATCCATTGGTCATAAGATCTATAATGTCCGATATCAATAAGCTTGATGCTGTTATTCTTTGCGGGGGGCTGGGCAAGAGGCTGCGGTCTGTCGTGGCCGATGAGCCTAAGGTGTTGGCAAGGATCAATGCCCGTCCTTTTCTGGATATCCTGATAGGGCATTTGAAAAGGCAGGGGATTAGTCATATCGTTTTTTGTACAGGCTACAAGGCGGACCAAATTGAAGGATATTACCGGGAGAATGATCAAGGCCTGAGTTTTGAATTTTCCCGGGAAGACCGGCCCCTGGGCACGGGAGGGGCGTTAAAAAATGCCCGGCATTTCATCCAGAGTAATCCTTTTTTTGTCTTTAACGGTGATTCCTTTTGCGAGATTGATTTAAACGCTTTCTTAGATTTTCATAAATCGAAATTGGCGCGGGCGAGCATTGCCATATCGCCAGGAGCGCAAGGAAGCGACTTCGGCGGAATCACCCTCGATGATTCGGCGCGGGTCACAGGCTTTAGGGAAAAAGAGAAAGAGACGGCGCCGCGCTACGTCAATACCGGCATTTATTGCTTTAATGAAGATATTTTTTCGTTTATGCCGGAGGATGAGGCGTTTTCACTCGAGTATGACTTTTTTCCCGGATTGTCGGGAAAGGGATTTTACGGGTTCTGTGTCTCTCAGGAATTTTATGACATCGGCACGCCGGCACGATACGATAAGGCCAGGGAGATCTTAGGTGGGCCAGGAAAGGATGCACTCAAGTGAAGATTAATACAAATAAGAGCGGCACTCTTTCTGCGAAAGCGAAGTTCAGGGTTCCGTTCGGAACGGTTTCCATTACCGAGGAGGCCCATCGGCTGATTAACGAGGCTGTTGAATCCAAATGGCTTACAAGAGGAAAATACGTCCAGGAATTCGAGGAGAAGTTTGCCCGGTTGTTCGGCGTGAAAGAGGCGGTGGCGGTCAGCAGCGGCACGGATGCTGATGCGCTCTCCTGCGCTGTCCTGTACGATTACGGGGCCAAGCGCGGGGATGAGGTGATTGTCCCGGCTCTTTCGTTTGTTGCAACCGGCAACGCGGTTTTTCAGGCCGGCCTTACGCCTGTTTTTGTGGATGTCCGCCGGGAGACGCTGAACATTGATTTCGACAAAATCGAGGAGGCCGTCACGCCGCGCACGCGTGCGATTATGCCGGTGCATTTGATGGGAAAGCCGGCTGAGATGGACAAGATTTCGGAGATTGCCAAAAGACACCGCCTTTTTGTGATTGAGGATGCGGCTGAGGCGCATGGCGCCGAATATAAGGAGAGGAAAATCGGATCTTTAGGCGATATGGCCGCCTTCAGCCTCTATGCGGCGCATATCGTGACGACCATAGAGGGCGGTGTTGTGATTACCGATAATCCTCAGACAGCGGATATCTTACGGTCGCTGCGCAATCACGGCATCGTGGGAAAGTTCGAGTTTCGGCGTATCGGTTTTTCAGCCAAGATGAATGAGCTGGAGGCCGCCGTCGGCTTAGGCAATATCAGGATATTTCATGAGATTTTACAGAAGCGGCGGCGGAATCTGCGGTATCTCATTGATAAATTTAAAAAATTTGAAGAATATTTCATTACCCTAAAGGAGGAGCCTTACGAAAAAATCGGGCCGCATGCCTTTTCGATTATCGTCAAAGAAAACACCGGCTTTACCAAGGACGAGTTCGTCCGTTATATAGAGGGGGAGGGGATTGACTCAAGGAATCTATTTTATTCTATACCGACGCAATGCCCCAGTTATGCCTTTTTGGGGAAGAAGCTTGGGGACTTCCCTGAGGCCGAATATTGTTCCGACCACGGCACCCACATCGGCATCCACCAGGATATTGAGTTGAAGGATTTGGATTATGTTGCCGAAGTCACAGCAGACTTCCTGAAATCCCAGGGGCTTAAGTGCTGAACCATGCATATCGCTATCAACTGCCGTTCGTTTTCTAAGAAGCAATTCACAGGAATCGGGCGATATGCATCCAGCCTCGTTGCCTCTCTTGCGAAGATTGACCGCGCCAACCGGTATTCCCTTTATACGACAAGGGGGTACGAGGAGGTTAAAAGAAGAATCCCTTTGAGTGAGGCAGGAAATTTCTTTCTTCGGTTCGATTTCTTCAGAAAAGGCGTGGATAAAATGTTGCCGGCTGTTGACATTTATCATGCGCCCAGCCCTGAGGTCATTGAGGTAAGCCGCGCGAAGGTCATTGTAACCGTTCATGATTTAATATATAAGGCTTACCCCCAGAGCCACACTCCTGAAACTGTTGATTTGACAGAGAGGCAGTTTCAGTCTTTTATTCGCCGGGCATCCAAGATTATCTGCAGCTCCCAAAATACGCAGGAAGACCTGCATAAATATTTTACGATTGACCGTGAGAAAACCTGCTATATCCATCAGGGGACAGATAAGAATATCTTTTATCCTGTTGATGAGCGGCAAATGAGGCTCGCTCAGGAAGCTGTCCGGTTTAAGGGAATTGAGAATCCTTTTATTCTTTTTGTCGGGACTATTGAGCCGCGCAAGAATCTAAAAGGGCTTCTGGAGGCCTTTGCGCAATTAAGGGGGAAAAGGATTTTTCGTGGGAAATTGGTCGTGATTGGTATGGACGGATGGAAAACAGGAGATATGGCGGATTTGATTGAGAGGCTTAAGATAAAAGAAGAGGTTGTCTTCTTAGGGTTCGTGACCAATGATGATTTGCGCGCTTTTTATAACTTAGCCGAGGTTTTTGTCTTTCCTTCCTTTTATGAGGGGTTCGGCTATCCTATCGTCGAGGCCTTTAGTTGCGGCGCCGCGGTTGTGACCTCCAATGCTTCCTCGTGCCGCGAGCTCGCGGCGGAGGCGGCGCTGCTGGTTGATCCGTCGAACAGCCAGGAAATTGCCGAGGCGATTGGCAGAATTATTCAGGACGACGGCCTCAAACATCGGCTGCGGCAGAAGGCGCTGAAACGCGCCGAAGAATTCGACAATCTTAAGACAGCCCGGGAGACACTGAAAATTTATGAGGAGGTTTGTAAAGTTACTTATGAAAATCAGCGGTTTTACCATCATCCGCAACGCGGTTAAATATAATTATCCGGTTTCGGAATCCATCCGGTCGGTTTTGCCGGTCTGCGATGAATTTGTCGTCAACATCGGGGACTGCGAGGACGGCACGGCCGATTTGATTGCCGGCATAAAGAGCGATAAAATACGGATTATCCAGAATACCTGGGATATGTCCCAAAAATCCGAAATGCTTTCGCATCAGACGAACCTGGCGCTGGCAGCGTGCACCGGCGACTGGGCTTTTTATCTTCAGTCCGATGAGGTGATTCACGAGGATGATAGGGATAAGTTAAGAAATACGATGCGGCGTTACAAAGACGACTCTCAAGTGGATGCCCTGCGGTTTCAATGGCTGCATTTTTATGGCAGTTATTTTCGTTACAGGATTGACAGCGGCTGGTATCAGAAGCAGGACCGTATCATCCGCAATAACGGTCAAATCGAATCCTTCGGCGATGCCTTTGGCTTTAGACGTAAGGATGGGCAGCCTTTGCGCCGGAAAAACACAGGGTGTTTTGTCTATCATTACGGGTGGGTGCAGCCGCAGGATGTGATGGCCCAGCGGCGGGCTAATGCCGAGGCGATCGGTTTTGTGGCTTTAAATGGGGATGCGGGGCGGGAAGAATATTTCTACGGCGACCTCAACCGGTTCCCTGTCTATTTCGGTACCCATCCGAAGGTTATGGAGCCGAAGATCCAAGCGCATCCATTGAGCCAACAGGACTGGCAAAATATCAAGCAGAAATATTGGTGGTTTCCGGCCAGATGGTTTAGAGTCAGGTATAAGACGGGAAGAAGAGTGAAAGAGAAAATTGTTTAAGGTTGAAAAATGTTGGAAGAGGTTGAAATAAGTTGAAACAGGTTTGACCCCCAAATCTTTTTGAAACCTTTTCCAACATCCCATAACTTTTTTTAACCTTTTTGGGAAACAATGGGTATAAATAATTTACACGCCGTCATCCTGGCCGGTGGTTCCGGCACGCGGTTCTGGCCGGCCAGCCGCCAGAGCCGGCCCAAGCAGTTTCTGAATCTCGTCGGCAAAGAAAGCCTGCTGTGCCAGACGATCCGCCGCATCGCGCCGAAAGTGCCTGCGGGAAACATCTGGATTGTCGCCAACCGCCGCTACCGGAAAGAAATCAAACGTCATACAGCCGGGTTCGGGGTGCGGGCCTCCCAGGTATTGTGGGAACCCAGCGCGAAGAATACAGCGCCGGCGATTGGTTGGGCCGCGGCGCGCATCCACGCCGTGAATCCCCACGCGGTCATGGTTGTCTTGCCGTCGGATCACCTCATTGCCAACCGCACGAAATTTTTGCGGCTTCTGGAAAAAGCGGTTGACCTGGCCCAGCAGGAGTATCTCGTTACTTTCGGAATCGTTCCCGCGCGCGCCGAAACCGGCTACGGCTATTTGAAAACCAAACAGGACAAGAATGTTTTACACGTCGAAAAATTTATCGAGAAGCCGAATTTTGTCAAGGCCAAACAATTTTTGAAAAATGGGGGTTACCTGTGGAACAGCGGCATGTTCGTATGGAAGGCAGAAGTTATCCTGCGTGCCTTCAAGAAATATCTGCCTTCCATTTATGCCGACGTCGGGGGGGCGGATCGTCAGGATCCTATCCAGAAGATTTGGAATCGCCTGCCAAACATCTCGGTTGATTACGGTATATTAGAGAAGGCTTCTAATGTTGTGGCGGTTTCAGCCGCCGGCATCGGCTGGTCGGATTTGGGAAGCTGGGAGGCGCTTTTTGAAATTCTACCTAAAGACAAAGCAGGTAACACAATGCGGGGCAACGTCGTCTCCCTAGATTGCCGGGACACGCTGATTTGGGCCCATCAACGTCTTGTCGCCGCCATTGGTTTAAACGATCTGGTCGTTATTGATACCTCTGACGCCCTTTTGATTTGTCCTAAACATTTGTCACAAGACGTCAAAAATTTGGCCGCTTTTTTAAAACAAAAGAATCGTTCGGAACAATAATAATAGGAATGCATCCATTGCTCATGCCCAAACACGAAACTTTAATCCTTAGTCAAAGAGACGTCGCGAAGGTTGTTAACGTCAAAAGCGCCATTGGGGCGGTGGAAGAGGCGTTTCGGGAATACGGTTTGGGCCGGGCGCAGATGCCGCCGAAGATTTATCTAGACCTCAAAGAGTTTTCGGGTGACTTTCGTGCGATGCCCTCCTACGTGCGCAAATTCAACCTCTGTACCCTCAAGTGGGTCAACGCGCACCCGAAAAACGCGGTCTTCGGACTTCCGGCGGTCATGGCGGTTATGATTGTCAGCGATCCCCAAACCGGTTTTCCCCTGGCCATTATGGACGGGACGCTGGCCACAAGCCTTCGAACCGGCGCGGGCGGGGCGGTGGCCGCCAAATTTTTGGCGCGAAGAAATTCTGAAATCGTGGCATTGGTCGGCTGCGGTGTTCAGGCGCGCGCACAGCTTACGGGGCTTCACGAAATTTTTAAGATTAAGGAAGTGCGCGTGTGGGGCCCCCAGAAGGCTTTGATTCAAAAATTTATCCGCGCGATGAAGAAAAAGAAGGAAGCGATGATTGCCGCCGCGACCATCCGGGAATGTGTTGAAGGCGCGGATATCGTGGTGACGACAACGCCCTCGCGCGTTCCCCTTGTCCAATCAGGATGGATCAAAGAAGGCACCCATATCAACGCTATCGGGGCGGATGCGCCGGGCAAGGAAGAATTGGATCCCAAGATTTTAAAAAGGGCCAAGGTGGTGGTGGATGATTTCGCCCAGGCCGCTCATAGCGGCGAAATCAACGTGCCTGTCCAAAAAGGGATTTTTAAGCTCAAGGATATTCACGCGAGCTTAGGCGAGATTGTGGCTGGCAGGAAGAAAGGAAGGACGAGCGAGCGTGAGGTGACCGTTTTCGATTCGACGGGGCTCGCTATTCAGGACACCGCCGTTGCCAGCCTCATTTACAAGGCCGCCTTGAAGAAAAAACTCGGGGCGCGGATGACGATTATTTAGATAAACTGGAGATTCAATAGGTATGCGCCTTAATCCTCCTCAAAGGATTCTCCTCATCAACATTTTCGGCATCGGAGATGTCCTTTTTACAACACCTTTGATCAATAATTTGAAGGCGGCGTATCCGGATATCTTTATTGGGTATTTGTGCAACCGCCGGACGATTCCTCTTTTGGAGCACAATTCTAAAATCAGCCGGATTTTTATTTATGAACGCGATGAGTTAGAGACCCTGCGCCAGAAATCGGCCTGGCAATACCTCAAAGCTGTCCGGCGGTTGATTCAGGACATCAGGGGCGAGCGGTTTGATATGGTTTTGGATGTTTCCTTGAACAGTTTTATGAGTTTTCTTGCTTTCGCGGCCGGGATTCCCCGCCGGATAGGATACGACTATAAAGGCCGCGGTATTTTTCTGACTCAAAGAATTCCTCTGGCAGGCTACGAAGACAGGCATGTGGCGGAGTATTACCTGGATCTTCTGGCCGCCTTCGGCGTGCCGGCCCAGAGCAGGGACATGGAGTTTCCTTTAATTCCGGAAGATATCCAGTGGGCCGCCGAATTTTTGGAAGAAAACCGTATCTCCGTCCGCCAGCCTGCCCCGCCGTTGGCGGGGCAGGCTGGCGGGGCAGGCTGGCCGGTGATTGGCCTTATCCCAGGCGGGGGGGAGAGCTGGGGAAAGGATGCCGGCTATAAACGCTGGCCGGCGGAATGCTTTGCAAAATTAGCTGATAAATTGGTTGAAAAAAAATCAGCCACTATTATACTGATGGGTGGCTTGGTTGAGCTTGATCTTTGCGAGAAAACAGCACAATTGATGCAGAACCGCCCGATTGAGACTTGCGGGAAGACTTCCCTGGGCCAATTCGCCGCTTTAATGCAAAGGTGTTCCCTGGTTGTCACCAATGACGGCGGGCCTCTGCATGTGGCCGTGGCGGTGGGGGCAAAGACGGTTTCCATTTTTGGCCCTGTGGATGAGAGGGTATACGGCCCGTATCCGTTAGGAAATCATATAGTTATAAAGAAAGACATAGTCTGCCGGCCGTGTTACCGGCAGTTTCGAAAGGCGAGTTGTGAACACATAAGCTGTTTACGGCAGATAACGGTTGAAGATGTCTTAGAAAGGGTGGAAAAGATTTCATGAATGTTCCGTTTCTTGATTTTCGTGAGCAGTATTACACCATCAAAGACCAAATTGACGTCGGCCTTAAAAAGGTCTTTGAGCGCGGGGATTTCATCTTGGGGCAGGAGGAAAAGGAGTTCGAGGCTCAATTTGCCCAGTATTGCGACGCTCAATATGCCGTTGGGGTCAATTCCGGGACAGATGCCTTGTATCTGGCGCTGGCGGCTCTGAATATCGGCGTAGGGGATGAGGTGATTCTCCCCTGCTTTACATTTATCGCAACAGCTCTGTGTGTTTCCTATACGGGCGCGACCCCTGTCTTCGTGGATATAGAAGAGGAGACGTACAATATAAATGTGCGCAAACTTAAATCTTTGATCACCCCAAAGACCAAGGCGATTATCCCTGTGCATATTTATGGTCAGGCGGCGAATATGAAGGAAATTATGGATTTGGCGCGCCAGCGTAAGATTACGGTTGTCGAGGATGCGGCCCAGGCCCACGGCGCTGTCTATCAGGGGAAGAAGATCGGTTCACTGGGCGATGTCGCTTGTTTTAGTTTTTATCCGACTAAAGGGCTGGGGGCATTTGGCGACGGCGGCATGATTGTAACCAACGATCAGAAGATTTATGAAAAGGCCAATATGCTGCGGGATTACGGCCGCAAAGACCGCTACGACCATGCAATCAAGGGATACAATTCGCGGCTGGACACGGTGCAGGCCGTCGTTCTATTGGCCAAACTGCCGCATTTGGATGAATGGAACCGGATGCGCCAGGCTCATGCCGCCTATTACTGCGAATCATTAAAGGATGTGGATGGGGTGAGAACGCCCGTCATCCAAGGGGATCGCACCCACGTCTTTCAGACGTTTGCCGTGCGTGTGCCCCATCGCAATAAGGTTTGCGAAGAGATGAAAAAGAGGGGCATCGGGGTATTGATTCATTATCCGATTCCGCTGCATCTTCAGGAGGCGTATGCGGAGCTGGGATACAAGAAAGGGGATTTTCCCGTCGCCGAGCATGTGGCGGATGAGATCCTGTCGCTTCCCATGTTTCCTCATATGACCAAGGATCAGATTGATTACGTGTGTGAGACGCTTAAGGAAATAGTCTTAAGTCCTTCGTGTAAAGGATAAGCATGAATACAGAAACGGCGCTGAATACTCAAGAGATGGTGGATAATAAAAGCCTTGCGGCGGTCAGGGTGCCGCTGTCGGTTGTCGTGATTACCAAGAATGAAGAGGCCAATATCGAGGATTGCCTTAGAAGCGTGCACGGCTGGGCCGATGAGATTGTTGTGGTGGATGATGAAAGCACGGACAGCACCATGGAGTTGGCCCGTCAGTATACGGACAGGATTTTCCGCCGCAAAATGGAGAATGAAGGCATCCACCGCAACTGGGCCTATGCCCAGGCCAGGAACGAATGGGTCTTAAGCCTGGATGCCGATGAATATGTCAGCGGGGAACTGAGAGAGGAAATCAGGGAAGGCCTCAAAAGCACTCCTTATCATGCCTTTTCCATCCCTTTGCGGAATTATATCGGGGATTATTGGGTCAAGCATTCGGGATGGTATCCGGCAGGAAAACTGAGGCTTTTTATGAAAAGCCGTTTTAAATATGAAGAGGTGGAGGTGCATCCGCGCGTTTTTTTGGATGGAGAGACAGGGCATCTCACTAAAGATATTGTCCATAAAGGCTATCCGGATTTTGAGCATTTTTTAGCCAGCTTGAACCGCCAGACGACACTGGAGGCCAGAAAATGGATTCAGACAGGACGGCGTATGTCTTTAGGGAAAGCCGTCTGGCGGACACTGGACAGGTTTCCGCGCGTGTGGATCGGGAAGAAGGGATACAAAGACGGCTTTATCGGTTTTATGATCGCTTTTTTCGCCTCTTTGTACCAGATTATGAGTTATGCCAAATATTGGGAGATGAAGCAACGCAAAGGGTAATCCATGAAGGTCGTCTTTCTCGACAGAGACGGTGTAATCAACGAGTTTCCAGGCAACGGCAATTATGTCACGAAACTGAAAGAGTTTCATTTTATCCCCGGGGCGTTGGAGGCCCTGCATCTTTTGACGGAGAATGATTATACTATTTTCGTCATCTCGAATCAGGCCGGTGTCGGCAAAGGGGTGTATACGAAACAGAAATTGAATCAAATCACCCGTCACATGTTGGGGGCAGTTAAAAAGACCGGCGGACGGATCAAGCGTGTTTTCTACTGCACCCACCGCTCTGACCATGGATGCGACTGCCGCAAGCCGGGAATAGGGTTGGTCAGACGGGCGCTGGAGTTAATGAATAAATCCATTCGCTCGGCGCAGCGGGCGTTTTTTATCGGTGATACTGAGGTCGATATCCTGGCCGGTCATAACGCGGGCTGCAAGACAATCTTTGTCCTATCCGGCCGCGAGGACCGCCGGCACATGCGCGGGTGGACGGTCAAACCAGATTTCATTGCCCAAAACCTTTTGGAGGCGGCGCAAATCATCGGTCAGAATCATTTGACCTGAAACATATCATGAAAGTCCTTGTCATTCATGCCTCGGCAGGGGCCGGTCATCAGAAGGCGGCCGAGGCCCTCTATGACGGTATTCGTAAATCTTCCCTCCATGAGGCTGTCCTTGTGGATGCCCTCGACTATACGAGCGTTTTTTTTAAGAAATTTTACCGCCAGACCTATCTTTTTCTTATCTCCGGGATTCCGTGGCTGTGGGGATTTTTTTTCCGGATTTTGGATATTCCCTGGCTGGGGCCGCTCATGCAACCGGCCCGGCGGCTTTATAATGTGGTGAACGCCAAGCGGCTCGGCGAATTCCTCGAACAAGAGGCCTTTGATTATATTCTAAGCACCCATTTCCTGCCCAGCGATGTGGCCTGCGCCCTCAAGCGATCCGGCCGTATCCGTTCCCGTCTTATTACCGTTGTCACGGACTTTGACGTGCACCAGTTTTGGCTGGGCGCAGGGGCCGATGTCTATGCCGTCGCCAGCGACTGGACAAAACAGAAACTGCAGGGCCTCGGCGTTGAGGCCTCGAGGATTGTGGTCTCCGGGATTCCCACGCACGAAAATTTTTTTCTCCCGAAAGACAGGGGACAGCTTAAAAAACGGATAGGTCTTCAAGAGGATATGTTCACGGTCCTTATGGCCACGGGCTCCTTCGGGATCGGTCCTATTGAAGAGATCATCCATGCCCTTAAGGGGGTTCAGATTATCGTCGTCTGCGGCCATAATCAAAGCCTTTTTAGGCGGCTGAGCGGGAAGAAGGATGATTGGGTCAAGGTGATGGGGCTAGTCGATAACATGCATGAGCTGATGGCCGTCTCCGATGTGATGCTCACCAAGCCCGGCGGCTTGTCGATTGCCGAGGCCTTGGTCAGCCAATTGCCGCTGATTTTTTTCAACCCGATTCCCGGGCAGGAGGCCAAGAATGTGCGCATTTTAAGAGAACACGGTATCGGCGCAAGCCCCGCAGATATAAGCGGCATAGTGGAGGAACTCAAAAAGTTACAATCCTCGCGGGATCTCTATCTCACAACCCTCAAAAGGACGCGTGAGCTGGCGCGTCCTTCTGCCGTGCGGGATATCCTTGCCCTCATTTCATGAACAAACGGATTGCACAAGTCATTGTCGGCCTGCCCGTCGAAGGCCCCTTCGATTACTCTGTCGGCAAATCCCTTCGGGATAGAATCGCGGTGGGGCAAAGGGTGCGTATGGTGTTTAACCGTCGCCCCAGCATAGGGGTCGTTGTCCGATTCCAAAAGAACAGTCCCTTTAAGCCGTTGAATCCTGTTCTGTCCATCCTCGACGATTATCCGTCCCTTGATGAAAAGGCGCTCAAACTCACCAGGGCTTTCGGGAGATATTATGGCTGTTCGTGGGGGGAGGCCGCACAGACGTGGCTGCCGACGGCCCTGCGAAAGGCCAAAGAACTTCAATGGACGCCTTGCGGCGAAGATAAGGCCGAAGCGCCCTTGGGAAAGAAGGTCATTTTGCTTCATGACAAAAGCCCTGATAAGAGGTGGCCGTTTATCCTGGAGACGATCCGAAAGGTATGGGAGGCCAAACGCCGTGTTATCTTTCTTGTCCCCGAGGCATCGCTCATTGAATCTGTCCTGCAGAGGCTCAAAGAGGTTTCCTGTCCGGTCATCGTACTGGATAAAAAGATGCGCTCCTCGCGGGAGTTGGAGCAGTGGATCAAGGTCAAAGAAGGCAGGGCGACGGTCGTTGTGGGGACGCGGTCCGCGGTTTTTGCCCCGGTGTCCTCTTTAGGTTTGATTGTTATTTACGAGGAAGAGCATGCGGCTTACAAACAGGAGCAGTCCCCTCATTACCGGGCGCAGACCATAGCGCAGATGCGCTCCCAGAGTGAAGGATGTTCTCTTCTTTATGTCAGCTCAGCGCCTTCTGCCGAGACATGGCACAAGGCAAAAAAAGAGCGTTGGACAAAGATCACCTATGAGCCGGATCGTTTAAGCGAAATGCAGCCTGTGGATATGACCAATTACAATCCCCAGCGGACATCGATTCTTTCTTTTCCTTTACAGAGTGCGATACAGGAGACCCTGACGGCGCAAGGCAAGGTGGTTTTATTTATGAACCGCAAGGGTTTCAGCACACAGACGCGCTGTCCTCAGTGCGGATGGACGCTGAAATGCCCGCGCTGCGATGTCAATCTGACGTATTTGTACGTCTCCAAGAGGATGGTTTGCCGGCATTGTTCTTTTAAGACAGAATTGCCGGGATTTTGTCCTCACTGTCCGGGTTCCTACCTGCGTTCAAGCGGGACAGGAATAGAGAAACTGGAAAGCGAGGCGGCGCGGCTCTATCCCCATGCCCGCATCAGCCGTTACGACCGGCAAACGGCAGAATTCCCTCGGGAGGCGGATGTGGTGATTGCCACCCAGGCGGTCTTGAAAGGACAGGGGGCTTTTCCGGTGGATTTAATGGCGGTTGTGAATTTTGACGCCGAACTGCACCACATGGATTTTCGCAGCGCCCAGAAGGCCTTTGCCCTCCTGGTTCATTTAAGGCAGTTTGCCGTCAGGAAGCTGCTGGTTCAGACACGGATGATCGACAACTACTGTCTGAGGGCGGTCCTTAAGGGGGATTTCGATGGATTTTATCGCAAGGAGCTCAAATTCCGGCAGGAGCTGGGATTCCCTCCCTATAAACATTTGGCGGCTGTCGGACTGCGCGGGAGCGACGAAGAACGTGTCTTTGAGCAGGCCAAGGATCTCTATGCGCGCTTGGAGAAGCGCAAACCTCAAGGGATAGATGTCCTTGACCCGCACCCGGATGTGAATCCTAAGCTGCGGGATAAATATCGTTTTACAATTCTATTGAAAGGCCTGTCGGTAAAAGATATACTGGCGTATGCGACGCCGGTCATTAAAGATTTCAAACGCAGGCACAGCACGCTGATAACGCTTAACGTGGATCCTTAATCGTAAAGCGCCGCTCGTGAAGAGTATCTCGTAAGATATTTTTTGCGCTTCACGAAATACGTTTCACGCTTCATGCGATAATGTTATGAATATTGTCTTTTTTGGCAGCGATGATTTTGCCGCGGCGCATCTGAAGGCGTTGATTGACTCGAGACATGAGGTGGCAGCCTGTGTGACGCAGCCTGACAAGCCTAAGGGAAGGGGCTGGAAGGTGAGCGGTTCCCCGGTTAAACAGTGCGCCGGGGAGCATAAGATTTTGGTGTTGCAGCCGACGCGTCTTCGGGATGAGGTTTTTTTAAGCCAGTTAAGATGCCTGGACAGCGATTTATTTGTTGTGGTTGCCTACGGCCAGTTTCTCCCCGACGAGGTTTTGGCGGTGCCGCATCGTTTTGCCGTCAATGTCCATAGTTCCCTTCTGCCCAAATACCGCGGGGCCGCGCCGATCAACTGGGCAATTGTCAACGGAGAACGGCAGACGGGAATTTCTATTATGAAGATCAGTTCTGTCCTGGATGCTGGGGATATCTTGGTTCAGGAAAAAATAGCCATCGCCCGGGACGATACCGCGGTCACATTACGGACTAGAATGTCTCAGATATGTCCGTTTTTTCTTCTTGAGACAATGGATACAATTGAAAAAAATGCGTATACCTTGACCCCGCAGGCGCATGAGGCGGCGACCTTTGCCCCTAAATTGACGAAAGAATTGGGACGTATCCGCTGGGATAGTAAGGCTGAAGTGATTTATAATCTTGTGCGCGGTCTTTTGCCGTGGCCGGCGGCGTATACTTTTTATAAGGGGAAATTACTGAAGATACTGGAGACCGAGGTTATGGACAAAGATTTTTCTGTTGTATCTTCAGGAGAAGTAACGGAAATTGACAAGAAAGGTTTTGTGGTCGCCGCCGCCGGAGGTGGACTGCGAATTAAAAAGGTTCATTTCGAGGCCTCCAGGCCGATGGAGGCGCATGATTTTGTCGCAGGGCATAAACTCGGAGTTGGATTTCGGTTTGAATAGCTATGCCTCAATTACGAAGAGATCCCCTTTCAGGGCGCTGGATTATTGTCGCCACGGAACGGGCCCGAAGGCCGGGTAATTTTGTTGATGTAAACGACGGGACGCTGGAGGAGAACCCTCAAGCCTGCCCGTTATGTCATCCTGACCGCGAGCCGGTCTACGCAGAGGAAGATGTGCGGATTATTCCTTCGAGACAGTATTCTCCGGAGAGTATAGCTGTATTGGAGCGCCGGCACCATGGTCTGTATGATCGGATTACAGGGATGGGGATACACGAGATCGTGATTGAAACGCCTGATCATATCGCCAATATGGCGGATTTGGATGTCCGGCAAATCCAGCATGTCATCCGGGCATATGCTCATCGGTTCCGCGATCTGGAGAAAAATTCGTCGCTGGCCAATATCCTGGTTTATAAAAACCACGGCCCAACGATCAGCCACCGGCATATCCAGCACACCTGTTCCCATATCCTCGCCACCCCTGTCCGTCCGCGGCGCGTGAAGGAAAAGCTTCAGGAGGCCCAGAAATACTTTGAGGCGAAGAAGAGGTGTCTTTATTGCGACGTGATTCTTCAGGAGAGGGAGGACGGGAAACGCCTTGTCCTGGAGACGCAGCATTTCATAGCCGTGACGCCGTTTGCCGCACGGTTTTTGTTTGAGGTGTGGATTTTGCCTAAAGACCATCACTGCGACTTCGCCGAAGGGATTCAAGACCGCGAAGATGACCTGGCCGGGATACTTAAAGGGATCCTGCAAAAGCTCAAAGAAGGGCTGGATGATCCGGCGTACAATCTCATCGTGCAGACGGCGCCTTACCGAAGGAAGGGTGATGACTATAAGTGGGAAACACTGGAGAAAGATTATCATTGGCATATAGAAATTATCCCCCGGCTGACGCAGGTTGCTGGTTTCGAGAAGGGGACGGGGTTTTATATCTGCGGTATTCCGCCGGAGGATACGGCCGAATATTTAAGAGAAGAGGAGACCCCATGACAGAATTGCGCCGGGATCTTATCATGGGGCAGTGGGTGATTGTTCATACGCAGGATTCCTGGGCTCCGGAAAGGTATGAGAGGGAAAGCCGTCACCGTGAACGGCTGTCGACCTGTCAGTTTTGCCCCGGGAAAGAATTTTTCACGCCGCCAGAGATCGACGCCATCCGTCCCGAAGGGTCGGCGGCCAATGCCCCAGGCTGGCGGGTGCGTGTGGTACCCAATAAATTCCCGGCCTTGAGGATCGAGGGGAACCTGGATGAACGCCAGGAGGGTGTTTATACATTTTTTAACGGCATCGGCGCGCATGAGGTTCTGATCGAGACACCGGTGCATGATAAGAATCTGGCCGAGTTTACGGATGAGGAAATAGCCCATGTGATCAGTAAGTATCAAAGCCGTTTTACAGACCTTCGCAAGGATAAGCGGTTCAAATATATTGTCCTCTTCAGGAATTACGGCGAGTCGGCCGGCGCCACGGTGGGACATCCCCACAGCCAGATCATTGCCCTTCCCATGGTTCCCAAATATGTCCTCCAGGAGCTTCAGGGCGCCCAGAAGTATTACGAGGAGAAGGGGCGCTGCGTCTATTGCGATATCCTGGCCCAGGAATACAGCGATCAGGAACGGATTATCACGGAGAATGAGCATTTTATCGTTTTTTGTCCCTTTGCCCCGCGGTATCCTTTTGAATGTTGGATATTTCCTAAAAAGCACAATGCTGACTTTTCAGCCATCGACGATAAGGAGAGATACGCGTTGGGCCGCATTCTTAAAGATGTCTTGTCCCGGATGAAGGCATGTCTGAACGATCCGCCGTACAATTATTATTGCCATGTCTCCCCTATAAACAGCAAAGGGGAAGATCACGAACCGCCCTGGTGCCATGGCGGAAAACTGGATGTGTCTCATTGTTTCCACTGGCATATTGAGATTATCCCCAAGTTAACACGCACCACCGGCTTCGAGCGCGGGACGGGATTTTACATGGTGCGCACCGACCCCCGCATGGCTGCCGGATACCTGCGCGCGGTATCGTCTCCAAACTCTTCTTGATGCCCACAATCCCGCCACAGCCCCGAATTCCCTCTTGACAATTCAGGACGGAGAGTATATTGTATATTTTCCATTGTAAGGATTTTGGAAAAGGGAATGCTTTTTTAACAAGGGAATGTTTTATCACAAATAGAATGCGGAGGTAAGCATCATGACAAAGATAGGGATTAACGGGTTCGGCCGTATCGGCCGTTTGGTGTTCCGGGCCGCCGTGGATAATCCGAATGTTCAGGTGGTTGCCATTAATGATCTTTTCGACGCGGATTATCTGGCTTATATGCTTGTTTATGACTCTACTCAGGGCCGGTTTAAGGGAACCGTGAACGTCAAGGATAATCAATTGATCGTTAACGGCCAGAAGATTCGCGTCACCGCCGAGAAAGACCCGGCCAATCTCAAGTGGGGCGAAGTCGGTGCCGAATATGTCGTCGAGTCAACGGGACTGTTCACTACGATTGAAACAGCCAAAGGTCATCTGCGGGCAGGCGCTAAGAAGGTAATCATCACCGCTCCCTCGGCTGATGCCCCGATGTTTGTCATGGGAGTCAACCAGGACTCCTATGCGCCGGATATGGATGTTATTTCCAATGCCTCCTGCACGACGAACTGCCTTGCTCCTATTGTCAAGGTGCTTCATGACAAATGGGGTATTGTGGAAGGCCTGATGACGACCTGTCATGCGGTGACAGCCACCCAGAAGACGGTGGATGGCCCGTCCAAAAAGGATTGGCGCGGCGGCCGCGGGGCCTGGCAGAATATTATCCCTGCCTCCACAGGAGCGGCCAAGGCCGTGGGCAAGGTGATCCCGTCGCTTAACGGCAAATTAACCGGCATGGCCTTTCGGGTGCCAACGGCTGATGTGTCGGTCGTGGATTTAACCTGTAAATTAGCCAGACCGGCCAAGTGGGATGATATCAAAAAGGCCATGAAAGAGGCCTCGGAAGGAGAGCTGAAAGGAATTTTAGGGTATACGGAAGACGCGGTTGTCTCTTCTGATTTCATTGGTGATTCCAGAACCTCCATCTTTGATGCCGATGCTGGCATTGCTCTTAATGATACTTTTATTAAGGTGGTCGCGTGGTACGATAATGAGTGGGGGTATTCGAACAAGGTCGTTGATTTGATTTTTTTTATCGCGTCCCGTCAGCCTGCCTGCTCGTCTCACGGCGGAGCGGGTAGACCTGCCTGACGCCTGCCCCATCGTTGAGGGGCAGGTGGGAAGCTTGTAAGAAAAAGGGAAACAGCGCATGCGCTGTTTCCCTTTTTTTCTTATTCTTATTTGGACAAAGGGATACTTTTATGTATAATAAAACCGTTTGGTTACGAATGGAATATGGAGTTGCATCAAAGTGAGGTGCCGCCGTGAAAGAGAGACGACAGTATAAAAGGATTAGAATCGATCTTCCTGCCCAGTGCAAGATTTACGGCCCTTCAGAGATTTGTTTTTCCACAAAAGTTTATGATATCTCCCCCGGCGGTATATGTTTCCTGACCAACGATAAAATCGAATTAGGGACACAGGCTGAGATCCAGATTAAGCTTGATAATAATGAGAAGATAACCATGAAGGCAAAGGTCACCTGGTCTGAGGGGCCCCAAGGGGCAGAGCCGGCCAGGGCCGGGGTTAAGATTGTAGATATCGCCAAACAGGACTTGGAAAGATTTGTGTATTTTTACTGCCAGAGGTTATTCAACTTCCTGATGAGCAGAAAGAAGATCCTTATCATTGAAGATGAAAAAGATATGGTGGATTTGTTGACCTATGAGTTGAAACAGAAGGAATATGACGTCGTCAGCGCCTGTGACGGCCAGGAAGGATTTACTAAATATCTGGAGGAATGGCCCGATTTAATTATCCTGGATTTAAGCCTTCCCAAACTCAACGGCTACGAGGTCTGCCGAAAGATCCGCAGAGAGAAAAACGATACCAAAACACCCATCATCATGCTGACCGCCCGGGATCAGGAGGCGGATAAGATTATCGGCGGCGTCCTCGGCGCCGAGAAATACATCACAAAACCTTTTGATTCGGAACATCTCTTAAGCGAGATTGACAAGTATCTTAAGGCAAATTAGCCGGTCAATCGTCATAACAGGGATGATGCCTGCGCAGCCCCCTGAGGGCTCCTCTGCACAGATTTTCTATGCGACTTCGGCCTAAGATTACCACCCTGCTTCTCCTTTTGTCTCTCGTCCCTTTACTTGTTATTAGTATTATTGCCTATTATAACGGCGTAACTTCCTTGCGCCGGATTATGGGATCGTATTTTCAGTTTGTCGCCCGGCGCTCTATAGAGAAGATAGACGACAAAGTTTTTGAGATCGCCGAAGATGTCCGCCGCTGGACCGGATTGGAATTCATGCAGGATGTCGTGACGGGAGATGTTGATGGACGCATTGTCTCGTTTTTGGTGCGCGCTCAGAAGGAATACGGGATTTTTTCCCGGATGGATGTCTTGAATGTTTCCGGTGAAGTTGTCGCATCGAGTTTTTCCCCGGTGGGGCAGAGTTTCTCTCGGGAAAGGTTTTTTAGGGAGGCGATGGCCGGCTTATCTTACATAGGGGACATGGAGCAAGATCCCGTTACACACGAAGGGGGGATGGATTTTGCGTTCCCTATACGATCTGCCTATGAACAGGGGAGGGGAATCATCGGCGTGGTCAGGGCACGCTGGAGGACTCAAGAACTCTCGCAGGTGCTGGAGACCTCGTTCATAAGAGGCGTTCTGCCTGTGGGGCGTATTTTGCTCTTGCGCAAAAATGGTCTGGTGATCGCAGGGACGAAGGACACTCAGGGGCTGCGGCTTGAGGCCGATTTGACTCGGCAGGGATTTGAATCCGTCCGTTTAGCCCGGCAGCAAAAAGAGGGGTATTTGCTCGAGAGGAAAGATGCTGAAGGGAAAAATTACTTTATCGGATACAGTTATTCACAAAGGTATGGAGATCTTAAGGGGTTAGGCTGGACGGTTTTGGTCGTTCAGGAGGCGGGAGTCGTCTTCATACCCGTAACGCGCTTAAGTTCGCTTATTGCATGGATTTTTTTTGTGGTCGTTGCCTGTGTTATCCTAATTGCCCTTAAGGCATCTAAAAATATTTCAAGACCCGTGCTGAAGATGGCGTATGTGGCCGAGCGGGTGGCCAACGGGGATTTGGATTTGGAGCAGGAGGTGAGATACACAGGCGGGGATGAATTGGGGATATTGGCGGAGGCCTTTAACAGGATGATCAAGGATTTAAAAGATCATCGCATGCAGCTGTTGAGGGAGAAGGCGCATATTCATTCGATTATATCGAATATGGCCGATGCCCTGTTTGTGGTGGATGCCGGCGCCATGATTCAGATGGTGAATGACAGGGCGGCCCAATTGTCCGGTTATACGCAGGAAGAATTGACAGGCCAATCCCTTCACAGTTTATTTGTTGGCGCAGGAGAGGAACTAATTCTTGAAAAAGTGGCCGCCGATCACGCTATCCGCAGTGACGAGAGGACGTTTTTGACCCGGGAAAATCGAGAAATTCCCGTTGAGTTCTCGGCATCAGTCATGTTTGACGATGACCGTCAAATCCGGGGGATTGTCTGCCTGGTTCACGATATTACAGACCGCAAGAGAATTGAGCGTCTTATCCATGAGGCTGAGGCGCACAAGGCCGTGATTGTGGATTCGGCGATGGATTGTATTATATCCATCAATCATGAGGGGCGGATCACGGAATTTAACCCCGCCGCCGAGAGGACATTTGGCTTCAGCCGTAAGGAGGTTATCGGTAGAGAAATGGCGGATGTGATTATCCCTCCCTCTCTGCGGGAAGGCCATCGCCGCGGTATGGCGCGTTATCTGGCAACCGGCGAAGGCCCTGTCCTTAATAAACGTTTGGAGTTGACAGCCCTTCGCTCTGACGGTTCCGAATTCCCCGTCGAACTATCGATTGTCCGTATCCCGGCACAAGGCCCGCCGATATTTACCGGTTATCTTCGCGATATCACCGAACGCAAACACTCCGAAGAGGAAATTAAAAAGGTTATGCAGATGAAAGACGAATTTGTTTCAACGGTCTCTCATGAATTGCGCACTCCCTTGGCGATTTCCAAAGAAGGGCTGTCGTTGCTGCGCCGGGGCAAAGCCGGCGAAATGACCTCCCAGCAGAAGGAGATTGTCGACATGGCCGCCTCCAATATCGACCGCCTGGCGTTTCTCATTGATGATATTCTCGATGTCTCCAAGATCGAGGCCGGTAAGATGCCCCTCTACAGGGAATCGGTGGATGTGGCGGAACTGGTCCAAGAGAATTGCCGCGGGTGGGCATTGAGGGTCAAGGCCAAAGAAATCAATTTCTGTTTGGATGTCCCTCCAAAATCGATTATACTCGATATCGATAAGATGAGATTCATGCAAATCCTTTCGAATCTGATCAGCAATGCCTTTAAGTTTACGCCGGAAAAAGGAAAAATCACCGTTACCGTTGAGGAGGAGGAGACAAACGTTAAATTTTCCGTCATCGATACAGGCGTGGGAATTCCGCAGGAGGATCTGCCAAGACTCTTTGAGAAATTCTATCAGGGGGAGCGGACCTACGGCCCCGGCATGTATGGAACGGGGTTAGGTCTCAATATCGTTAAATCCTTGGTGGGGTTGCACGGGGGACGGATCAGCGTTGTCAGCGAAGTAGGAAAAGGCTCTACGTTCTCGTTTATCGTTCCCAAGCCGGGAATTTCTTAATTGTCTATTGCAGGGGGGCGTGGAAGATATGGATAAAAAAAAGATTCTCATTGTCGAAGATGAAAGCCATATGAGGATGATGCTGAGCCTGGAGCTGGAGACGGCCGGATACGAGGTCCATCAGGCCGAGGACGGCCAGAAGGGCTTTCAAACCGCAACTGAGGTTAAACCGGATCTGATCATTTCGGATATCCTGATGCCGAATATGGACGGCAATCAATTGATGCAGAAATTGCGCGGCAGCGACTTCGGCAAAGAGATTCCCTTTATTGTCCTGACCGCCCGCGGCCAGATGCACGATTATTTTGAGGTCATAGAGGTGGATGATTTCATCATAAAGCCTTTTGATGCCGAGGATCTGCTGGCGAGAGTGAAAAAGGTCTTGTATAGGGCCCGGGAGAAGCAATCCAAGACAAAAAGCATTGATATCAGCGCCGGCATGAAGAAGAAAATATTGATCCTTGAAAACGATGTGTTTCTTGGCTCAAAATTGGAGGGGATGCTGACGGGAAGCGGTTACGAAGTCTACATCGCCAATACGATAGCCGAGGGCGTTAACCATGTCCTGCGCCTCAAACCGGATGCGGTTATCCTTAAGGTTCAATTGGATGGGGTGGGTGCCGATAAACTTATGGAGATTATCAAGGGAATATCGTCTTTGAAAGATTTTTCTTTCATTATTTGCGGTGAAGAAAGTATAGAGGAGGGACGCCCAAGCGCCCTCAAGGCGGGGGCTTGGGGCTTTATCAGAAAAACCGATGACAAAGAGAGCGTTGTTAAGGCCGTTCGGGAGGCGTTGAGTCCGCCGACGGCGGGGTTGAGCGCCGGAATATCATAGATGACCCTTCCTGAGAGTAAAGTTTTAGGGCCGTTGCTTGTTGACAAACATATCATCACCTCCGAGCAGCTGGGTCTCGCCCTTAAGAAACAGGAAGAGACAGGAAAAGAGCTTAAGGTAATCCTTTTGGAGCTTGGTTTCATCGACGATGAGACCGCGATTTTGCCGGTCCTGGCCCACGAGATGGGAGTGGCTTATGTCACTCTCAGAGATATCGAAATTTCCGCTGAGGTTATAAAAAAAATCCCCGCCCAGTTTGTCAGTCATTATCAGGTTATCCCCTTACGGTTAGAAAACGATACACTCACGATTGCAACAACGAGGCCTTGGGATATCCATCTTTTGGATGAAATAGGGCTTGTGGTGGACGCCCGGTTAAATCCTGTTTTGTCGGGACAGAGGGAAATTCTGGAGGCCATCCGCCGGTATTACGGCATCGGGGCCGAGACGATTGAGCGGATGATGGATACCGCTCAGCCGGTTGTCCAGGCCGCCCGCGAGGTCACCAATATCGAGGAGACACAGTCCGAGGCCTCCATCAGCAAATTCTTCAACCAGATTCTCCTGGAGGCCTATAGGGATCGCGCAACGGATATCCATATTGAGCCCTTTGAGGGCGGGCTGCAGGTGCGCTACCGCGTGGACGGGGTTTTATACGATGCGCGCGTCCCCCCCGACATCAAACATTTCCGGGAGGCGATTGTCTCCCGCATTAAGATTCTATCGAACCTGAACATCGCCGAGAAGAGGATGCCGCAGGACGGCCGGTTTAAGGTGTGTGTGGGGGACATCGACCTTGACTTAAGGGTTTCGTTTATTCCGACACCTTACGGGGAGAGCGTTGTCCTGCGTATTCTCAATACCACCCGGCTTTACAGCCTTGAGGAATTGGGACTTTCGGAAAGAGAGAAAAGTCTCTTGGAAGGTTTGATTAAGAAACCGCATGGGATTATATTCTTGACGGGCCCGACGGGTTCGGGAAAGACCACAACCCTTTACTCTTGTCTGGCGCATATCAATACGCAGGAGAAAAAGATTATCACCATTGAGGACCCTATCGAGTATCAGCTTAAAGGGATTATCCAGATTCAGGTCAATCCGGCGATAGGCCTGAGTTTCGCCCATGGCCTGCGTTCGATGCTCAGGCACGATCCCGATATTATGATGGTGGGTGAGGTCCGCGATAGGGAGACCGCCCAGATCTCCGTTCAGATTGCCTTGACGGGTCATTTGATTTTCTCCACGCTGCACACCAATGACGCCGCCAGCGGCGTCACGAGGCTTTTGGACATGGGGGTGGAGCCTTATCTGATTACCAGCACGGTGGAGGATTTTATCGCCCAGCGTTTGGTCCGTATTATCTGTCCCAAATGTAAGATGCCGGTTCAGGTAACGCCTGAGATGATCAAAGACTTTGGCTCAGAGGCGGATATCTCTTCGACGAGAGATGTTTACGAAGGCAAGGGATGCAAGGCCTGCAATTTTACCGGCTTCAGCGGACGGGAGGCCATCTATGAATTTTTTATTTTTAATGATGCCATCCGTCAGCTGATCCTGGAGCGGGCAGCCGCGGGCCGGCTTAAAGAAAGGGCTGTTGCATGCGGGATGAGGACGCTGCGTCAGGCCGGCTGGGAAAAGGTCAGGAAAGGGATCACAACGATCCAAGAGGTTTTACGGGTGACGCAGGAAGAGGAAAATTAACCTTATAACGTCATGGCAGCTCATTGAACGGATGAGAATGTGCTGTGGGTTGTGAGGAGGAGGAAGAGGGCAGGATGCCGGCGTTTCGATACAAGGCCAAGGGAGGCCCGGATAAGGTTGTGAGCGGCATTGTCGAGTCCTCGAATCTGGATAATGCCGTTGTCCAAATTATTCGGCAGGGCCTGGCACCCATTGATGTGACCCTTGTGGAGGCCGCGGAGGCTGGAAAGGAACAAGACGCAAGCCTTCAGCGCACTTTAAAGTCTTCGTGGATAGGGCCACGGAGGGCAGGTCCTCAGCAGATTCTGTTATTGACAAGGCAGATCAGCGATCTGGTCGGCGCCTCTGTCCCCCTTTTAAGGGCATTGCAGATCGTCCTGCATCAACTGAGAAGTTCGCCGTTGCGCGATATGGTGGATGATATGTATCATTTTGTTCAGAACGGCGGTTCGTTTTCCGGGGCGCTGGCGAGGCACCCGGATTTGTTTTCCCCCTTTTATGTGAATATGGCCAGAACCGGCGAGGTGGGCGGGCATTTGGATAAGGTGCTGGAGCGGCTCGCCAGCCATCTTGAAAAGGATTATGAGATACGCAGCAAAGTCCGCTCAAGCCTGACTTACCCCTTATTGATTCTTGCGGTGGGCGTTTTGACGGTGGTTGTCCTTCTGGTCTTCGTCATCCCCCGTTTGTCCATTATGTTTGATGATTTTGATGAGGCTCTGCCTCTGCCGACTCTTGTGTTGATGCGCGTGAGCGGATTTTTTGCCCGCCATTGGTGGTGGCTGTTCAGCGTTATCGTCCTAGGGGGGATATATGGGAATCGATGGGTCAATTCTGCAAAGGGGCGTTTGTGGTTTGACGATTGGAAACTGCGGCTTCCTTTCCTGGGCGAATTTATAAAGGTCGTTGAAATCGGGCGGTTTGCGCGGACATTAGGCGCGCTGCTGGAAAACGGGGTTCCCATCACCTCTGCCTTAAATGCGGTGTATCCTGTTGTCGGTAATACGGTATTAAGCGAGGCCATCCGAGGAATATCGCATGAGGTGGGCGACGGATCGACGCTGAGGGCGGCGTTTCAGAAAAGCGCTTTTTTCCCAGAGATGGCGGTCTCCATGGTTTCCGTCGGGGAGGAGGCCGGACGGCTGGAGGAAAGCCTCTTTAAGATGGCGGATACGCTGGAGAGGCAGTCCGAGCAGACTGTCCGGTTGATGATATCGCTGTTGGGGCCCGTTGTTCTTATCGCAATTGTTGTCCTGGTCGGATTTGCGGTCATCGCCATGCTGCTTCCGATTCTTAGGATGAACGTGTTGATCTCATGAGGCAAGGAGAAGACAATGGTTCTTAAAAACAGGAAGGCATTTACGTTGATTGAAATTATGCTGGTTGTGATGATTATCGGCATCTTGGCCGCGATGGTTATTCCGAATATCGCCGGACGGGGCAAGCAGGCGCGCGCGGCCGCGGCCCGTGCGGATATTGAGGCCAATCTGACAACGGCCCTGGATCTCTACGAGCTGGATAACAGCCAGTACCCTACGACCGACCAGAGCTTAAAGGCGTTGATTCAGAAACCGTCCGCCTCGCCTGTCCCGGAGAATTGGAGCGGCCCCTATCTTAAGAAGAAGGCGATTGCTTTGGATCCGTGGGGGAAGGAATATGCGTATGTCTCGCCGGGCGTTCATAACACGGACGGCTTTGACCTTTTTTCTTACGGCCCTGATGGCGTGGAAAGCGGCGATGATATCGTCAATTGGACGGATTTGGAAGAGTAGGTCAAGGCATGGGGCTTCGCCACCGTCTACTTTTAGGGTTTACGATTATCGAGCTATTGCTGGTCGTTATCATTCTCTTAGTGGTCGTGGGATTGACCGTTCCCAGTTTCAGTCCCGCCTATGCGCGCCTTCAACTGCATAAAACGGTCGAAGACCTTGCGTTCGTCATGCGCTATGCCCAGAGCCGCTGTGTCATGAACAACCGGCGCATCCGTCTGGCGTTTGATTCTACATTGTCAGAATATCAACTGATGCAGCAGACACCCCCATCGGGAGAAGGCGAGGGGGCCTTTGAGCCCGTCGGGGGGCGCTGGGGCAGGGTTTTTCGGATCCCGGATGATGTAACGGTTCACACGGATGATCCTTTTGTTTATTTTTTTCCCGACGGGCGTATAGAGAAACAGGATATTTCCATCTGCCGTCAGGAGAAGTGTCTTACAATCTCAACCCAGGGACAGCGGGGCCATGTCTGGATTCTTGAAAACAAAGGATAAAGAAAGAGGGTCTCTTCTTTTGGAGGCCTTATTGTCGGTTATGGTCCTTTCGGTCAGCCTGAGTGTGATCGTCCAATCTATGACCTCAGCCTTACGCGCCATCCGTTACAGCGCGGATTATACGGCAGCTTTAACGGCCTTGGAAGATCAGATGTTCGATCTCATGGAAGGAGGTTTCCTCGAGACAGGCTCAAGTCAAAAGCAGCTTGCCGATCCCGATGCAGCCTATCAGTATTTCTTAGAGGCGGATCCCTTTCAGGAGACATCGCCGGGCGGTATTCAGAAGGTCAGTGCACAAATCCAGTGGAAGTCGGGAAGACGGCAAAACCGTATTGTCTTAAAGACATATTCTCTGGGCAGCGACGTTAAGAAAAAACAGGAATAATGTCATGGGCAACTCACGCTCAAAACACAACCTCAAGTCTAAAATATCACAGACGGCGAGAAAAAAGTATGCAGGCTTCACGCTCCTTGAGCTTCTTTTGGGATTGAGTCTTTTTTCCGTCATCGCCGTGTGTGTTTACAGCACCTTTTGGGCAGGCATGAACTTAAGCCGCCGCTCTGAAAGGAGCGGCGGTTCCTACCGGGAGATACGCTGGGCATTGGAGCTGATGGTGAGGGATATGGAAAACACAGTCCCTTATGACTTTTCCAATTCTTATCCTGAGAAGAGGGCGTTTGAGGGAGGCGATAACAAAATAACTTTTATGACCGTCTCTGAAGGCGGGTTAAAGGCCGTGAGTTATTATCTTGTCCCGCCGGAGGAAACCCAAATCCATCGGATTATCGTCGGCGCCGCATATCGCAAGAATGTGGACATGACCCTGCGCGATGAGCGCGCGCGCCGTCTCTATTGCCTCGTGAGGGAGGAAAGGGAATTTGTGGATTCTCTGGAAGGGAATTCAGGGGCGGGCGGGACGAGTGAGGTCATTGCCACCAATATTGAAGAAAACGGTCTTAAATTTTCTTTCGGTTATTTGAAAGAGGGCGAAGACCGCCTCTCTGCCTGGAAGGACAAATGGCAGAATCCTTATCCGCCTCTGGCCGTCCGTATCGAAATGGATTTTTTTGTTGAGGGCGGGAATAAAGAGGCGGCACGGCTCGACAGGAGGGTTCTCATTCCCCAGGGGTCGTTAGGGAAAGAGGCGTCATGAAGGTTTTTTTAGGGAAAAAAGAGCAGTCTGGTACAATACTCCTTGTTACTTTATGGGTATTGGTTGTTTTGACAGCCCTCACCTTAAGCGTGGGGCGCAGCACAGCTCTTGAACTGGCCTTGACAAAACACACCGTTGCCAAGGCAAAATCAAAATATCTGGCCTGGGCGGGCATTGTCTATGCCTTGGATCAGATAAGGGAAGATTCCCATGATTCCTTGTCAGGCAGGCGCGATACGCTTTATTACTGTGCGATTCCAATGAATGAAGAACACACGCCCGTCGAGCTTTTTAAGGAACGCGTCGTGGGGGACGGGTATTTCGAGATATCCTCCAGGGCTGATGGCTTTGCAGGGCAAGAGGAGGGGGGCGTTTATTACGGCCTGCAGGACGAGGAGCGCAGGATCAATGTCAACGCCCTGACATCCTCCAATGCCTTTGTTTTGAACAGCCTCCTCATCCTTCGGGGATCCGACCCCCAGACGGCGCAGATAATAACTTTTTCCCTGCTGGACTGGAAGGATGCGGATAATCTCCTCAGCCAGGAGGGTTCGGGCGCCGAGGATGATTATTACATGGGTCTTTCCAATCCGTATCATTGCAAGAACCGCCCCTTGGATTCCAAGGAGGAGCTGCTTCTCGTGCGGGGGATGGATCCGGAGGCATTCCAGAAGATAGAGGATGATATTACGATTTTTCCCAAAAGCGGAAATTTGCGCATCAATTTTGACACGGCCTCTGAGGCCGTCCTGCAAGCCCTCGCTTATGCGTTTAAAGGGTCCCTCACCAACACGGATACAGCCGATGCGGATGCCTTGGCGACAAAGATTTTGGATTACCGCCGCGGCGAGGACGGGAGGGAATTCACCGTCGACGACCGTCCGATCGAGATGGGCAAGATGGCGTTGAACGCCAAGGAAAATGTCTTGTTTCTGGCCATGAATCAGTTCCGGACGGAAAAGTCCGATTATATTTACGTCCACAGCGAAGGCGTTGAATACAGACGGGGCGCGAAAACAGAAATGAGCGCGGTCATTTATCGTCCCGATTTGACCGTCCATTACTGGCACAGGGATTAGATTTATGAAGAAAAATCTTTTAACCACCATTGAGATCACAGATACCCACATCAAGCTGTTGCAGGCCAAGGTTGTGCGGGGGGGGAGCGTCCTTTCCCTGTGCACACTCCGGCCGGTTGCGGATTCTAGGGATGAGGGCATCGTTAAGGCACTGAAGGACATGACCGCCTCCCGCACCATCCCTTCGGAAAGTCTGATGGGAGTCATTCCCCGACGGCTTATTATCCTGAAACAGATGCGCCTGCCGTCGCAGAATGAACGGGAGATCAGGAAGATGGTGGGATTGCAGTTGGTCAGTCAGCTCCCTTACTCTGTGGAGGATGTGGTGTATGATTATGAGCTTTTGGAGAAAGAGTCCTCCGGTTATGTCCGGGTGCTGGTCATGGCGCTTCATAAAGAGGTCAGCCGCCGGTATCTGAATCTTTTTCAAGAGGCGGGGTTGAGCCCTGAAAAATTTATTCCCAGTTCCTGGGGGCTTTTGGGCTGGCTGATCTATCAGGAGCACCGGCGGAAGATCAGCAGTAAAGAATCTGTTCTTTTGATTGACGTGGATGCCGTCCATTCAGAGGTTTGTTTTTGCCATGACCGCAAATTGTTTTTTTCCAGGAACATCCGTTACGGGGTCAAGGACCTCGGCGGCGATCAGATGAAGGGGCTGGTTGATCAGGTCGTTTTAAGCGCGCGCAATTACCGTAAAGAGGAGATGGGGCCGGAGGTGACGAGGGCGGTTGTTGTCTCGACGCGCCCCGAGGCGGCGCTTCTTAAGGAGAAATTGCAGGAAGAGATGAAAATCCCGGTGGATATTTCCTCTCCCCTTGAAAATGTCTTATGCCAGAAAAATATGGATTTGTCAACGCTCAAAGATCAGTCGGGGCTTTCCTTCGGGGTCGGGTTCGGCGTGCTCTTATCCGATATGAAGAAGATGATCAATCTGATCCCCCAAGAGGTCCACACCGTCAAGCAGACGCGGTTGAAAATCATCCAAAAGATGAAATTTGCGGTCCTCTTAGGGATTATTTTCCTTTTGGGGGCATCGGTCCCTGCGATACGGCTTTATCAAAAAAGGACTCACGTGCGGGGGCTGGAAGAGCGGCTTGGCCGGATAAAACCGAAAGTGGAAAGGGCTCAGCAGACCCTCCGGTTTATCCGGGCATTTCAGCGGGAAATGACGGGACGAGTCATGATGGTACCTCTCATGCATGAATTAAACGCTTTGATGCCGCAGGACGTTTCCCTGCGGTTATTGCATCTGGACGAGGGCGGCCGGTTGAGTTTGCAGGGATACACGGTAGCCGGCGTCAGCATCAGTTCCTTTCAGGCCAGCCTGGTGAAATCGCCGCTTTTTAAAGAGGTGAATCTCGAATACGCGACGAAACGCAAGATTTTTAACATGGAGCTGACGGATTTCAAGATAACCGCTCGCTGGGCGGCCGGCAGGGAATAAATGAGATGATAACAGTCAGACGCCTCACGCAACGCGAGCAAAACATTTTTGCCGTTTGCCTGATTTTGGCTTTTATTTATATGGGCTATAACGGTCTGGTGCGCCCCTTCCATGAAAAAATTATCCTGTTGGATCAATCTATCGGGGCTCATCAAAGAAAGTTGAGCCAGAACCTGCGTATGATCCGCGAGGCCGAGTCCCTCGAGAGAAAATATGACCCCTATTTGAAGAAATTCAAGCAGTCCAAAAGCAACGAGCAGGCGATGTCGTCTATCCTCGCCGAGATAGAAGAGGTGGCAGGCGGATTGAACTTACGCATCTCGAACCTGAAACCTAACAAGGTCAAAAAGGAAGAATTTTATAATCGGTTCTCGGTGAGCCTCAGTCTGGAGAGCGATTTTGCCGATGTCCTGCATTTTTTGTATATCCTGCAAAACGATCCGCATCTCTTTCGCATTGAAGAAGTCCACTTCGAGAAGGGGGCCGCCATGACTGCCACGACCATCCGAACCCAGATCGTGCTGGAGAAGATATCTCTCCCCTGATTCGTCTGGAAGCTATTCCAAGTTTTTCCCTCCCCCTTCGTGGGGAGGGTCAGAGAGGGGGATAGTTGAGGACTGTTTCCGTCGACGATCCCCCTCCCCTAGCCCCTCTCGCAAGGGGAGGGGAACTATCGAACTCTCTCGATCAATTACGAAAAAATTTGAATTTTGGTTGACAAAAGAGGCGCGGGTGTATAAAAATATGTTTAACTCTCCGCCCAGAGAGTTAAACATAATATATTGTCATATATGGAGTTCTATTCGTTATGAGTTATCTGGCGGCTCTTAAATTAGAACGGGAACCATTCTCGACAAGCCCGGACCCGGCCTTTTTTTACCGTTCCAAGGAGCATTACACCGCGCTCAACCGTTTGGAGATTGCCATCCGCTTAAGGCGCGGCCTGAGTCTGATCCTGGGAGATGTGGGAACAGGCAAGACCACCCTTTCGCGGGCACTCCTCCAGTCTTTTTACGGCGAGGAAGACTTCGTTTTTCACCTTATCCTGGATCCCGTCTTTAAGTCGGAATATCAGTTTTGGGCGCATCTGACGAAGCTGTTTGGGATCAGCCCGTTTTTTCGCTCCACTCTCGATCACCGCGAGGCCATGGAAAAGTATCTTTTCCAGAAATGCGTGGAACAGCAAAAGACCGTTATTCTCATCATCGACGAGGGACAGAAACTGACGCAGCCGCATCTGGAGGTCTTAAGGACACTGTTGAATTACGAGACCAATGAATACAAGATGCTGCAACTGGTTATCTTGGCCCAGGTGGAATTGCTGCCGCGCATCAAAAGGGTCCGTAACTTCATGGACAGGGTCAGCCTGAAATATATGATCAATCCCCTCGATGAGCATGAAACGGGCCGTCTCATCGAATTCCGATTGAGGCAGGCCGGATACAAGGGCGAGCGCAGTCTCCTCAGCCGTGAGGCTGTCCAAAGGGTGTATGAACACACTCAAGGCTATCCCCGACAGATCGCCCTTATCTGCCATAAGGCGATGGAGTATCTGATGGTGGGGGATTATGAGATGATTACGGCGGAGTTGATCGATAAGATTATCGCAGAGGAGAAGGGATGGAATTGACGGAGAAACAGATCTCCTCGGAGGAAAAACTCTTAAGGCTTATCCGCAAGAAAAGTGCTCCGGTTAAGGCCGGGAGGCGTAAAAAAGACGAGAGGGTTCCCGGCATCTCAGGCGCTGGAGGAGGCGAAGCGGAGGGAAATGCCCGGCGTGATTTCTTGGACGTTTCCAACCGTGTCCTGGCCGTCGCTGCCGCAGGTATTTTTTTGTCCCTTGTCCTCTGGTATTCTCTAAAAGGGCGCTTAACGACGGAGGATATGACTTTAGGCGACGGGGCGGCTGAAAAGATACCTGTTTGGGAACAAGGGGATATCTCCGACCCCAGGCCTTTTGATTTCTACGATGAGGAAATCGCGGGACGGGATTTTTTTCAGAATCCCTGGCAGAAGTCTGAAGGCACAGCCTCCTCCTTAGCCGGCTCCGCCTCTGAGATCGGCAGGCAGTTGAAGCTGGTCGGTATTCTTTTGGACAATGACCCCAAGGCTATTATCGAGGATGCGGCCACTCAACAGACGTTTTTTGTGTCTACGGGGGAGCGGATCGGCGAGGCCTTGGTCGAGGAGATCAGGGAAGACAAGGTTATCCTCATCTTTCATGAGGAAAAAGTGGAATTGGTTCCTTAAATAGTGTAATGTGGGCCGTGGACAAACAAGGATTCTCAAGGGTATTTATGAGGGCACATCTCTTTTTATTAAGTTTTTGCGTTGCGCTGGGCCTGTCCGCTTGTCTTGTGACTTTTGCCGCGGCCGAGGAGACGGAGCCCCCTGTCTCTTTGGGGACCATTCCTTTGGTTGCCGAGGAGGAAGCCGCTGTGCCTGTTTCTGCCGGCTCATCTGTCCCCTCATCGTCGCAAAAAGGAGAGAAGAAGATTTTGGATGTCCTGGATTTGAAGAACATGGACATCCTGGATGTCTTGAAGCTGATCTCGCAGAAAAGCGGGCTGAATATCGTGGCAGGACAGAATGTCAAGGGAAGGGTCACGGTTTTCCTGAAAGATATCGAGGTGAAGGAGGCCTTAAGGATTATCGTCGAGGCCTACGGCTGGGCCTACATAGAAGACGGTCGTCAGACTCCGACGGACTCGGCGAGCGGCATCCTTAAAGTCATGACCGACCAGGAGTATGAGGCCAAGTACGGCCATAAATTCGGCCAGGAGGTCCGCACGCGCATTCGCCAGCTTCTGTTTGCCAAGGCGCCGGATGTGGCGGTTATCCTTAATGAGGTCAAGGGGAAAGCCGGCAAGGTCATTGCCGACTCCAAATCCGGTACGTTGATCCTTATGGACGAGTCGAAAAAGCTGGAGGAGATGGAGGGGATTATCCAGCAGGTGGATGTCTCCGTCGAGACAGAAGTTTTTCCTCTGGGGTATGCCAAGGCCGAGGATATCTCCGGCAAGGTTACAGAGGTTTTGACGCCCGCGATCGGCACCATGAAATTCGACGAACGCTCCAACAAGATTGTCGTCTCGGATACCGCGCAGGTCATGAACAAAGTCCGCCGGATTATCGAGGCCTTTGACGAGAAAGATAAACAAGTCCTGATTGAGGCCAAGATCATCCAGATCGCCCTTAATAACGAGCATAAGATGGGGGTGGACTGGGAGGCTATTGTCTCGAACTACCACAGCCTGGATCTGATCGGCGATTTCGACGTCTTAGGGGCGGCGGATAAAAAAGGAAAGCTCAGCATCGGGACGCTCTCGAGCGACGATTACACGGCCCTTATTGAAGCCCTGGATACCGTGGGGGTGACCAACATCCTTTCCAGCCCGCGGATTACGGCCGTCAACAATAAAGAGGCCAAAATTTTGGTCGGCTCGACAGAACCCTACGTGACCACAACCACAACTACACCCGCCTCAGGCCCAACCACGACGGCTGAGAGCGTCAATTTTATTGAGGTGGGCATCAAATTGTTCGTCACCCCCACCATCCACAATGACGGGTTTATCACCATGAAGATCAAGCCTGAGGTGAGCTCCGTCACCAGCAATCTGACGACCAGCAACAACAACACGATCCCCATTGTCGAGACCTCGGAGGCCGAGACGACTGTCATGGTCAAAGACGGCGTCTCGATCGTGATCGGCGGACTCATCAAGGAAGAGACGATTAAATCAACCAAAAAAGTCCCCCTTTTGGGGGATATCCCTCTTTTAGGCATTGCCTTCCGCAGCCAAAGCGACTCGGTTTCCAAAACTGAGATCGTAATCTTTTTAACGCCCAAGATTATGACCGGCGATGTCAGCGAGAAAACCGATAAGCCGGCCTTCCCTCCCTATAAATAAAATAATAATGTTTCTAATTTAATTTAAAAGCGGCAATGTTAAAATAGATTTTAAAAGAATATAAGGCCATTAACCGATGTCCATTAGAACGAAGCTCTTAATTTTATTTTTTTTCATCCTATTGATCTCCCTCGCCTTTTTGGGCGTGGTGAGTTTTTACGGGACCAAGGATTTCCTTCACCGGGCCGCCTTAAACGCTTTATATGTTGTCTCGGAGATCAGGGAGGGGGAGGTTCTTTTGAATTTAAGCCGGTTAAAGACAAGGACGGAGGATTTTGCCTCCGACGGTTTTATCGCCGAGTCTTTGGAAGCAGGGACGACAGGGGAAAATCTTAATGAATACCTCTTAAAGCGCAAAAAAATCCTTGAGGAGAATTTGAATTTTATAGATATCCTTGATGCGTCGGGCAAGGTTGCGGCCTCCACCATCCCCGCCAGGGTCGGTCTGGATGAATCCGCGAAAAAATATTTCATCCATGGGACCAATTCCCCTTACATCGCTGATCTTCATAAGGCATTAGACGGTACCGTTGGGATAGAGGTGGCCGCTCCCATAAGAAAGCGGGGCCACACCCAGGTCATCGGCATTCTTGTCAATCATTTCAATATGGCGATGCTGGACAGGATTATGACCGGCAGGTTTAAACTGGATATCGGCGCCAAGACCCAGTTTCAGCATATCGCCAGGACCGACGAGACGTATATCGTCAATCAGGACAGAGTTATGGTCACAAGTTCTCGGTTCATGGATAATTCCGCCTTCCGTCAGCGCGTGGACACCTATCCTGTGAGGAAATGTCTTGAGGAAGATACTGAGGTTAGGGGTGAGTGGCTCGATTACCGTAGGGTGCCGGTCGTTGGCTCCTCCATGTGCCTTTCCCTGGGTGATTTTAAATGGACGCTCGTGGCTGAGCAGGATAAAGAGGAGGCCTTTGAGCGAATTGATAAGTTGAGAGACATGCTTGTCTTTTTTGAGGGCATTGTTTTGTTGATTGTGGCGTTGGTTGTTTGGGCGACGGCAAAGATAATCTCAGACCCGATTCGCGCCTTGCATAAAGGAGTCGAGACTATTGGCCGGGGGAACCTCGATTATAAAGTCGGCACAAACGCGAAAGACGAGATAGGCCAGCTTTCCAGGGCGTTTGATCAGATGACGGCAAATTTGAAAAAGGTCATGGCCAGCCGGGATAGCCTTGATGAGGAAATGCGCCGAAGAAAGGAAGCGGAAGAACATTTGAGGCGATCCGAAGAGAAATACCGTAATCTGGTGGATAACGCCCTGGTGGGTGTCTTCAGTTCATCCCTGGATGGCCAAATTTTTTATGTTAACGACGCCATGGCCAAGATGATGGAATTTGACTCTCCTGAGGAGATGAAAAAGACCAGGGTTGTTGCTCGATATGAGAACCCGCAGGACCGTGAGGTTTTTATCGCGAGACTCAAGGAATCGGGCAGGGTGGATAACTATGAGCTGGATGTGGTAACTAAGAATCATAAACCCAAAAAGATTTTAATCAGTGCCACTCTGGAGGGCAAGAGGTTGCTCTCCGGCATGGCTGTTGATATCACAGAACGGGAATGGGCCCGGGAGGCATTACTGGAGCGCACCGTAGAATTGTCCAAGTCCAATGAGGAGCTGGAGCGGTTTAACCAGCTGGCCGCTGGGCGCGAATTGCGTATTGTGGAGCTTAAACAGCAGATTAACGAGCTTTCCCGTCAGGCGGGCAAAGAACCGCCCTACGACCTTTCTTTTAAGGATGCAGGCTCATGAGGCCGCCGGGGACAGGGGAGTAAAACAGCCGAGAGAGGGGTTATGGCCGTATTGAAGTTAAGCAAACACGACGAAAACAGAGAGATCGAGTTTGAGCTGAAGTATCTTTTGTCTTTAACGACGAGACAGAGATTCCAGATGATGTTTAAGAAAACCCAGGAGATGCGCAGGCTCGCCGGAAAATATGGATACGGAAAAACTACTCAAATCATTAAAAGAACATAAGGTGAAGTTCGTCGTCATCGGCGCGACGGCTTTCCCCATTCACGGCTATTCCCGCGCCACGCTGGACATTGATATATTCATAGAACCGGAGGAATCCAATGCGCATAGGACTCGGGAGGCGTTGAGGGATTTTGGTTATGACGTTACGGACGTGACCGTCAAGGATATCTTAACGAAGAAACTGTTGATACGGCAATATATCGTCGAGACGGATATTCACCCCTTTGTCAAAGGAATAACCTTTGAGAAGGTTTGGGAAGATAAGGTGAAGGCGAAGTTCGGCAGCACCTTCGCCTGGTTTGCTTCATTGGACAGTCTTATAGAAATGAAGCGAGCCGCGGGGCGGCCGAAGGACATCGAAGACCTTAAGTTTTTGGTCAGATTGAAGAGAAAAGAGGATATAGGCTCATGAGGCCGCCGTCATTCTCAAAGGCTGTCGTGTGGATTTTGTTTTTCGGAATTATCCTCCCCGTCGCTGGAGGCGTTATCCTTGATGTTTTTTGATGCACCCTGTATGGATTTATCCCCCCTTCCATGCGGTTGTGGAGGGGGGCGGGGCATTTGCGGCCTTTGCCCTGGCATTTCTTATCCTTTTATCCGAGAAACACAGAGTCGATCCTGTTTACGGCGTCTGGAGCCTGTGCGCCCTCTTGGGGATGGGTATCTTGGATTTGTTTCACGCCGTCAGCAGCACCGGCAATAATTTTGTCTGGCTGCACAGCCTGGCTATTTTAGTTGGCGGTTTGTTTTTTGCTTTGACCTGGGTTCCCTCGAGGTTCATTTCGCCGCGGATGGCCCAAGGACTGCCAAGACTCGTTGTCGTAATGACGGTTGGCACGGTCTTTTTCTCTCTTCGTTTTTCGGAAGCGGTCCCAGTGATGGTCAGCGGCGGGAATTTTTCCATGACGGCCAGGGGATTGAATATCGCCGCCGGCCTTTTCTTTTCCATGGCCGCCGTCCGCTTTATGACACTTTACCGCGCGCGGCCGGACTGGCTGGAATTGATGATGGCGGGTCTGTGCGCCTTATCGGGCGCCGCGGGCATTCTATTCGAATATTCCCGCTTATGGTGTCCTGTCTGGTGGTGGTGGCATTGCTTACGGCTGCTTGCCTATTTTATCGTGGTGTGGTTTATTGTTTTATTTTATCAGAGAGTGATGGAAGAATTGAGGGAGACGAATGTCAGGCTGGAGCGTTCCAACAATGAATTACAGCGGGAGACGCAAGAGCGTAAGGACGTGCAGGATAAGCTCCGGCAGACGAATGAGTTGAGTGAGAAGATCCTGGGGACCATTCCCTTGGCCATGGATATCGTGGATGAAGACGGACGTATTCTTTACGTCAATCGTGTCCTTGAGACCATCGTCGGCACCTCTGCCATCGGCCAGAGGTGCTGGTCTGTTTATAAGGACGACAAGAATCAATGCACCGATTGTCCCTTGCGGAAGGGAATTCCCGCCGGTCAAATCAAGAGTTTAGAGGTGGGCGGCGCATTTGGAGGCAGGGCATTCCAAATTTTTCATGCAGGGATGGGTTACGGCGGGAAAAGGGCTGTCCTGGAGGTTTTTCAGGATGTCACGGAACGTAAACATAGTGAGGAAGAACTGAATAAACTGACGGTGGACTTACAGCGGCGTCTCGAACAGTTAAAGACCTCGCGCATGGCGGCTCTCAATCTGACGCAGGATATCGAGGAGGCCAGGAAACGGCTTGAGGAGTCCAGGGATGTCTTAGCCCATCAGGCCCAAGATCTGGAGCGCTCCAACAAGGATCTGGAGCAGTTTGCTTATGTGGCCTCCCATGATTTGCAGGAGCCGCTGCGGATGGTCGCCAGTTATGTGCAGTTATTGGCTAGGCGTTATCAGGGACGGCTGGACGCGGACGCGGATGAATTTATCGGGTTTGCCGTTGACGGCGCCAAGAGGATGAAGGATCTTCTCAACGACCTTTTGACGTTTTCGCGGGTGGGCACCCGTGCCAAAGAGCTTGCGTTGATGGACTGCGAAAAGGCGTTGGAGGCGGCCATGCAAAACCTCCAGCCGGCGATTGTTGAAAATGGCGTCGAGATTACGCGGGATCCTCTGCCGAAGGTCAGGGCGGATGATATTCAAATGGTGCAGGTTTTTCAGAACCTTATCGCCAATGCCATTAAATTTCGTAAAAAGGATACCGCCCCGCGCGTTCATATTTCCTGCCGCCCGGAGGGTAAGGTTTTCGTTTTTTCGGTCACGGATAACGGCATCGGGATAGCGCCGGAACATTATGAAAAGATTTTTCAGATTTTTCAGCGGCTGTATCCCCGGGATGAATACCCCGGCAGCGGCATCGGCCTTGCCGTATGCAAAAAGATTGTGGAGCGCCACGGCGGGCGTATATGGGTAGAGTCAGCGCCGGATAAAGGCTCTGTATTTTATTTTTCTTTGCCGGGATCTTAATTATGCGTGTGCGATAGTGTCAAAAGTTCTATGAAAAATTTCTCTTCCTCTTGTGAGGGGATTTTGAGAAATTCCCCTCCCTGCCCTCCCCACAAGGGGGAGGGAATCTCGATTGTTGTAACGGTTTGAAAACACAGAAGATTAACAGATTAGAAGTCAAAACTTTTGATAATACTACGTGTGCGGAAAGGGGTAAGATATGGGCAATAATATGCTCCAAGTAATCGAAATCCTGTTGGTTGAGGACAACGAGGCCGATATACGGCTGACGAAAGAGGCGTTTAAAGAAGGCAAGGTTTGCAATAATCTTTATGTCGTCAAGGACGGTGAGGCGGCCATGGATTTTTTAAAGAAAAGGGGAGACTATTCTGACCGCCCTACGCCGGATCTTATTCTCTTGGATTTAAACCTGCCCAAGAAAGACGGGCGTGAGGTTTTAAAAGAAATCAAGGAAGACGCCGGTTTTCAAAAAATACCCGTCGTCGTTCTCACAAGTTCCAAGGCAGAAGAGGACATCGCCCGGACTTATGGGGACTACGCCAATTGTTACATCATTAAACCCATGGATTTGGACCAGTTTATAACCATCGTCCAGGCCATAGAAAATTTTTGGTTTGCCGTTGTTAAACTCCCGTCGTGTAAAGGCAGAAATGGATAATATTCCACAAGAGAGACAGCGCAGGATTTTGCTCCTTCAAACGGATAAGGAGCTTGGGGAGACCCTTGTGGGGTGGCTGAAGGAGGATGGTCTTGCGGTAATGACGGTGGAGACGGCGCAGCAGGCCTTTGTGGCGCTTATGAATGATGTCTTTAATCTTCTTCTCCTGGATATGGACAGGGCGGCTTCTTTGGGGGAGGACACGGTTTCTTTTATTAAAATGCTCCGGCATGACCGCCGCACCTCTCCCTTAACCATCGTTGTCCTTGCCCAGCGTCAAGACACTTCCCGCATGGCGCAGGCCGTGGAGGCCGGCGCGGACGGCTTTATCCTCAAACCGTTGGAGAGAAAGTCCTTTTTAAAAGGCATCGACAGGATATGGGAGGAAGCGGAATTCAGGAAGGCCGGGAAGAAGCTTATCGACCTGAACCAGATTCATTTCTTTCTTAAACTGACAGAGGAGGCCGACCGCGAAGGTTTTTTTGTGTTTGCCAGCATGATTTTTAATAAATTGGTTATGGAAAGGATAAAATCAGTTTTAGGGGAGGCGGTGATCCTGACTGTGATGGGCCGTCTTCAAGATTCCCTGGAAGAGGAAAGATATGCTTTTATGAAATATGTCCGTTTATCCGACATGAAGTTTTCGATGGATGAGGTCGAAAGACGTTATCCCCACATACCCCCCAAGGAGCTGGCGGAGGGGTTCAGGCATTTTACCTATGCCTTCCTGAAGATGATTGGGCTTTTGACCTCGAATATCCTGATTGGCCGTCCCCTGGAAATTCTGCTCGCGGAGGATAATCCCGGCGATGTGCGCCTGACGGATGAGGCCTTGAAAGAGAGCGGGATATCCTACCGCCTGGCGGTGGCCCAAGACGGGATCGAGGCCATGGATATCCTCAGAGAGCAAGGAGGCCGCGCGCATGTCTCTTTGCCGGATCTTATCCTCCTGGATTTAAACCTCCCCCGGAAAGACGGCCGACAGGTCTTAACGGAGATAAAAAATGATTCCTTACTGCAGGATATCCCTGTTGTGATTATGACGGTCTCTAAGGAAGATGAGGAGATCTTTAAGTCCCAGGGCTTAAAGTTTGACTCTTACATTGTCAAGCCGTTCGATGTCGCGCAGTTCTACAGGGTTATCAGACTTATTGAGAGCGAGAATTTCGATGCCTTGAAAAAATTTTTGGAATAATTCCAATAGCAAGGGGGGACGACGGTGAAAATGAACATAGGAAAGAGCATTTTAATAAAACTTCTTTTTCTCGTTGCTGTTGTCGAGTTTTCTATGCTTTTATACGAGTTTTTTACGCCGCTTTCCGTTTTAACGGAAAAATACGTTCTCTTAGGGCCGGTTCTGGATACCGTCTTGTTAATTTTTATCATCACCTTTGCGTATTTCCGGATGTTGAAAAGACCTATGGATGAGCTCCTCAAGGTCATGCGCCGGGTCGAGGAGAGGGATTTCTCCGCCCGCGCCGATGAGACACGCCAGGACGAATTCGGTCTGCTTGCCTCCTATTTTAACAGCGTCAGCGACAGGCTTAAAAACTGGGGGCAGGACCTGGAGGCGGAGGTGGAGGAAAGGACGCGGGAATTGAATGCGGCCAACGAGGAGATGGAGGCCTCCAACCGTGAATTGATTACGGCTAACGATGAACTGCAGGACAAGACAATAAAATTACAGAAGATGAACGATGAACTCCTGATGCTGCGCCAAGAGCTGAACAAGCGTGTTGAGGAACGCACGGAAGAGTTGCGCAAGACAAACATGATACTTGAGAAGAAGGTAAGGGATCTGGAGGTCTTTTATAAGGTGGCTATTGACAGGGAGCTGAAGATGAGGGAGTTAAAAGAGAAAATAAGAAAAATCGAAGAAAAGATTTCCTAGGGCTTAATCGGAACCATGTCTATTCGCTATAAATTCCTTGTTGTTGTTGGGTTAACGATTCTCTTGCCTCTCCTTTTCATGGGTGTCGTTATTTTTCATAGTACGAACGCCTTGCTGAGGCAGTCTCTCTTACAGGGCTTAAGCAGCATCAGCGAGTCCAAAGGGAAAGGGGTTCTTATCTACCTCCAGAAATGGGAGGCGAGAACGCAGGATTTCGCCTCTGATGGATTCATCCGGGATAGTCTGGAACATCTGGCCAGAGGGGATGAACCGATGGGGGATGTTAGGCAAAATTTAAATGTTCATTTATTAAAAAATAAAAAACCCCTTGATCCGGAATTGGATGTGATTGATATTCTCGGCCTGGATGGGAAGATAGCGGCCTCGACGGATCTTAAAAGAATCGGTCTTGATCAATCTGCACAACGGTATTATCTCAAGGGCAGGGAAGAGGTGCATGTCGAGGATTTCCGTCGAGGTCCTGAGGGGATTTTGGCGTTGGACATCTCCACCCCGATACGATCCCGCGGGCAGCCGCAAAGAATCCTGGGGGTTTTGGTGATGCATTACCAAGCCGAGGCGGTCCATGCGTTATTTGCTTCTGAGGAACTTTATCTTGGCGAGGCCGAGAAGCAGCCGGAAGGTTTGGGAAAGACGGATAAAGTCTATCTGATCAATCAAGAAAGACTCGTGATGATGGCCGCGCCTTTTATGAGCGACGCAGTGTTTCGCCAGAAGGTGGACACGTATCCTGTGCAGGAATGCCTGGCGAAAGGGAAGGAGGCCGCCGGCCTGTGGCGGGATTATCAGGGAGTTCCTGTGGTCGGCGCCTCGAGGTGTATGGTCATGAGGGGTTTTAAGTGGGTCGTGGTCGCCGAACGGCATGAACAGGAAGCCTTTGCCGGTATCCGGCAGCTTACGACCATGTCGTGGGGACTGGGGGGCCTTGTGACCTTACTGGTGGGCGTGAGCGCTTTTTTCATAGCACGCCGGATGGCCAAGCCTATCGTGGATATGTCGGAAATCGCGACACGGGCGGCTCATGGCCATTTAGACGGAAAGGCAGATTATTCTTCCAGGGATGAAATCGGTTCTTTGACGCAAAATTTTAATGCCATGATACGGCATTTGAAAGAGCAGCGGGCGGAACTCATTGAGAAGGCGTATGTGGATTCTATTCTTAAAGCCATGACGGATGCCCTTATCGTGACCGATGCCGAGGGTGTTATCAAGATGGTGAATCAAACGACATTGGATTTAGTGGGCTACAGCGAGGAGGAATTGCTCGGCCGGCACGCGGGAATAGTTGTTCGCGATGAATCCACACTGAAAGATTTTTTTGCCGGTGCCCATTTCAACGCATTCCTCAGGGAAGGGGCTGCACGCAATCTCAGCCTGATTTATGTGACAAAAGGAGGGGAACAGATACCGGTCAGTTTTTCAGGCGGCGTGATCTATGCCAAGGGAGACCGTCTTTCCCCCTCCCTGCATCGTAAGACGAGAGCGGTGGTGGGCGCGGCGCGGGATATGCGCGGGATGAAAAACCTCATCGAGGATTTGGAGAAGTCGAAGCGTGATCTGGAGGGATGGTCGCACACCCTGGAGCATAGGGTTGAGGAACGCACAAGGGATTTGTCTCGAGACCAGGAGGCTATGCTGAATATTCTGGAGGACTTGGCCGAGTCTAAGGGAGAACTGGAAAGATCCAATAGGGGATTTCGAAACGCCAAAGAGGAAATCGAGGCTTTCTCCAAAACCCTTGAGGAGAGGGTCAAAGAGCGCACCTTTGAGCTTTCCGTGCTTTATGATGTCTCGAACGCCATTTCCTATACCCTGGATTATCAGACCCTGCTTGGGCTTATTATGGAGGCCCTTTCTCGTGTTGTGGACTACGATATCTGCGCCTCCCTTCTTTTTGACGACCACACGGTGAGTATCACCTCGCGCTCAGCCCGTCAGGAAAGCTCCAAGTTTATAGGAGAAGTTAAAGGGACGCTCCTTCAGGCCACATCGGTCTTGACGGGGGAGGATCTTCAAAGCCGGCATATTTACGAGGATTCGATACCGTCCTCTTTGGGCAGAAAAGAAGATGAGAAAAGACCCCGTGACAAGATAAAGTCTTTTTTTAATATCCCCTTTATCGTTCAGGGCCGCATGATCGGCATGATTAATATCTCCAGCTGCAGAGATTACGCCTTTAACGAAAGCAGTGTGCGGCTTATTTATACGATTGTCAATCAGGCCTCTACGGCCCTGGAACGTTTACGGGCGGTCATCAGGGCGGAAAAAAGCAAAATGGAGAGCATGGTCGAGAGTATGGCGGAAGGGGTCATCATGGTGGATGAGCGCGGCGAGATCGTCGTTTTTAATCCTAAGGCCAGGCAGATGCTGGGGTTCATGCAGGAGGAGGAGATTTCCAGCGCGGCCCTCAATAGAAAAATGAGAATGATTGGTTTGGATAAGGCCATCCAGGAATCTCAAACGCAAAAGGGATCGGTAACGCGGGAAATCGTTATCCCCCAGGGGGAGGGGGGGCTTTATGTGCACAGCGACATCTCGCCCGTCAAAGATGAAGAGGGAAAGATCATCGGAATCGTTGCCATCCTCATCGATGTGACCAGGGAAAAGCAGATCGAAAAGCTCAAGGATGAATTCGTCTCCACGGTCTCTCATGAGTTGAGGACGCCGTTGTCCATCACGACGGAGGGGATTAATCTTATTCTCGACGGGATTGTCGGCCCCATCAGTGAACAGCAAAAAGACCTTTTGCAGACCTCCCAAGACAATTTGTCGCGGCTGAATACCATTATCAACGATCTTTTGGATATTTCCAAAATTGAGGCCGGCAAAGTGGCTTTAAGACAAGGGTTGATGGATTTTCGCGCGCTTCTGGAACACATCGGCGATATTTATCAGAAAATCCTGGCAACGAAGAAACAGACTGTTGAGATGAAACTGCCGCCGGAGGCCTGTCCCCTGTATGCGGATAGGGATAAAATTATTCAGATCATAACAAATTTATTGAATAACGCCCATAAATTTACGCCTGAGGGGGGTAGGATTGAAATCGGTCTTCAGGTGCGCCCCGAAGACATCCTCTGCAGTGTGAAAGACAACGGTGTCGGGATCGCCGAGGAGGATCTCCCTAAGGTATTTAATAAGTTTGAGCAATTTGGAAGGACCTACGGGCCGGGAATGAAGGGGACGGGTTTAGGCCTCTCGATTACCAAGGCGCTCGTGGAATTGCACAGCGGGAAAATTTGGGTCGAAAGTAAATCCGGCAAAGGGACAACATTTTTCTTTACCCTGCCGACTTATAAGACCGTTCGGGCCGGTTTTGATGCCCAAGTGGGGCATATCTTAGAAGAGGCCGATGCCCAGAAACAGTTTGTTTCTTTTATGGTTGTCCATTTAAAGAACAGCGAGGTTATCAAGAATCGATATGGCGAGAAGATGTTAATTGATATTATCGCCAGCTTGTGCGATATCACCTCCAAGATCGTTTCCCGGCCGCAGGATCGCTACATTCTTTATGATGCCCATACGGTTTACGCCGTTTTGCCGTGGACGAACCGCGCGGGCGGCTTGGCGGTCATTAAACGGTTCAAGAGCGCCCTGGAGGAATGCGTCCTTCAGATTGAGGATAAAGGGGATTTGGAGATTCAATTTGGGTTAGCCGCCTATCCTTTGGATGCTAGGGACCGGCCAAGCCTGGTGCAGGCGGCCTTCAACGATATGGCCCGAAAGAAACGCATTCTCGTAGTGGATGACAACCCGGAGATCTTCCGTATTGTAAAGATGAACCTTGAGCGTGAAGACATTGAGCTCGAATCGGCCAGGGACGGACAGGAGGCCCTCCTCAGGGTGCAGGAGAAGGTGCCGGATTTGATTATCCTGGATATTATGCTGCCGAAGATGAACGGCTATGAGGTGTTGGGGCGGTTAAAACATGATGTGCGCACGGCTTCTATTCCGGTGATTGTCCTGACAGCGAAGGAGAAAGGTGAGGTTAAGAAAGAATTTTCGGAGCTGGGGGATATCTCTGTCATCAGCAAAACAGGGGGATTTGAAAAGCTGGGGCAGCTTGTCAGAGAACTGTTATAATGGCAACCGCTGAGGACACCGATAAGGATGTGGTATCGGGGGGCTGGCATCTGTGTCATCGGCGATTACAAGGGGAGGGAAAGACGATGTCCAAGAAGATACTCGTGATTGACGACGAACCGCAATTCGTTCAGGTGCTTAAAGTACGTTTGGAGGCCAATGGTTATGGGGTCGTCACGGCCGGTGACGGCATGGCGGGGCTGGAAACATGGAAAAAAGAAAAACCGGATTTGATTATCCTGGATATTATGATGCCGGAACTGGACGGCTATTCCTTTGTGCAGGATTCCAAGACGAATCCGGATTTGAAGCCGTGTCCTATCATTGTCCTGACGGCGAAACCGGGATTTGATGAGATATTTAAAATCGAGGGAGTCAAGGATTATATTGTCAAGCCGTTTAATGACAAGGAACTGCTGGAAAAAATACGGAAGCATCTGGGAGAGGGGAATAATGCCTAAGAAAATTTTAGTTGTGGACGACGAGAGAGTCATTGTTCAGATGGTGGGGATGAGACTGAAGGCCCATGGATATGATGTGATATCGGCCTGTGACGGGCAGGAGGGCTTGGACGTCGCCAAGAAAGAAAAACCGGATCTGATCATCCTGGATGTGATGATGCCTAAGATGGACGGTTATAAGGTCTGCGGGCTCTTGAAGATGGATGCCCGGTTTGCCAAGATCCCGATTATCATGTTTACGGCAAGAGCTCAAGACAAAGACAGGGATTTGGGAAAGGAAGTGGGGGCCAATGCCTATATTACAAAGCCGTTTGACCCTCAGCTTCTGGTCGGGAAAGTGAAGGAACTGCTGGGGGAAGATTAGAGGAGGTGTGAGGATAAGATGCCACGACGAGAGAAAAAATCTTTAGGGGAATGGCTGCTGGAGCAGGGGGTGATTACCTCAAAGGTATGGCAGGAGGCCCAGGAAGAAGAGAGGAAGACAGGCAGGCCTTTGAGAAAAGTTTTGGTTGAGAAGGGGGCCATCAGCGAAGAGGATATGGTCAGCTTCCTGGCCAGGCAGATGGATATCCCGCGCATCGAGCTGAGCAATTATCTGATTGACACCAAGGTCATTGACTGTGTGCCGGAGGTATTGGCACGGAAATACCAATTGATTCCCATCTTGAAGATCGGCAGGAATGTTACATGCGCGATGGCGGATCCTATGAATATTTTTGCCCTGGATGAGGTGAGGATGAATACGGGGTTGACTGTCGAGCCGGCCGTCTCCACGGAGGCGGAAATCAAGAAGGCCCTCGATGAATACTACGGGGTGCGGGGCAGCATGGAAGAGGTGATTAAGGGGTTGGATGAACACAAATTGGGCATCAAGGACGGCGAAGAGGTCGAGCTCAAGCGTCTTGCAGGTATCGCCGATGAACCCCCCGTGGTGCGCCTCGTCAATATCATGGTGATGGAGGCTGTCAGGGAAGGCGCCTCGGATATTCATGTCGAGCCGCAGGAGGAGAGCCTTGCGATACGTTTCCGCATTGACGGAGTCCTTTACGAGAAAGAGTCGCCTCCGAAGCATTTTCAATCCGCGATCATTTCCCGCATCAAGGTCCTGGCCAACCTGGATATCGCCGAGCGCCGCAGGCCCCAGGACGGCCGGTTTCACATGAAGATGGAAAACAGACAGATCGACCTGCGCATCTCGTGTGTCCCCACCATTTACGGGGAGAATGTCGTCATGCGGCTTTTGGATGCGACCAGCGCGGTTTTGGGGCTGGAGCAACTGGGGTTTGCCCGGGAGACTCTGACTCACTACCGGAAGCTCGTTAAGCAGGCGCACGGGATTATTCTGGTCACGGGCCCGACGGGTTCGGGAAAGACAACAACGCTTTATGCCTCCTTGAACATTTTAAATACGCCTGAGAAAAATATTATCACGATCGAGGACCCGGTGGAGTATCGTTTGCACGGCATCCGTCAGATTCAGGTGAACCTCCAGGCGGATTTGACATTTGCCAAAGGCCTGCGCTCTGTTTTAAGACAGGACCCCGATATCATTATGGTCGGCGAGATCAGAGACCTGGAGACGGCCGAGATCGCTATTCAGGCCGCTTTAACAGGGCATTTGGTATTTGCCACACTCCATACCAATGACGCCCCCGGGGCCGTCACGCGGCTGTTGGATATGGGGATTGAACCTTATCTTATCTCCTCGTCTGTGATTGGCGTGATTGCCCAGAGGCTGGTCAGGCTTTTTTGTAAAGGCTGCGAAGGCAAGGGATGCAAGGCGTGCCTGAATACGGGCTATAAAGGGCGGATGGGGATCTATGAGTTGATGATTCTTAATGAGGACATCCGGCAGCTTATTACACAGAAGTCTTCGTCCGAGGAGATCCGCAAGGCCGCGATCAAGGCGGGGATGAAGACGCTGCGCGAGGACGGCCTGGAGAAGGTCACGCAGAAGCTCACATCCCAGGAGGAAGTCCTGCGCGTGACGCAGGAGGAATAGAAAGATTGAGAAACTGAAGAACCGAAGAACTGAAAAACGGGAAACAGAAAAGCAGATGAGCAATATTTTTCGATTTCGGGAATTTCCGGTTTATAAAGATGCAAGGGAGTTTCGTAAGGATTTAAAGACGTTGACCAAAAAGATATTTCCCAAAGAAGAACAATATGCGCTGAGTTCGCAATTGTGGAGGGCCCTTGATTCTGTGCTCCTCAATATTGCCGAAGGTTCTGACCGATATTCAGACAAGGATTTCAGTCGCTTTTTGAATAATTCTTTAACTTCCGTCAATGAAGTTGTGGCGTGTCTGGATTGTGCGTTAGATGATCACTATATTGATGAAGGAAAGCATGAGGGATATCTGAAAAGAGCGGATAATTTAGTCCGACAATTGAAGGCCTTTTGTTCCAGTGTGAGGAAGAAAGAAATGGCTGAAGGATAGTTGTTGAGTTCTCTGGTTTTTCATTTTTCGGTTTCTGAGTTTCTTAGTTCTTTAGTTTCTGAGTTTCTTAGTTCTTTAGTTTCTATGTCCACATATCTCTACAAAGCAAGGGACGAAAACGGCAAGCTTGTCCAGGGGACTTTGGACGCCCTCTCGCCGGCCGAGGTGGCCGATAAACTGCGGAAGATGGGTTATATGCCCATTCAGATTCGGGAGGCTATCCCGGGAATTAATCTGGAGGGTATCGGCAGCCGCTTAAGGAGGATACGGTCTGAAGATATTATTTTTTTTAATATCCAGCTTGCAAACATGATTGAGTCGGGTCTGACGATTATCAGCAGTCTGCGGACAATCTCCCAGCAGACCGAGAACAAAAAGCTGAAAAGGATTATTGAGGATGTCGGCCGATCGGTCGAGGCCGGGTCCTCTTTCTCCGATGCCCTGGCGAAACATGCGCGTGTTTTTCCTAAGGTTTTTATCCATACGGTTAAGGCCGGCGAGACAAGCGGTAAACTGAATTTGGTGTTAAGCCGCCTGGCGGTTTATGTCGAGCAACAGGAGGAGCTAAGGCAGAAAATCCAGGGTGCTTTTTTTTATCCGATGATATTACTTTCCGCGGGACTTCTTGTTATAATATTAATCGTAACATTTGTCATCCCGCAGTTCGTGGAGATTTTCAAAGAGAGCAACGTGTCTCTGCCCGTGCCGACCATTATTGTCTATGAATTCGGCGTGGGGTTAAAAAAGGCATGGTATCTTGTTGTGCTGGGACTCGGCTTAGGTATCTTTGGCATGCGTAAATATGTTCAGACAAAAATGGGACGGTTGTGGTTTGATCGTCTGCAGCTAGACGTGCCGGTGGTCGGGCCTTTGGTGCGCAAGGTGATCATTTCCCGTTTCAGCCGTACCCTGGCGACCCTTGTCGAAAGCGGCGTTCCTATCTTACAGTCTCTGGACATTGTCCGCGATGTGGTGAATAACGAGATTATCGGCCAGGCCGTCCGGAATGTGCGCGAGGGCGTTGAGCGTGGCGACAGAATTGCCGAACCCCTCAAAGTCAGCGAAGAATTCCCTCCGGATGCCGTCCAGATGATTGCTGTCGGAGAGGAAACGGGGAGATTGGGTTATATGTTGAATAAGGTGGCCGATCTGTATGATACTTCCATAAAATTCTCGGTGCGCAAATTGACGACGCTTATCGAGCCGATCCTGCTGGTTATTCTGGGGGCTGTCGTGGGGTTTATCATGGCCTCGATGCTTTTGCCGATGTTTGATATGATTAAGACCTTGAGGTCGCCATAAATTAGAGGAAAGGACGGGGGAGATGACGGGAAAAAAAGGTTTTACAATCATTGAATTATTGATTGTCATTGCGGTTATCTCCATTTTGGTGGGACTGGCCCTCCCGCGCTTTAAAGGGATGCAGGACGAAGGCAACATCGCCAAGGCCAAGGCGGAGTTAAGAACCTTGCAGGCGGCCGTCGAGAGTTATTACATCCATAATAATAATGCCTATCCGGCCACAGGCTCCTCAGCCCTCCAGACCGCTTTGGCCTCCGCTGTTCCCAATATCATTGATTACGTTCCCACAGACCCCTTTAGCTCCACCGGCGCCGATTACGGGTATGTCCTGGGCGGAACCAACAGCAAGTTTTATGTCATTTATTCGGTGGGATCCAGCGGCAACGGCAGTGCGACCATCACCAGCGATGCTGTTGTAGAAACAAACGGTTCGAGCTGTATCTATGTCTCCAACGCCGGACGGGATGCCCAGCCCTGATGCGATCGGAAAGGTGCGGCTTGCTTCGCAGAACCTTCGGTTTCACGTTACTGGAAATCCTCTTGACCCTTATCGTTTTCACAGTGGGTGTTATGGCTGTTCTTGGACTTTTCAGCACCGCCCTCGCTACGAGCGTTGATGCGGAAAATACCGTCATTGCCGTGAATCTTTCCCAACGGAGGCTGGAGGAAATCAAAAATCTTGATTTTGACACCGGGATTGTCAATGAGGCTAAAGCAAGCGTATCGGGTTTTGCCGGCTTTCAGAGAGAGGTCAGTGTTGCCACCGCGCAGACGGATTTAAAGCAGGTGACGGTGACGACCTACTGGACATTCAAGGCCAATGAGGTGAGTGTCCCTCTTGTCACCTATATATCCAAAAATTGATGAATAAAGGATTTACCTTAACCGAAGTTCTTATTGTCATCGTCTTGTTTTCGATTCTGGCCGTCTCTGTCTTATGGATTTCTGCCGTCGCAATCAAAACATGGGGCACGGCCTTGGACCGGACCCAGATCCGGCAGGAGGCGGGCTCAGCGATGGCACGGATGATCCGCGAGCTGGGCCAGACCAACAGCATCACGGATGCCAAGGATAATCAGATCACTTTTTTGGCGGACTTGGACGGCAATGGGACCGATGAGACGGTGTCACTCGATACCAGCGGCAGTAATCTGATAAGGATGGAAGGGGCGGTTACAACCATCCTGGCCTCGAATGTCCAGACCTTTGGGCTTTCTTACCTGGATGTGAACAATACCCTCTTGAATCCGCCCGGCGGTACAAGCACCCAGACCAAACGTGATGGGATACGGGTTATTACGGTTAGTTTGACAATGGACAAAGACGATGAGACATTGACCCTGGCGTCCAGCGCTTATGCAAGAAACCAATGAATGGACATCGCAAGCCCAGTTTAGATTTGAGGGGAGAGGAAAAGGGGGCAGCCCTCATCGCCGCCTTCGCTGTCCTGGTGGGGTTAACGATCATTGCCCTGGCGTTTGTGGTTATGGTGAGTGATGATATAAAAAATGCCGGCGCCGAGCTTATAGATGCGAAGGCTTACTATGTCGCTGAGGCGGGTCTGGCCAAGGCGCGGTGGGCATTGACGACGGACGGACAGAGTGTGGGGTGGGGGGAATCGGATATCTCCTTCGGCGCAGGCACCTATACGGTAACGACCGCGGATAACGGCGATAGCACATATACCATTGTCTCTGAGGGATATGTCCCCAATGATACCAATCCGGTTGCTAAGAGAAGGGTGGAGGAGAGAAATATCTCTACTACAACCTCAGGGTTGACCAATCTTTCCCTGACGGCAACGGCATCAGCCTCTTCTTACAAGGGGGTTGATACTCCTGATAAAGCCAATGACGGCCAAACCAGCACAAAATGGCGTGCCAATGGCGTTCCTTCCGCCGGAAGTCCCGAGTGGCTGGCGATGGATTTAGGGAGCGCTCAGACATTTGACAGGGTGGCGTTCGACGAGCCCCCGGGAAATAAAATTACGACATACCAGATACAGTCTTCCAGCAACGGCACAAGTTGGAGCGCGGTTTCAAACCCGGTTGAGACGATTAACGGAAGCGTAACAACCGTTGATTTTGATGCTGTGACGGTGCGTTATCAGCGGATATACATCACGGCAAGCACCAGAACAGATCCGTCTATATCCGAATACGAAACTTATAACAGCAATGAGATTCAAAGTATCATTCTCGGTCAGGGAAAATTTGTGACAAGCTGGTAGGTGAAAGTTAAGGTAACACAGATGTTAAAGATAAACCGAGAAGTGTTCGTTAGGTGCAAATCTTATCTCGCCAAGTTAGGCCGGCCGTCTTCTATTATCGGCATCGATATCGGCGCGAGTTCGGTTAAAGCGGCTCAGATCGTCGAGACCTTAGGAGGATGGTCTTTGCATAAAATCACTTACGCTGAAATTCCTTCCGTTGAGGAGAAGGATAGGCCGCCGGCTGTTGTCCGCACATTGAAAGAAGCCTTGTGTGGCATGGATACTCAGAAGGCGAAGATCGTTTCTGTCGTGAGCTGCCCCAAGACATGCACGAGAAATTTGATAACGCCGCTTATTCCTAGGCAGGAATTGGCAGAGGCCGTGCACTGGGAGGCCAAAAATTCCATTCCTTTCCCTTTAGAGGAGGCGGTTTTGGACTTTGCCGTCACCGGTGAGGTTGCGGACAAAGGGGGTAAAAAGCTGCGCATTATGCTTGCTGCCTCTCCGAAGGAGACTGTTGAGAATCTATTATCCGTCTTTTCGCAGTGCGGTCTTAAGGCGGCCTCTCTTATTCCTGTCTCCGAGGCCATGCGGAGCCTGTTAGCGGGATCAAAACAGTACGCCGTGCCTGCCGGCAGGCACGGGGAAGAGACCGTTGCCGTCGTTGAGATGGGGGCGGCCATGACAGAGCTGAATATCTACAGACAGGCGCGCCTTGTCTTTTCCCGTAAGCTGTCCGTGGCCTCCAGGAATATCACCGAGGCCCTAAGGAGCACCCTGCTCTCGGAGCAGGGGAAAGTGGATCTCAGTTTGGAAGAGGCAGAGCGGGTGAAAAAGACATGCGGTCTCCCTGAGGTTGAATCCGAAGAGAGGATTGACGGAAAGATTTCGATGAATCAGGTCCTTTCCCTTATCCGGCCTGAAGTTGAGCAATTGGTCGGCGATATTGAGGGCTCTTTGGATTTTTATCGGGAAGAATCCATCGGGGGCAAGGTGGATAAGATTCTTTTATTCGGCGGCGGCGCCGCTTTGAAGGGATTGGCGGCGTTTTTAAAGAGCGAGCTGGGGGTTGAAGTATCCGTCGGCGACGCCTTCGGGACAGCCAAGATACTTGCGGCGGCAGGTGTCAGCGATGGCCGGGGATCCCATTTATTCAATTTGGCCGTCGGTGCGGCGATGCATGGGGCAGAATCGGCGAATTTTACGGATGAGGAAAATATCAATCTCCTGCCTCTGGAATTGAAGCAAGAAACCAAACGATTCATCGAGAAGGTCTCCCTGGAAGCCGTCGCGACGGCGCTCGTTGTTATCACGTTCCTCTTTTATGCGGGGATGCGTATCCAATGGGGCGTGTCCGAGAAGAAACTGGAGGCCGCCGGGCGGGAATATCAGAGTCTCCTTTCGCAGTTCAGCGAATACCAAATGAAAATCCTCATGGCCGAGGCAAGGCAGAAAAGTCCCCATTGGCAGGAGGTTTTAAAAGAGCTGAGCCATGTTGTTGCGGACCGCATGTATCTGGTTGAGTTGAATGCAGAGGATGATAAGCTGTCTCTGAAAGGGGTCATCAGAGGCGGGGGGGATGCGGAGGTTATCCTTTCTCAGTTTATGCTGACTCTCGAGAGAGGTCTGTTCAAGAATGTCAAATTGGTGACATCCAAGAAGAAGGAAAAGGAGACGGAGTCCTCGGAGTTTGAAATTCTTTGCGAGGCCGAATGATCCTGGCGGGGACAGCCATGAAATGGAACAGTAAACTTATAATAATGTCGGCGGCAGGGGCGGTTGTTATCCTTGTTGCTATAATTTTCATATGGCCGCTGGCCGGCAAGGTCCGTCTGGCCGGCGAGAGACTGCGCGTCCTTGAGCAGGAATTAGACACGGTGCATCGCACCCTGGAGAAGGGCAGGGGCATTTCTCTGAAAGGGCGTTTGCTGGCGCGTGAAGAGGTCTCTTCGGTTATGGATGAAATCACAAAACAGGGGAAGGCCTTCAACATCAACTTTTTGTCTATCACGCCGCTGGAAATTGAAAAGACAGATAATCCGGCGTATCAACGCCTGCCCATTGGCATGGAAATTGAGTCGCAATACAAAGATTTGGGGCTGTTTCTGGGGGTCCTGGAAGACTCGACGGAAGGCATCGTCGCGGTCAAAAAGTTTGCGATACGACGGGAGGAGTCCATTCTTCCCCGCGTCCGATCGAATTTGACGCTGGATGTGTATTTAAGGCCATAGCCATGAACAGGGAAAAAACGCTAAAGATTATATTGCCTGTCCTTGTCGTCCTTGGGATTTTGGTGTGGGTGCGTGCGTTTCGGGTACTGGGATCCGGGCCGCGTCCCAGCCAGGGTTCGGATTCTCAGAATATCCTTCCTGGCGCAGTGGAAATAAGCGGGTCTATTCCCACAACTCCTGTGCCCCCGAAGAAAAAGAGTACATTTGAAGACTGGGGAAGGAATCCTTTTGTCAGTTCTTCTTCCGGCGGACCTCAGCGGCTTATCCTCAACGGTATTTTGTGGGATACGGTCAGGCCCAGCGCGATTATCGACGGAGAGATTGTTGAAATAGGAGGCAGGATCGGCCCCTGCACGGTTTTGGACATAAAACCGGACAAGGTGCTCTTAAATGACGGCACGCGTGATTTGGAACTGCATTTGGGCAAAGAGGGAGTAAAATAATATTTTAGGGGTATACCCCTATTATCGAAAATTTGGGGAAGCGATGATACAGACAAAGTTGTCCGCGGTGCGTAAATTAACGCCCACAGAGATCGTCGGGCGGCAGAAAGAAAAGATTCAAGAGGTGCGGCTGCCTTTATGTGTCATCTTAAACAATATCCGCAGTCTTCATAACGTCGGGGCGGTCTTCCGCACCTGCGACGGGGCAGGCGTGGAGAAATTGTGGCTGTGCGGGATAACCGGTTATCCGCCCCATGCCCAGATTGCCAAGACAGCCTTGGGCGCCGAGCGCCGCGTCCCCTGGGAATACCATAAGGATATCCTTTCGGTCATAAAGGACTTGAAAGAGAGGCACTATCAGATTGTCCTCTTGGAGCAGACGACAGAGAGCATCCCTTATGATGAATTCAAACCTCAGTTTCCTGTCTGCCTTGTCATCGGCAATGAAATCGAAGGCATTTCCACCCCCGTTGTCCCTTGCGGCGATGCCACCATTGATATTGAGATGGCAGGGATAAAAAATTCCCTGAACGTGGCGGTTGCCTTTGGTATCGTGGCCTACCATATCCGGTCATGCCTTAAAAGAGAAGTTTTCCCCCTATGATTACCGTTCAGAACGTCTTTAAATATTTCGGCAGGATTCCGGCCCTGAAAGATATCAGCTTTGAGATCGGCAGAGGAGAGATCGTCGGCTTTCTGGGCAAAAATGCCGCCGGCAAGACGACGTTAATGCGGATTCTGACCTCGTATCTTCCGGCTACCTCCGGCAGGGTGTTTGTCGGCGGGAAGGATGTTGATAAAAATTCATTGGCTATCCGAAGATATATCGGTTATCTCCCGGAGACGCCGCCGCTTTATCCGAATATGACGGTCCGGGAGTATCTAAAATTTGCCGCTCAGCTCAAGGATGTCCCTGTAAAGCACATGCGCTCGCGCATTGACCGCGTTTTAGACGACTGCCGTCTTTTGTATGTTCAGAACAAGCCCATTGCCCATCTCTCCAAAGGATATAAACAAAGAATCGGCATTGCCCAGGCCATCATCAATGAGCCGGAGCTTTTGATCCTGGATGAACCCACCAGCGGCTTAGACCCCGTCCAGATTCAGCAGGTGCGCCGTCTCATCAAGGATATCGAATCCAAACGCACGGTTCTTGTCAGCACCCATATCCTCTCCGAGATCGAGCATCTCGCGCAGCGAGTCTTAATTATCAACCGGGGAGAGATCATCAAAGATGAATCGCTGAAAGGGCTTTTGGCGCAAGGGGGGGCGCCTCCTAAAATCCGTGTGCGGTTTAAAGGCGAAAGGGATAGGGTTGCGCGAATGATGACAAGCTTGAGTTTTTCAGGACAGGCGCCTATCTCCTGCGACGGGGAGACCCATGTCCTGGAGATGGAAATGGGGGAGGGAGTAACGCCCAACGACCTCATTTCTCCTCTCTTGGCCGCAGGCATTCAAGTCCTGGAGGTCAAGGAGCATCCATTGAGCCTGGAGGATGTTTTCTTAAGATTGAATCCTCCGCAGCCCGAGCGAGCCGATGAATAAGATTCTCACCCTCGCCCAAAAAGAATTGACCGGTTATTTCAAGTCGCCGGTCGCCTATATCATCCTGATTGTGACCCTTTCGATATTTCATATCTTTTTTTATATGATTATCGAAGAAAACAGGGAGGCGACCTTGCGGGATGTCTTCTTGGTGATGGAGTTTATGTTCGTCTTTCTGGTGCCGCTTCTTACCATGCGTATTTTTGCCGAGGAGAAATCGGGCGGCACCATGGAATTTCTGATGACGACCCCCACATCCCCGACGGCCATTGTGCTGGGAAAATATCTGGGGAGCCTGATTTTTTTCAGCCTCATTCTTTTGATGACGGGCGTTTATTATGCCCTCATCGAGTGCTTCGGCCGGCCGGACCGCGTGGCCGCCTTGACGGGATTTCTAGGTGTATGGCTGGAGGGGGCATTATTCGTTGCCGTCGGCATCCTCGCCTCCTCTTGGACGCGCAGCCAGGTGGTGGCGGCCCTCAGTTCCTATCTCATCTTGTTTATGCTGTATTTCTCGGCGAGCTTCATCAAGTATGTCGGCGGACCCTTACAGCCCGTTATTCATTATGTCTCCACAAGCAACCATGCGGCCAACTTTAGCGTCGGCCTCATCACGATATCCGATTTTGTTTATTATGTAAGCGGCATCCTCTTTTGCCTTATCCTGACAAGGGCAGGTATAGATAATCGTTTATGGAGATAACAAGGTCATCCGCAAAATATAGAAATGCCCCTTGGCTTTTTGCCGTCGGCATCCTTGACCTCTTGTATGGGTTAAGCCTTTCTTACATCAGGGTTCATGTCGGCAACACCGAGGCGTTGGTCTCTCTTGCCGGGCTTATCTGTATCCTGACAGCGTTTTGGGCTTTAAGGAGCCATAAAGAAGCCGCGGTCAAGACGCCGCGTTTTTTGCGATACGCCGTGTTGTTGTCGGCGCTCGCCGGTTTAGGGGGCGTTACGGTGGCGGTCAATTACCTGGCTTTTCGCTATGACAGGCGCTGGGATCTGACAAAGGCCAGGCAGCATACCCTTAGCGGGGCGACGGCCCGTTTTTTAAAGTCGTTAAAAAACAATGTCGAATTCACCGCCTTTTATGTCGGCCTGCCGCCTAAATATTTGGAAGATTTATTTAAGGAGTATGAGCGCCTCTCCGGCGGGAAAATCAAGACCTCCATTGTCGACCCCCTCGTTGAGATCGGCTATGCGGCCCAGTTCGGAAATGTCATAAGCGGCAAGGAAAAGAAGGTTATCGTCCAGGCCTCCGGCGGCAGGAAAGACGTGGATTTTACCGACGCCCCCTTAACGGAAGAGCAGGTGACCAACGCCCTTATGCGCGTGACGAGGGAAACACGGCGCGTTTATTTCCTGGCGGGGCATGGGGAATATAACATAACAAGTAAGGAAGATAAGGGGTTAAAGACTCTGACGCAGTTATTGGCCAAAAACAATATGGAAAGCAGCAGCGTGTTTTTGGCGGCGGACGGACGGATTCCGGAGGACTGCGACGTCCTTGTTATTGCCGGCCCCCGTGAGCCGCTTGCGGCGGACGAAGAACAGATTGTCC
>MHGQ01000049.1:3078-6266 GCA_001805645.1 Omnitrophica WOR_2 bacterium RIFCSPHIGHO2_02_FULL_50_17 | reverse complement strand
GGGAGGCGATGCCCTTTTTCTTGTGGAACATACCCTCATCACCACCCCTGATAAGGCCTTGACGGACGATGAGCTGCAGAAGAATCCATCCCTGAATAGTCTCTTGGCGTCCTGGGGGGTGCGCGTTGCCAACGATACCGTGGTGGATCTCGCCAGCCATGCCAGCGGGGATGTGGGAAGCCCCGCCACGCGCAATTATATGCCGCATGAGGCCATCGTCAGGGATTTGGACTACACATTCTATATCCGTCCGCGCTCCATCTCCATTCTGGGCAACCGCAGAGGGTCCGTTAAAGTGGCCCCCTTGGTGCTGACGGCTTCCGACGATAAAAGTTGGGGTGAGACTAACAGAAATTTGTTGGTTAAATATGACCAGTTTTTAGACAGGCCGGGCCCGGTGCCGATTGCCTTTGTGATGGCGGAGCCTAAAGGATCCGACGTTCCTACGGAAACGTCGGAAGTCGGAGTCCCGGCCCCCTCGACAGGATTATCATGGGGCGCTGGGAAAGAGAAATCATCCGATACGCGCCTGGCAGTCTTTACCGACGCCGATTTCTTAAGCAACGCTTTTATCGGTCAATACAGCAATGCTGAGATGGGTCTGAACGTGATCAACTGGCTCTCGGAGATGGATTACCAGGTTTTTATTGACCGTAAGGACGCAGGGGTCGAGCGTTTGGACTTGACCAGCCGGCAGAAACGCATAGTTGCCGTCATTCTCTGGGCCATGCCGATTTTTATAGCCGCAGGCGGCATTATCGTATGGATGAGACAAAGAGGGGGATGAAATGATGGAAAAGATTTTGTTTTTTGTGATTGTCCTTATGGCTTTATTTTTAGGGTTTTTTGTGTATCGCAATCCTATGCAAGTCATCGAGATACAAAAAAGATTTTATGAGCTGATTAACTGGCGTATGGAGCCGATCTCCATGCCGAAAGAAATCCGCAATACAAGGTTCATGGGTTTGTTTCTGATTGTCTTCACCGTGATATGCAGCCTTTATTACTGGCTGGCTTATTGAAGTCTGTGTTTGTCAAGAGGATAGCACGACTTACGCCTGTCCGCCAAGTCTCTTCCCGTTTTTAGACAAGTTGTAACTCGCTACAATATAATCAATTACAATATACACAGATTTATTTATTTTATAAAAGAAACCGTTTTCTTGATAGAATAGACCACACATAGGTGTGCACACAAATGTATGGTATATTTACATTGTGATCTAAAGGTCTGCGAATTCTGCAGACTGTGAAAATGACGTCAGCCGGTAGCCAGATTCTGTTCCTGTCCTGGGAACAAAATCTGTCCGAAAGGCCGAATGATTAAATCGTTGGGAGATTTAATCACGCCTGTCAGGGGGTATGCTGGCCGATGAGAAAGGAGGGGAAAAGAGATGAAATACGACGCCATTCTTTTGGAGCCTTTGAGGGATATGATGCTCCGGGTGGCACACTTTATCCCCACTTTGCTTCTGGCTTTGGCAATCCTCATTGTCGGCTACGTCTTTGCGCATGCCTTTGAGAGACTCCTGATGAGGTTATTGAAAATTCTTGAGTTCGACAAGGTGGCCGAGAAGATGGGGATAGCCCATGTCCTCAAAAACGGCGGGGTTAAAGAAAGGCCAAGTGAGCTGATCGGCCGGTTGACCTATCTGGTTCTTATCATCACGGTCCTCATCATGATCGTGAAGACCTTTGGGCTAACCGCTGTCTCCGGACTGCTGGATGCCGTATTGGGATTCATACCGAGCGTCATTGGGGGTATTCTCGTTTTGACGATAGGTATGCTTATCGCCCAAGTTGTATCCAGCATGGTGTATGTTGTCGCCAAAAATACGGATATGCCTTTGCCGGATGCCGTAAGCCGCTTGTGCAAATATGCCATCATGGTCTTTGTGACCATTATGTTCCTCAAGGAAATAGGTTTTGTCTCCCTGTTTGAAGGCAGTCACTACACGATTTTCGTCGGCGGGATGGTCTTTGCCATTGCCTTGGCCTTTGGTCTGGCCGGCAAGGACATTGCGGCCCGTTATCTTGATGTCTTAAACATCAAGAAATCCGACCACGCCAAATAGGAGACGCCGTAAAACCTTCCAAAGGCGGCTGTTCAAACGAACAGCCGCCTTTTTTTCGGCCTTGACCCAATTTCAATCTATAATCAGCGACGGGAAACAGAAATTTAAAGAAAACGCTTTCTTGGAACCCGTCGGGAGGCCTTGTTTTTTGGCTTTGGTGTTGTATACTTTGGGCATCTTCGTTGGATGAATCAACGAAGACTATCCGAAAAGGCAAACTCCGGGAAACCGGAGGGCGCAAAGTTACGGGTCTAAAGGTAAAGAACCTACGATCGCCGAACGCACCGATAACGTAAACAAGCTTACCTATGACCGCCGAGCTGCCGAAGATAACCATTCTTCGGCAGCTTTTTTTTGACCCATAAATGAGAACGCACCCAACAGCCACGGGAGGTATACCATGCATAACCAATATCGGAAAAAACGGGAGTTTTTAAAGAATTGCATTTTCATGATGTGCTTAATTTTTCTTATTTTGTCAGGTTTTAAACCAGGGCATGCCGAAGCCTCCTGGCTGACTAAGTTTATCAATGATGTCAATGAAGAAATAGATGAAATATTTACGGGAGGGGCAGACGATACTACTACCACCGGCACTACCACCGGCACTACCACCGGCGGCACTACCACCAGCACTACCACCGGCACCACCACCACACAAAGCACGAGTGATGGTGTAGTCTCATCTTACAAAAATAAAATAACTCGTTACACTGTTACTACTATGGTAGACGGTGTTGAACAGACAGGGACCATTGTTGATGACGGCATCATGCTTGCATATGATGATGGAGGTGATGTTATATCTTATCTTATCCCGGGCGATGGCCAGATGCTGTTCCTCCAGGGACAGAAACCCCCATTGCCGGAATCAGGGAGCGGAACCACAGTATTGGGAAAAATAGTAAACCCGTTTAGAGGTCTGACATTAAAAACCGTCGATGACAATGGGAATTATGTTGATGTTGGCAATGATGGTAGTCTCATTGACACCAATAGAAAACCGGTAGTTATTACCCATGGGTATGGGTTTTTTACAAGCAACTATGAGGATGTGCTGACCCTGGGGGACAAATATGATCCGGCTGAATACCAGGTTTTTTACGCGGATTA
>MHGQ01000049.1:2131-3000 GCA_001805645.1 Omnitrophica WOR_2 bacterium RIFCSPHIGHO2_02_FULL_50_17 | reverse complement strand
TGATAAAATCTCTATCGTTTTTGAACAGCACAGTATGGGCGCGGCCGTAGTCTATTCCGCCACAGCCAAAGGGTTGGTTGATATGAATAAGATTGATGCCGCCGTAATGATTTCCATAGCTCCTCTTTATGGCAGCTACGGTCAGCCTGAGTATCTTAATTTTCTCTTGAGTTTGTGGAGCCAATCTTTTGCGCAAGGTAACACCGCGGCATTCTTTAATGAGCTGGGGAGGAATGGGCTTCCGGAGAATGTTAAGCATATCGTCATTGGTACTCTCAACGATGAGACAAACAGCATGGAGCAACAGCGCGGATTTGAAAGTGATGGATTCTTTCCCGTCACTTTGACGGGTCACGTAGAAATACTAACGGATGAGGTGGTAGACAATATCACTGACTTATATTGGAATTATGGTGGTACTTTTATCCAGAAGATAGGAAATTGGAATATATCCTATGAGCACGGAAGAATAACTACTTTATATTATGATAATTTTTATGAGCTAGATGGAGAAGGATTAGTTCTCCTGACCGACGATACCGGTAATTTTACCGGCCAGTTCAGCACCTACATAGGAAGCTATCCCGATGGCAATATAAATGAGCCTATTTTTGTTGATGAACGCTTTTATCCAATAACATACAACCCTGATGGAAGTTGGGATCAAGAAGCAATGTTTGGGTTTGGCAGCATACACTCCGATGCTGAGGGCATTGATACAGAATACACGATTACCACGGGGGAGATCTTTGCATGTATAACCCCAGATGACACCGAGCAGTCCTATACCGCTCTCTATAGAGAAGTGCCAGGCCAGCTGGCTGGAGCCGCGCTCGTTGATTCATCTTCTGATACAACACCCCCGACCA
>MHGQ01000049.1:1857-2077 GCA_001805645.1 Omnitrophica WOR_2 bacterium RIFCSPHIGHO2_02_FULL_50_17 | reverse complement strand
GGACCGCCTCAACGGATGCCAACGGTATTGACAAATATTTGGTGTACCGGGGTATTGATGGTTCGAACAGTGTTTCTTTGGTTGCCACCGTAACAAATAATAGTTATACCGAATCCAATCTCCCGGCCGGAAAGTATCGCTATTCTGTCACCGCTGTTGACACAGCCGGCTGGAGTTCAAATTCTCCAACTTCTGCAGTCATCGAAGTAGTCAAAGTAAA
>MHGQ01000049.1:0-1803 GCA_001805645.1 Omnitrophica WOR_2 bacterium RIFCSPHIGHO2_02_FULL_50_17 | reverse complement strand
CGTGGTTTTTAAGGTCAGCGCGACGGATCCCGACGGAGACCCGAAATGGTACCGTGCCACAGGACTGCCGGCAGGGGCGACTTTTGGCAACCGGACGTTCAGCTGGACGCCGACCCTTTCTCAAGTCGGCAATTATAACGTGACATTTTCCGTGACGGACGGCCTTTCAAGCGACAAAGAGACAATCACGATTGAGGTCATTGAGAATCGGCCGCCGGTTTTTGCCCTCAGGAGTAACAGGAGTGTCAACGAGGGGGTCAAGTTGACTTTTGGGGTCCACGCGGAAGATACTTACGGATCCCGTCTCGTGTACAGTGCGACAGGACTACCGTCAGGGGCCACGTTCAAGGCGGATCCGAATACATATTATTGGTTCAATTGGACGCCGACTTTCACTCAGGCGGGTAGTTATGCTGTGACATTCAATGTAACTGACTCAATCGGCCTGAGTGATTCGGAGACCATCACGATTACAGTGAACAATGTCAACCGCGCCCCCGTGCTCGAGGCGATTGGCACAAAAACCATCAATGAGGGCGCGCTGTTGAGTTTTAACGTTTCAGCGACAGATGCGGATGGGGACGTGGTGACCTACAGCGCCACTGGTCTGCCCGCGGGGGCCACTTTTAGCGGCCAGACGTTCAACTGGACGCCGTCGTTCTCGCAGTCCGGCAGTTATTCGGTGACATTTATTGTTTCGGACGGGACGCTTTCCGACAGCGAAAAGATCACCATCGCGAGCGTGAATGTCCCGGTACCCGACCTGATTACAAGCAGTCTTTCTATCATAAGCGGGGTTATGGCCGCGCCGGGCGATAGTTTTTTCCTGGAAAACACCGTCCTGAACCAGGGGACGGCCGCGGCCGGCAGTTTTACGGCGGCCTTTTCTCTTTCCAAGGACGCGAATTACGGCGGTACGGACGATATCGCCTTTTCAGCGACGCGTTCGGTCACCAGCCTTGACAAAGGGGCAAACAGCAGTGCCTCGACGAGTTTGACTGTTTTAACGACAATTCCGGGCAGTTATTATGTCTGCGCCATGGCGGACAGCGGCAATACGGTCAGCGAGACGAATGAGGTCAATAACGGCCGCTGTACGTCATCAAGGATCACGATTGTTCTGCCTGATCTGGTCATGACCCAGATTAGCGGTCCATCGAGCGCCGCGCCCGGGACAATCGTAAGCCTTGACAGTACCGTTAGGAACCAGGGTGTCGGCAGCGTGGGCAGTTTTCCCGTTGGTTTTTACCTCTCAACGGACACGGCCATCACAACGGCAGATACATGGCTTGGCGCGCGTAGTATCAGCAGTCTGGCGGCCGGGACGTCGAGTTCCGCCACGACGAACGTGGCGATTCCAACGACCGTTGCCGCGGGGACGTACTACATCGGCGCCATCGCGGATTACGACAATATCCGCGCGGAGAGCAATGAGACTAATAATGCCCTGAGAGGTAGTACGATTCCGATCGTTCTGCCTGATCTGGTGATGACGGACGTGTACGGCCCGACGAGCGGGACAAAAGGCGCGAGTATCAGTATTAGCAATACCGTCAAAAACCAGGGCGTCGGCGGCGTGGGCAGTTTTTCCGTTGGTTTTTACTTGTCAACGGACACGGCTATCACAACGGCAGATACATGGATTGGCGCGCGTAGTATCAGCAGTCTGGCGGCGGGGACGTTGAGTTCCGCCACGACGAGCGTGACGATCCCACCGACCGTTGCCGCGGGGACGTACTACATCGGCGTCATTGCCGATTACAACAATACCAGAGCGGAGAGCAATGAGACTAATAATGCACT
>MHGQ01000048.1 GCA_001805645.1 Omnitrophica WOR_2 bacterium RIFCSPHIGHO2_02_FULL_50_17 | reverse complement strand
GTCGGGACTCCGATTCCGACGCTCATTTCTCTCGGTCGGAATTCCGATCTGAGTGGAGCGAACGTCGGAACTTTCGCCAAGGGCGACATCGGGGAAGGGTCCTAAAGAAACAGGACAGCCAGCTGCCGAATCAATACAAAACGGAATAATTCTTCTTTTGGGCACAAGGCCTGTTTCCTATTTCTTAGGAGACAGGCCTTTTTATTATAGACGGACTCATACATTATTAACTTTCCTAGGAGGTACGAAGATGAAAGACATTAAGCTCAAGACAGGGTGTTTGAGCAGTATTTTCATTGTTTTTTCCTTTCTATTAGTAACTTCCACTTGTGTGTATGCCGAGGGAGAGAAAAATTCCGCCTACGCCAAAGACCGTTTTATTGTCAAATTTAAAGGGCTGGAGGAATGCCCTGACTGTTTGATGGAGAAGGGGGCGAAACTCCAGGACGCCAAGTCCAAGAAATTTGCTTCGGTCCATACGTTGAATAAAAAGCACGGCGTGAAAAAGATGAAAAGCGTATTTTTCGAGGAAGACGGGCTTGACGTGGCCGAGGCGAAGAAGGAACAAAAAGAATCGGAAGAAAAGACTAAAACATTCTTTTCCAAACGCACTCAGCGCGGTTCCGGGGAATCTTTGCCGGATTTAAGCAGTATTTTTATGTTAGAGGTAGCGGAGGGGGCTGATATTGAAAAGATCGTCGAAGAATACAGGGTGAATCCTAACGTTGAATACGCCCAGCCGGATTATGCCCTGCAGGCGGATTTCACGCCGAACGATCCTCTGTTGACGAGTCTGTGGGGATTGAAGACCATTCAGGCCGAATCCGCTTGGGATATTGCCCAGGGCGAAGGGATAACGGTGGCAGTGGTCGATACAGGGGTGGATTATACGCATCAGGATTTGGCCGCCAACATATGGTCTAATCCCGCCGAGGTCCTCAACGGAGTGGATGACGACGGCAACGGCTACGCGGATGACCTGCGGGGGTGGAATTTTAACGGCGCTAACAATGATACGATAGACAGGCACGGCCACGGGACCCATGTGGCCGGCACTATCGCCGCCGTCGGCAATAACGGCATGGGCATTGTCGGTGTCGCGCCCAAGGCCAAGATCATGCCGGTGAAGGGATTAGGGGATACGGGGGCAGGGTACACCTCCCATTTGGCATCTGCCATCCGTTATGCGGCTTCAAACGGCGCCGATGTGATTAATAACAGCTGGGGATGTTCCAGTCCGTGTCCGAGCAATTCTATCGCGGAAGATGCGGTGCGTTTTGCCCACGGATTAGGGGCCGTAGTCGTCTTTGCCGCGGGAAATAGCAATCAGGATGCGGCTTATTATAGTCCGGGCAATATGAAGGAGACGGTTACCGTTGCGGCAAGCTCCAGCTCTGAAACAAGGGCGAGTTTCTCGAATTATGGAGCCATCCTTGATGTGAGCGCTCCAGGCGTCAGCGTGTTGTCAACGACGCCGGGCAATACGTATAAATATTTCAGCGGAACCTCGATGGCCGCTCCCCATGTCTCTGGACTGGCGGCTTTAATTTTATCCAGTCACCCCATTTTTTCCAACGAAGATGTCCGGCAGGCTATTCGCGCCTCGGCGGATGAGTTCGATATGCCTGGATTTGATATCAACTCGGGGCACGGCCGCATCAATGCCTCAATGGCCGTCGGTGTTCATTCGGTATTGACAGCGATGGTTAATGCTCCTGCCAATAATGATTTTATAAATCTTGATCAGCCGTTCTTCTCGATAAAGGGGACGGCAGGGGGGAGTGGATTTCAGGATTATACCTTGGATTACAAGTTGGCGGGAAGTCTTGAGCCGTGGATATTGGGGCATGGGCCCATCGCCCAAAGCGGTACCAACAGTCTCCTGGGAGATATGACCACAAGTGGTTTAACAGAGGGGATGTATCTGGTCAGGGTTAACTCTTCTCTGCTCAATGGGCTTGAGTTTGACGATGTTATCCAGCTTCGTGCCATGCACGAGAATCCTCTGATTCAAAGGATAACAAACAAGGCAGGCTATCAGGGGTACGCCGATATTTCAGGAGAATGGGCCGGATGGGCGGATTTCTCCGCTATCCCCGCCTTATACATCTATGATCTTAAAACAGGGGTAGAAAAACTTGTGGATAGTTATGCCTATGTCTTTGATATAGCAGACAATAAGATTGTCTATCATCAGTATCTGCTGGATTGTTTGATGCTGTATCATTTGGACATTGGCCAATCAGAAAGGCTTCCTATAAATTCCCCTTCCATCTATTCTTTACATATGGCGGGGGATAGGATTGTCTGGCAGGGGTATTTGAGCGGTGATTCGAATCTTGCTATATTTTTTTATGACATCACGACAGGAGATCTTCGCAAAATTCCGTTGGATCCCGGATATAATTCCGACCCTCGCATCATCGGCGATTTGATTGTCTGGCACAACAGATATTATCTGGATGCGAACAATAATACGCGCAATATACTTCAATACAATATATTGACGGGCGAAAAAACCGTATTCCTGCCGAATACGTATGCCATACCGGAAGTTGTGAATAATCGTATTGTGTGGCAGGACGGTACTTATAACTCCCTTACGGGTGGATTCGATTTCGTGGTATATGACGCCACAACCGCCGTGCAGCAGAAGATGCCGGGATTGACCAGCCCCGCGTATGTGAATTATTTCGCTGTGTCTGGAAATAAAATAGTCTGGATTGAACCCACTCTTACCAACGGCTCTCAAGTCATTGAATATAATCTGACAACGGGACAAAAGCAGCAAATAACGGTTTTCCCGACGGCCAGAAGAAATATCAATGCCGGTGGGGATGAGATCGTTTGGGAAGAATATCGAAACGAAGACAACAAAGACTACGACATTTATCTCTATAACCCGCCCAATGAGGCCCCGGTCTTAGAGCCGATCGGCTCCAAGATAGTTCGGAAGGATGAATTGCTGGAATTTACCGTGAAGGCACGGGATGCCAACGGAAGTAATTTGAATCTTGTGCATCCCTCATTGGATGAATTGCCGACGGGCAGTGTTTTCAATGTTACAAGCAGTAACGCCGGATACCTGGAGATGAGATTTGCCTTCACACCAACCGCTGATCAGGTGGGGGATCACCATCTTTTGTTCGAGGTTTCGGATGGGGAGTCAACCGCTTCGGAACTGGTAACGATTACTGTTACCGCTGAGGTCCCTCCAGAGTTTGATCCCATGAATCTAAGTTATAAGATTAATACCGGATCGGCTCTTGTCTTTACTGTGAATGCCCATGATCTCAACGGAGATCAGTTAAGCCTTGCGGCCTTGGATTCCCTGCCTAAGCTTGCAACTTTTAATGTGGCCACAACTCAGATTCTTTCTGATGGTGCTAGCAAGATTAGCGGTGTATTCAACTGGACGCCCAACAGCCGTCAGGCGGGAATATACTCTATACGTTTTCAGGCAACAGATAGTAAAGGGGGCAGTGTGGTCAGTGCTCCTGTCGCGATCGAAGTCGTCAAGCCAACGACAAGCGGCGGAAAGAGGAAGTAACGGCGCGTCCTGAAGGAAATTATCTTGTCGGCCGATGTAAACCGCAGTATGATAAGCTCGCTATGGGTGAGCCGGAGGTCTATTATCCCCTTTTCGACATTGAAAACATCCTTCCCATCTTAAACAAGATTGCCATTTTCGGCGGGCTTTCGGACAAACAGCTTTATACTATTTTCCGTCTTTTGCAAAAAGTATCGTACAAGGCCGGCGACTTTATTTTTAAACAGGGAGACAGCCCGAGTCATATCTATATTGTCCGCTCGGGCAGGATCAAGATTATCGCCGATGCGGATGAAACGCCGCTGGAGATTATCACCTTTGAGGTGGGGGATTGTTTCGGCGAGACCGCCGCCATCGGCATCCAGCCGCATTCTGCCAGCGCGGTGGCTGTTGAGGACACCGAGTTGATTGTCCTTTCCCTCGCGGCCCTTTTGTCGATTTTTGATTCCGACAAGGAACTGTTCGGCATGCTGATTCTGAATATCGCCCGGGAGGCCTGCCGGCGTCTGCACAAAACAGATGAGATCCTTCTTCATTATGTGCGTGTCAAATAGGTTATAAAATCCGTATGCCCAGCGCGCTGAAAGCCTCGGAATACCAGGCCCTCTTGGAGCAGATCGACGCCATTTACACCCCGGGCCCGGAGCGAAAGCAGCCGCGCCCTCAACCTTGATCCTCACCCGCGCCTACTGGGAAATCGGCAAGCGGATTATCACCGTCGAACAGAAGAACAATATCCGCGCCCAGTACGGCGAAGCGCTCGTGGAGCGGCTTTCCCAATATCTCACCCGGAAATACGGCGGCGGGTTTTCCGCGACCAATTTGCGCTATATGCGCCGGTTCTACATTGCCTACCCAATTCAGCAGGCGCCTGCTGAATTGGACTGGACACGTTACCAGATTCTTTCCACCATTGAAGACAAGAACAAGCGGCAAGCCTACGAGCGTAAAACTATTAAGGAGAGCTGGAGCTCGCGCGGCCTGGCCGCGCGCCTGCGCGCCGACGGTGTCAGCCGCCTTTTCTTTAGCGGCCGCCGCGCCAAGCGCTTCGTGGAGAAACTCCTCAAGCCGTGTCCTTTTATCGTCGTCAAAACCTACAAAGACCAGAGCGACAAGTACGCCAGGTATCTGGTGGAGGTTTTCTTCAAACCCGGCGAGACCGATCCGGCCGTCGTGGCCGCCAGGGGCGAATATTTGAATCAGAGGTTGCTGGACGAAGGCCTGGCGCAGGGGTATAAGAAATAGCAGAGAAATACAAAGAAACCAGCCATTGACGGACCGGAAAAATGCGTTATACTTAATGTGAGCACAATTGAGGCTACATTAGCCTTGGTGCCGGAAGGAGTGAATATATGGGTATAGCCATCAATTTATTGAAGGCCCCGCATGTCGGGGTGAGGGATTTAAAGGAGAACCTGTCCAAGTTTTTAAGAGACAAAACCCCCCTGGTGATCACGGATCACGGCCAGCCCGTCGATGTCATTTTGCCGTATGCCGACATAATGAATCTTGTGGAAATCATCGATGAAATAACCGATCCGCGGACGATCAAAACCGTCCTGGAAGGCAAAAAAGCCGTTAAATCCGGCGCCAAAGGTGTCGCTGTGTCCGGCCTTTTCAATGCTGTCCGGGCCAAACGCAAGGAATGAACTACGCCCTGAAGTTCCCCAACGAGTCCGTTGAAGACAAGTTCCGCAGATTTCTTTCCGACCTTCCCGTTGATCTGCAAGATAAAATCATGGAGACAATCGAGGCGCTGGCGGATGATCCCTATCCTTATGGTCAGAAGAGTTTTCTCAAGCTCACACCGCCCGTCGGGATTTACCAGTACGTCGCCCAATACCGGCTGCGGATAGGGGACTGCCGGGTCCTTTATGACGTGGATAATAAACGGAAAGTCGTGTGGATCCTTGCGCTGCGCCGGCGCAAGGAACGGACATACAAGTAACGGCGAACCCGACCCGGCTGTCGTGGCCGCCGGTGAATATCTGAACCAGAGGTTGCTGGACGAAGGTCTGGCGGTGAGGTATCAGGAATAAAGTCGTATAGAATCTCGTATAGATAGAATTTTGTTGACATAAGCTCCAAATTCGACTAATATTGATTCAATGAAATACATCTCGAGGCTGTTGGAAGAAAAGATCCGGCATTCCCTTAGTC
>MHGQ01000047.1 GCA_001805645.1 Omnitrophica WOR_2 bacterium RIFCSPHIGHO2_02_FULL_50_17 | reverse complement strand
CCCCTTGCCGACGAGGGCCGTATAATCTCCTTTTCCCGGCGCCCCCTTGTATCGGACAACCACAAGTTTCGGCTCTTTGGGACTGCCCTGGTTGACGGCCAAATGAAGTCCCAATCCTTTTTGCCGCAGGTCTTTTTTATTCAGCACCTCAAGGGAGACATGTTTTTTGCCCCTCACAACATCGCGAATCACCTTTTCCACATAGACAGAAGTAACGGTATCCGCATTGTCATTGACCAAATCGCGCGTCAGCTTGACCCCGGCGCAGATCTCTTCAGCCTCTTCGTAAATCTTCCTGGGGGCAGCCGCCAGAAATACCTTCTTGTCATCCACGGTTGTGTCGTCTTTGTCTTTTGTGCGGTATTTCCTCCAAGCATACGTCCCGATAAGGATTCCCTCGATAACGGCCTTGACGATGTCGTCTCTTTGTTCAGGGACGATCACCTCAACATCCTTGATTTTTTTCAAATAAGGCGAGAGAAACGCCTTGCGGACAGTCGTGCGCAAGGCCGTTAAAGACAACTTCTCTTTTTTTCCGACGCCAACGACAAGGCAGATATTCTTGCCGGCAACGAGGGGAAACATCTCTCCATCCCTGCCTGAAAACTGACGGGCCTGTGATAAACCCTCTATCGCCTCACGCAAAAGTTTATCGGCAAAGGGAAATTGCCTTGTCTGAATCTGCTCTTTGGTTAACAAAATAAGCGCTGCCTCTTTATCGAACCGGGCAGAGGGTCGGTATGCGATCACGGTTACCCCTTTCGTTTCATTCTCGGATTATGGGCGCTCTTCCATGGAGATGTATGACCTTTGCGTCGGCCCCATATATATCTGACGCGGACGCCCCAGGCGCGTCTGAGGATCTCCCTTCATCTCTTTCCAATGGGCAATCCATCCTGGCATACGTCCTATGGCAAACATCACAGGGAACATATTGGTGGGAATCCCGATAGCCTTGTAAATCAGGCCGCTGTAAAAATCGACATTGGGATAGAGTTTACGCTGAACGAAATAGTCATCTTTCAGGACGGCCTCCTCCAATTTGACCGCAATCTCCAATAACGGGTCATGAATGCCCAGCTTATCAAAAAGGGCATAGGTGCGCTCTTTGATAATCCGCGCGCGGGGGTCATAATTCTTGTAAACCCGATGGCCGAATCCCATCAAACGGTAATTGCCCTTAGGGTCTTTTGCCATTTCGATGAATTTGTGAATATTCCCCTTTTCCTTGTGGATTTCTTCCAGCATCTCAACCACCTCTTGGTTAGCCCCCCCGTGCAAAGGCCCCCACAGGGCGCAGACACCGGCCGAGACCGAGGCGTACAAATTCGCACGGGAACTTCCCACGAGCCTGACCGCGGATGTGCTGCAATTCTGCTCATGATCGGCATGCAAAATAAGAAGCGTCTGAAGGGCGCTGACGACCGTTTCCTCAATCTTGTAATCCTTTTGAGGCGCAGAAAACATCATGTGAAGAAAATTCGGAATATACTTGAGATCATCTCTCGGCGGTATAAAGGGCTGATTCAGCGTCCTTTTGTAGATATAGGCGGAGATGGTCCGCACCTTGGAAAGCAGCTGGGCGGCCATCAACTCGATTTCCTCTTCGCTCGAATCAGCCTTCAACAGTTCCGGATAATAGCCGGAAAGAGAACACGCCATGGCCGACAACAAACCCATGGGATGTCCCGCTGCAGGATAGCCGTCAAAAAATTTGAGCATATCCTTGTGGAGGGCGGCGTGCCGCGTGAAGGAATGGGCGAACTTTTCTAATTGGACTTTTGTGGGAAGCTCACCCTGGATGAGCAGATAGGCTGTCTCGACGAACGTGGACTTTTCGGCGATCTTTTCGATGGGGATGCCCCGGTAACGCAGGATTCCCTTTTCACCGTCCAGAAAAGTAATCGCGCTCGTGCATGCCCCTGTATTGGCGAAACCGCTGTCGAGCGTTATGTAAGAGGTTTTACTTCTTAATTGTGAAATGTCAATGGCTTTTTCGTTCTCTGTCCCCGCCACAACCGGAAACTCATAAGTCTTGCCGTTGAGTATAATCTGCGCCTTTTCCTCCATGATGCCTCCATCCCAAATTAAAATTTATTATATGCTGAATGCTTCGTCTTGACAAGCCCAAAGAAGCACCTAAATCCCCTTCCCAATACGAACGATCCCCTAGACGATATCCTCGAAATTCACATTGTCATACTTTTCTTTGATCTGACGAATCTCAGGCAAAATTTCCAAAAAACATTTCACGAGATGCGGATCAAACGTGGCACCGCTTCCTTTCTTGATCTCTTCGACGGCCCTTTCAAACGGCCATGCCTTTTTGTAAGGGCGGTCATTGGTGAGGGCGTCAAAGATATCGCACAAACAACAAATTCTTCCCGCGAGTGGAATTTCTTCCCCTTTGAGTCCCTTGGGATATCCTGATCCATCCCAGCGCTCATGATGGGTGAGGGCAATCTCTTCGGCCATTTTCATAATCCTTGAGCTGCTTCCCGACAACAATTTCGCCCCAAGCATGGCATGTGTCCGCATGATCTCCCCTTCTTTTTTCGCCAATCGACTTGCTTTAAGAAGTATCTTGTCCGGAATGGCAACTTTCCCAATATCATGCAAGGCACTCGCCACCGATATCTTATCACATTCTTCCCTGTTAAAACCCGCCTTGGCCGCAAGACATGTAGAATAATTACTCATACGAATAATATGTATGCCTGTGGTTCGATCCCTATATTCGGCCACCCGCGCCAGACGCTGCACCATATCCAATTGGGTCTCACGCAGCTCTTCTGTCCGTTTCTGAACCGTCTCCTCCAGGCGCCGGTTTTGATCTTTAAGGCGGTCATTCAGGATATGGACCTCAACGATATTGCGGATACGCACAAGCACCTCGACGCGGTCATAAGGTTTATTGAGAAAATCCTTCGCGCCGGATTCCAAGGCCAGATAACGTAAATCCTTGTTCTCAAGCTGAGTTAACACAAGAATGGGCAAATAATCATCCCCCTCAACCTCCCGTAATTGCGTCATGACCTGAAAACCGTCCAGATACGGCATATGCAAATCCAGGATGACGGCATGGGGTCTCATCTGGGCGTACATCCCCCGGGCCTCGCGAGAGTCATGAATGGAGGTAATATCTTGATAACCGGCCTTCCGGAGGATTCCCTCCAAGAGACGGACACTGATCTCCTGATCATCGATAATCAGGATTTTAGCCGCTAAGATTTCCTCTTGTGAAATCATCCATTGCCCGCTTGTTAAAACACCTTGAGTAGAGAATCATCCAAAACATCCAAAGAGGCATAATCGGTCAAGTCGCTTCGAATCGGCGTAACAGCGACATAATGGTTGTGCAGCGCATAGGAATCAATACGATCGTCCCTCTTACCCTTAAGAGGCATCCTTCCCGTCATCCAATAGTAGTCCCGTAGATTGGGGTCTCTGCGCTTACGGAAAGAGCCGTGAATGGGAACCGTCCCCTGACGGGTGATTTTGATGCCCTTGATTTGTGAGACTTTGAGATTCGGCACGTTGACATTGAGGAATGTCCCGCGGGGGATATGACATTGCCGGGCGATCCCTGCCAGCCTGGCCCCGCATTGGGCGGCATACGAGAAATCAGGATTAATGAAAGTCGCCAGAGAAACCGCCACAGAAGGAATCCCCAGCAATGCCCCCTCCCTGGCTCCGGCTACCGTCCCCGAATAAAACACGCTGCAGCCGTCATTGGGCCCTAGATTGATGCCGGAGACGACCACATCCGGTTTGCGCTTCAAAATGACCCCGATAGCGAATTTCACGCAATCGGCAGGCGTGCCGCTGATCCCGTATCCAAAAAATTTTCCTTTTCGACGGACTTTTTTATACCAAATGGGATGAGAAAGCGTGATCCCGTGTCCGACGGAACTGCGTTCAGAATCAGGGGCAACGACCGTCACCTGCCCTATCTTCTTAAGCTCCGTATAAATGGCATAAATACCCTCGGCAAAAATCCCGTCATCATTAGTAAGAAGAATATTCATGCTTTAATCCCCCGCAAAGCGGTTTACTATAACACATCGTTAAGTATCTTTCTACAATTACATCAAACAAAGTTTCCTTTTTAATCATTCACTGACCAACGTAAATTGAACCGGGACAGTTACCCATGAAGCAAACGGTGCCGCACCGGTCTTGGCAGGTACAAATTCCCAGCTCCTAACCGTTTCCAGGGCTGTCTCATCCAATATCTTATAGCCTGAGCTTCGTTCAACAGCAATTTCTCCTGCCAGTCCCGTTTCCTTCACAAAAACCCTGAGGAAAACCGTCCCTTCCCACCCCTTTCGCCGCGCTATAGAGGGATAAGACGGAGCAGGATTAATATGATAAAGTGGTTTCGCCGCTGTTTTGGCCCCTTGAGGTTCATTTTTCACCGCATCCGGCTGAATATCCGCCGGCTGAGACGGACGTTGAACCTCTCCCTTAAAGACAATCGCATCCCCTGCATCGGGGAGAATCTGTTCGGGCTCTCTTGGGATGGATTGTTGGATGGGAGGAAATGAGATATTTTCTTCAATTAAAGTAACTTCAACGCTATGCGGGGCCTGCACGACGGCAAATCGGGCCGCTGAAGGCAATAGCTTTCCAATTGCAAGAATAGAAAAATGAACTGTCAGCGAAATGAGAAGCAGGGGGAAAAACCTGTCCGTCTTGCAGGAGAAGGACTCTCTCATCGTCCTGTCTTTCCCTGATGAACAATAAGGACATGGGTCGCCCCGGCCTGTTTGGCTACATCCATCACCTGCACAAAAAATTTATAAGGCATATCCCGGTCCCCTTTGACATGGACAGAAGGGTCGTCATACTTTTTAATAACCTCCTGCAAATCCGATTTCAGGGAATCAAAAGTCGTTGGCCGATTGTTTAAGAAGATCTCCCCTTGCTTGTCAATGCTGATAACGATGGTTTCCTTCTGCGCAAGATCCGTGACAGTCGCTTTAGGCAAAATGAGCTTCATGGCCGGCTGGGCAAAGGTGGAAGTCAGCATAAAAAAGACGAGCAGTTGAAAGACCACGTCAATCAACGGCGCCAAGTCCATGCTCAATCGTGATTTCCGGGTGCGAATCAGCTCCATAGCCACGGCCATATCTCAAGCCGCGTCGACGGATTCGTTTCCGCCTTTCGGCTCTGTGGTTTTGAAGTCATGTGCGGTACAGTTTCCAAAGAATTCATCCAATTCCGAGACCACAAACTGCATGCGCCGGGCGATCCGGTCCGCATAGCTTTCAAAGCCATGATAGGCCACCATGCACGGAATCGCCACGATCAGTCCAAAGACCGTACTCAAAAGCGCCTCCCAAATCCCGCCTGCCAGGTTTTGGGCATGGATTTGGCCGGAGGAAAACTCAATTTCATGAAAGGCCGCAACCAATCCGGTCACCGTCCCCAGAAGTCCCAATAACGGCGCCACATGCGTAATAGTCGCCAGACCCCGGAGCCGGTTCTCAACCCTTTCCATCGCCAAAGACCCCTCCCGGCTTAAAATGCTCTTCCGATGGCTGTTCCCGCGATTCGAAAGATAGACAGCGGCAATCTGCGTGACCGGATTCGGTCTGCTTTGACAGAAACGGATTGCCTCCGCAATCCCCTGCGGGGGGTTGCGCAACAGCCAGAATAATTCACGACGGCACCCCTCATCATCACAGCGCAACCGGTAAAAATAATAAACGCGTTCCATGATGATGGCCAAGCCGATGACCGAGCACAACAACAGCGGCCAGCGTGTGAATCCCGTCTTCTCAAATAATTCGGCAAGACTCTGTCCCCACATCATCTTGAACTATCCTTCCAGGTGTTTAAATTAAATATTCAGGGTCGAGCGCCACCGTCTTCGTCAACAAATCAAGAATCTTTTGAACGGCGGAGTCCCTTGTTTCATCTTCCGGCAAACTTAAATCCACTTCCCCTTCGCCAAAACGGTTTTCGCCGATATTCACCACAATCGTCTTGTTCGGCCGGTTAAGAGACTTCAGCACATTCAACTCATAATCATCCACATCGGAAATGCTGGCGATCAAGATGAGACCCGCATCGGTTAAAACATGCGCCATCTCGCCCAGCTGCTGGATGTGCCGGATTTTGCCTAGCGTCCTGTCGTTGGTATCTGCCCCGGCCGACAATATCTCATTGGAGACCCCTAAAAAGTAAACAAATTTGCCAAGCTTAAAAAGCCCTTCTTCCAAGGCCTTGGCGACGATTCTTTTCCCCGTATCCGCCTGTCCCGTGATGACGACAAGGGCGGATTTATGTTGATATTGAAACGCCCGTTTAACCGGGGTAATGGCGCTTCTCTCCCAACTGTATTCGCGGGACCGGATGTGCTGATTGAGAGCGGTCTCCTGGGCATACACCGGCGCCAGGATGATCCCCCCGCCGGAAATCTCGTAATTATCCACAAGGACAAAACGGCCCGTCTCCGGAATGGAGTTAATATCATCGAAGGCGATCGGCTTTAAGGTTTCCAAAACGCATTCAGCCACATCGTGGCGGTCGACCTGAGACTTATTGCGAATGGAGGACAGTTCCGAAGCGTCGAGAACATTCAGGATTTCCGAAAGCACCACCGGCACCTGCTGTGTTGCCACCTTTAATTTATAGTTCTTGTTCTTAACAAGCGGCTGGTTTCCCATCCAGAATATGTTGGCCTTAAGCTTTGTGCTGACATGCGGCAACCGCTCCCTGACCTTACACATAACCTCTCCCGGACGGATATAAATCTGCGTGTCCAGGCACAACCCTATGCTCTGGCCGGCAAAGGCCTGTGAAATTTCAAGGGTATTGAATCCTTCCACGCTCTTAATACGCGAAGTTTTATTGGAAGGCAAGAAAATGACCTGATCTCCTGCCCTGACGGTCCCCGACTCGATGCGGCCGGCGATGATTCTGCGGTCATCGCTCTGAGCGGTAAACTTGTAGATGTCCTGGACGGGGAATCGCAGTTCCCGCGCATAAGTGGGCGTGGCTTTGACAAATCCGTCCAGGGCCTCCAACACAGAGGCCTCCCCATACCATGGCATCTTCTTAGAACGCCCAACGATATTCTCCCCTTCCCGCGCGCTGAGCGGAATAAAATTCCTCGGTTTAAGATTGATCTCGTTTAAGAATTCCAAATATTCCTTTTTTATGCTTTCAAAGGCCTCCTGATCGTAATGGACGAGATCCATCTTATTGATGCAGACCGTCACGTTTTTAATCCCCAGAAAAGACATCATGTAGCCGTGCCGTTTGGAATTCTCGCGGATGCCCTCCTGCGCATCAATGACAAGCAAAGCCGCCTCGGCCCTGGCTGCACCCGTAATCATATTCTTCAAAAACTCAATATGACCCGGGGCATCAATAATGATGTAATCGCGTTTAGGGGATTTAAAGAAACACCTGGCCGTATCAATCGTAATCCCCTGCGACTGCTCGTCTTTAAGGGCATCCAGAAGAAACGCGTATTCAAAGGGCTTGGAGGTGCGCTTGCAGTTTTCTTTCACGGCCTCCAGTTTCCCCTGGGGAAGAGACCCCGTATCCGCCAGCAGGCGGCCGATCAGCGTGCTCTTGCCGTGGTCCACGTGGCCGACGATCACGACGCTCATTTGTTCTTTTTGCATATTCATAGATAGCGCTAAGCTAAATATTTCGCGAAATTTCGCGAAAAAGGTTTCGCGTGTTTTCGCGTTATTTTACATGTATCCGTCCCGCCGAAGCGTCTCTAAGCCGCCGCCGTCGTCCTTATCCTGGGCGCGGCCGGCGCGCTCGGCGATATTGGCAAATTTCCCCGTTCTTAACTCTTCAACAATATCCCGGACATTCTTGGCGGCCGATTCTACCGGCAAAGTGCACGGATAGCAGCCCAGAGAACGGTAACGTTTGCCGTTACCCTGGTCAAAATAAAGCGGTACAACAGGGATATTCTCCCTTTCAACATATTCCCAGATATTCAATTCCGTCCAGTCCAATAAGGGATGAATGCGCAAGTGTGTTCCCGGCGCGAAATCAGTCTTAAACTGATTCCACAACTCTGGCGGCTGATCACCCACGTCCCACTCGTTGTTGCGATCCCGCGGAGAGAAATACCGCTCTTTGGAACGGCTCCCCTCCTCATCGGCGCGCACCCCCACAATCACGCCCGTATATGGCTCGGTATTGATATCCAGTTCATATCTGTCCGTAGGGTGATTAAATCGGTAGCGCGGCCAGTCTCCGGCCAGAGTATGTTTCAGGGCTTCCGACTTAAGGAGCTTGCAGCACATGAGGCGATCCACATTGCCGTCGGGAAACGTCTGTTTGGCCTCGAGCGCTTGTTTGTTTTGGCCCACGACCATATTGAGCTTCCATTCTTTAGCCAATCGGTCGCGGTAGGCAATCATCTCCGGAATCTTAAAGCTTGTATCAATATGCACCAGCGGAAACGGCACATGTCCGAAAAAAGCCTTGCGGGCCAGCCATAAAAGCACCGTGCTGTCTTTACCGATAGACCACAGCATGGCCAGGCTTTTGAATTCGCGGTAGGCCTCACGCAGGATATATATACTCTGCGCCTCGAGGCTGTCTAATTTAGTCATTGATTTATTGTCCATAGCATTTTTCTCGTAATTTGCTGATACGGTATCGTAACGAGGAACGCCGATCGTTGATCGGTTGCGCTTACGCAGCCTGATGACGATAAGCGATTCCAGATGCGTCACCCTGCCTACCGGCAGGCAGGCGTTCGACGACATTCCGTTATTTCTTGGGTCGGTTATGCAGTCCACACTCCTTATGTTCCGGATTCTCCCACCACCACCGGCCCGCGCGAATATCCTCACCCGGCTTTATGGCCATGGTGCAACAACTGCAGCCGATACTAACGAATCCTTTCGCATGCAAAGAATTGACATCCACTTTATTTTTTGCGATGTATTCATGGACATCTTTCAGCGTCCAATAGGCCAGGGGGTTGATCTTTATTTTCTGGTTCTCCCCATCCCATTCAAACGTCTCAATATCGCTGCGCGTGACGGATTGCGCCCGGCGCAGGCCGCATATCCAGGCATCAAACCCTTTCAGCGCCCGCTTTAAAGGCTCGACTTTACGGATACCACAGCATAATTTGCGGTTCTCCACACTCTCGTAAAATAAATTGATGCCGTGATTGCGCACCATGTCTTCAACCGCTTCGGTATCCGGATAATAGACCTTAAACGTCATCGGGTAACGCTTTTGCGTCTTTGCCAGCAAGTCATAGGTTTTCTGAAAAAGACGGCCTGTATCCAGGGTAAATATCTCCATCTCAGGGGCCGTCTTGGCAATCATATCCGTGATGACCTGGTCTTCTTCCCCTAAGCTGGAGGCAAAGACTATCTTTTCGCCAAATTCCTTATAAGCAAATTTAATAATTTGATCCGGCGTCATGCCTTTGGCGGCTTCTAAATATTTTTTAATCTCCTCGTGATGGATCATTTTTTTATGCCTCGTAATTACTCAGTTCCCCTCCCGGATGAGACTGGGGCAAATGGGACTTGTTCTTTAACATAGCGGATCAAATACGGTTCTGTTCCGAACTACAGCCTTTCGATTCTTAAATCTA
>MHGQ01000046.1 GCA_001805645.1 Omnitrophica WOR_2 bacterium RIFCSPHIGHO2_02_FULL_50_17 | reverse complement strand
GAACCTCCCCCATCGAGGGGGAGGAAGAGCTGAGTAGTTACTATGCCTCAAAATATTGCTCCATGGAAAAATAACGCTCTCCCGTGTCTGGCAAAATGACGACGATTCTTTTCCCTGAAGGCAATTTTTCAGCAACCTTGAGGGCCGCGACCATGGCGGCCCCGCTGGAAATCCCAACGCTCAATCCCTCTTCTTTGCCTAACCGCCGCGACATGAGGAAGGCTTCTTTATCATCGACCGCGATGATTTCGTCAATAATCTGGCGGTTTAAAATAGCCGGAACAAATCCGGCGCCGATGCCTTGAATATTGTGCCGGCCGGCCGGCTGTCCGGATAAAACAGCGCTGAACTTCGGCTCCACGGCCACGACCTTAATCTGCGGAATGTTTTCTTTCAATAATTCCGCCGTGCCCGTAATCGTCCCGCCGGTTCCGACACCCGCCACCAAAACATCCAGACGCCCGTCGCAGGCCTGAAGGATTTCCCGTGCCGTCGTCTCCCGATGGGCCAAAGGGTTGGCCATATTCTCAAACTGATGCGGAATAAAACTGTTGGGAATTTTTTTATGCAGTTCCTCTGATTTTTTGATGGCCCCCTTGATCCCGTCTTTGGCCGGGGTCAGCACGACCTCCGCCCCATAGAGGCGCAGAAGATAAATCCTTTCCAAGCTCATCGCCTCCGGCATCGTCAAAACGCAGCGATACCCTTTGACCGCGCAGATCATCGCCAGCCCGATGCCGGTGTTGCCGCTTGTCGGTTCAATGATAGTCCACCCCTTTGTGAGAAGACCTTTGTGTTCCGCGTCTTCAATCATGGATAAGCAAGGGCGGTCTTTCACGCTGCCGCCGGGATTAAATGATTCCAGCTTTCCTAAAATTTCTATTCCGCGCGCCGGATCGACCATGCGGTTTAACCGAACCAAAGGCGTCTGGCCGATTAATTCGGTAATATTATCAACGATTTTATGACGCTCTCCCATAGGACTCCCTACATTTTAGCAAGAAAAATGTTCGCCAGCAAAAAACTTACCCCCAGCGTAATCACAGGGTTAATAATCCATGTAAACAATGTCTGCCGCGTCACCGGGTTTTCAAACATCATCTCCATGCCGTCTTTAATGCTTCCAATAGCGAAAATTGATACCGTATAAACGATAACCGTCGGGAAGGGAACGCCCATTTTGGACGCGATAATCGTAATCGTCCCGCTCACTAAATTGATTATGGTGGCGGTTAATAACCCCAAAGGAACAATCTTTTCTCCCGAAGTCTTTAAAGGGCCTGAAAAACCAAAGGCTCCCCCGCCGAAAAAAAGCCCCATGACAAGCAAGCCTTCCGCCAGGCCGATGAGCCCCGCTCCGAATAACGGGCCCACGGCATTGGCCACATTGTTGGTCCCCTGCGCAAAGGCTTTATAGCAGCTGGTTAAAATGACGATTTTCTTAAGGTGTTCCCGGTGCTGAACGACCTTTTCATAGATCCAAAAATTTCTATGTTTCGGGGGATAAATGTAACGGGTGATCCAATAAATCACTGTAAAACTGATGATGGTTGCAATGATCCAGCATGTCAGCAAGTAGTAAATCTTCCCGACGTTGATTTGGCTGTGAAATAACCCCACCCCCCAGAGCGATGCCAATGTTGAAAGCGACGTGGATTGGGGGATATGCATCATATTGGCAACAAATAAACTCAACGTTGCCGAAAAAAGGATAATTAATGTGGATTGCCGGGTAATCAACTCCGCCGCAATGATCCCTTTGCTGAGTGTTTTCGACACCTCGCCGCCGAGCAATAAAGCCCCGGCCAGGGCACATATCAAAAATAGAAAGCCCGCTTTCTTGCGGTTGATGACCTTGCTGCCATAGGCCGTTGCAAAGGAGCCGGCGAAGCTCGGCGCCCCCATGTTGACGGCAAAAAATGCGGCGATAATAAAGGCTATGCTTTCCATAAATGATTCAAATCGCGTAAAGAGCTACATTACGTTCCCGTTGACGAAGAGTATCAAAATTGATCTGTTTCATATGCTCGAGCAAGACGCCGTCCAACTCTCTCCAGACGATTTCAAAGACATCATTTTTCTGCGTCTTCCGCGGCTGAGACGCCCATGGAAGTTCCGACATATCCGTGAGAACATCACTGAACAGAATCTGCTGCGGCGGCTTGGAAAGAAGATACCCTCCCCGGCTCCCTCGCGTGCTGTCGACGTAGCCCAATTGCTTGAGCTGGATCAAAATCTGCGTGAGAAATTTCATCGGAATGTTTTGCTTCTTAGAAATGACATTCTGCCGCAACGGCGCCGTATTCGGCCAATGCAGAGCCAGCTCCAATAAAGCCTTACAAGCATAGTCGGTTTTAGCTGAAATTTTCATAATCCATCAATGTCTACTAAAATGATTAACATAGTAAGTTTATAATGAAACTGGGGGTTGTCAAGTCTTTTATCCGCAGAAAGCATCATGCCGGATGCTGCAACTTTTCGACAATCCTGGCGCTGCCGGAAGGCATGGGGTATTTAAGAAGGTCAAATAATCTCACCCACTTATGCGCTGAGTCTTCTTGCACAGAGATTTGGGATTGGCACAAAAAAACATGAAGACGGACACGAAACTGCGTATAGGAGTGGCGCACATGCATAAGCGGCTTAACAGAAGCAATGGCAATCCCCAATTCTTCTCTAAATTCACGCTTTAAAGCCTGAACAGGGGTCTCTTTCTCCTCAATCTTGCCGCCTGGGAATTCCCATAAATCAGCCAGAAGCCCTTGAGAAGGGCGTTTTTGAATAAAATATTTTCCACCCTTTCTTAAAATGCCGACGGCCACATCTATATCCTTCATAATCCTTTTTCTTGGCTGGGGGATGATCTCTTGGACGCCCTTTTGATAAGCCCGGCAATCCCCTTTCACTGGACACAAAAGACATGACGGCGTTCGATTCCGGCACAAAAGCGCCCCTAATTCCATCAAGGACTGATTAAAGGTGGCCGCTTTCTTAGAGGGCATGATTTTATTTAAAAACGCCAAAATTTCCTGATCTCGGGAAGCATCCGCATATCCCTTCATGGCAAGGATTCGCATGATGACCCGGCGGATATTAGCATCAATTATCGGATGAGGAATGTCAAAGGCAATGCTGGCGACCGCGCCGGTCGTGTAAGGGCCAAAGCCCGGTAAATTTTTCAGAACGTTGGGATCGGCGGGAATCTTCCCTTGGTGCAGCGCACAGAGGACTTTTGCGGCTTTATGAATATTTTTGGCGCGCTGGTAGTAGCCTAAGCCCTGCCACAATTTAAGTATTTTAAACAGCGGCGCATCGGCCGCGTGTTGGACCGTTGGGAATTCCCGAACCCATCGCTGGTAATAAGGAATAACGGCATTGACCGTCGTCTGCTGAAGCATCACCTCCGAAATCCAAATTTCGTAAGGATTGCGTGTTTGGCGCCACGGAAGATTTCTGGCACAGCGGCAGTACCAGCGCATCAATTTTTCAGAAAACGAAGACCTCTTGGGCATGACATCATTCTCGGATCATCTCTAAAAACAGATCTGCGATTTTCGGATGACGGCCAAGAGGCGGCGTGATCCGAAAAAGAACACGGGGGTATTTCCCCCTTGCCTTCTTCACAAGGCGCAGGATATCCTCATCCACATGCCTGCCGGAATTTAGAAAATTCAACAATAAAATGATTTCCGCTGCCCCTTTCCGGACGCATTGGTCAATACCTTCCGAAATATCAGGGCGGATCATTTCCAAGAAGGCATAAGTCCATATATCCTTGGGGCTTTTTTTCTTTAACCGCCTGACAATGTCTTGAACTTCCCGTTTAGTCTTCGGTGATTGGCTTCCGTGGGATACAAAAAGGACCGCTCTCATATTTTGACTGTCCTAAGAGGATTAGGAGACAGAGAAATATCCAGGGCGGCGTTAAACGGAAATTTAATCTTAAAATGGGTGCCGTCCACGAATATCATCCCCTCATGCATAAGAGACGTAACGGTTATAACCTGCCGGACGGACAAGATGCCTCCTTTTAAACGATAGGAATGACGAAACCCTTCGTATAATTCTCTGGGCATATATTGGATTTTCTTCTCCTGTGCCATCAGTATTTTGCCGCCTGCGGATTTGATCGCGCCGGAACTTCCCGCAGAGGTCGCCACCCAAAGCCCGGAATTGCGCTGTTCTTCCTTGATATCTTTAATTTTAAGATAATACCGGCTCATGGCCGCCGGATTGCTGTGGCAAATCAGGGCATCATTAACGCAGTCAACAGCGCGCCGATGCCCCTTCAATCTCAACCGCAGCCGCTGCCAAGCCGTCGTCTGAATTTTTCGGTCAATCATCCTTTGAATAATCGCCTCAAAATTCATCTCATTGGCAACACACAATTTTCCGACGCTAAAACTGGGTGCCGAATTTACACCAATGATAATCTGATGTGTTACACCCCGCGCGGCCTCCAGAAATGTCCCATCACCGCCAACACTAATGATAAAATCATATTTTGCGAAATCGATTCTCTGCCCACGGGAGCACTTGGCATAGTTTATTCCGTAGCGCTGCAAGATACATTCGACTCTTTCCAGAGTCGTATGGTGCTCATTATGGGCATTCTGAAACCGCCGGATTTCTTTCTGCATAGCCGCACTTCTTTCGACGGCGGACACAGCCTCGCGTTCGGCAAAATAAATAGAATAAGCGCTTTTTTTATAAACCAGCAGTACCTTCCTGGAGACTTTCATGGATGTCGGCACGCTTTTCCTTTCTTTCCCTTGACAAACTGAACACGCCTTTCCAATTCTTTAATGGAACGAAACACGGCATCGGAATCTTTGAGATGTTCCCGCGACAGGGAGGTTTCCAGAGCCAAACACCTTAACCCCGCGTTTTTTGCCGCCTGGATGCCTAAGGGGGCATTTTCAATGGCAACCGCCTCACAGGGTTGAATACACAACTTGGACAAGGAGCGAAGATACGGCTCCGGATGCGGCTTGCCGCGGCGGACATCGCTTCCCGTTACCACAACGTCAAAAAGGTCATACCACACCTTCGGAAGGATTCGCCGCAGCTCATGACGGGAGGTCCCCGTCACCAATGCGAGACGAAAGTCATTCTTATGTAATCTCTTGATAAATGTACGTGCCCCCGCAATGAATCGTGTCCTGACGATTTTTTTAAAATATTTCTCTTTATCCTTCAGGAGCTTTAATGCCTCTCTCCCCTCAAAGGGTTTTTGGTATTGAGCCAGGATCTCACGGACGCTCTGGATGCCGCGCTGTCCCTCGCGGCTATAAATGTCATAATGAGTTACAGGGACACCTATCCTATGCAAAACCGTTTTCCAGGAACGGTAATGGTCAGGCATCGTATGGGTGATAACCCCGTCCATATCGAATATGATGGAATCAACTTTCAACCGCAGTTTTGTCATGGATACGATTATATTAAGGAAACATCAAAAGGCAAGAAATTTCAGATTGGGAAGCGGGAATGGGAAGGGCGCGTCTCACTCGCATCAGTTACCGGTGTAGTTTATTAAACTGTTTGAACATAGCATCAACTTTTTTCCTTTCTTTCTGCCGCTTTTTTTCTAATTGTTCTTTTTCCTTCCGCTTTCTTAACTCCTCCTTCTCTTTCTGGCGCTTTCGTTGCTGCACCTCCTTTCGCTTGCGGTCCTCGTTCTTTATCCTTTGCTTCTCTTTCGCTTGGGCAATTTTTTCCTCTTTCTTTCGCCTCTTCACTTTTTCTTCTCGAAATTTCTGCACAAAGGCCTTTTGCTCTTCGAGGGCAGCCTCCTCCCAATGCTTGCCTTTTTGGGCTAAGAAAGACTTGCGGATATGCAGGGGAGCCGTCAGGGCAAGATTATCCTGTTTGTCCGCTGTAGGGTAATATTTTTTTTCTTTCCCCTTCCAGGTCTCTTCCTCTTCGCGTTTATGATATCCGTGAATAAAATTTGCTTTTTCTTCCCGGCTGGCCTCCTCCCATCGTTTCCCTGTCTTTTGTTGAAACTCTTCCTGCATGGCCTCCATCGAAACCGTTTCGGCATAAGAAATACTCCATGGGCCGACCGTAGAAACAAAGACAGCGAGCATCACAATCCCTATGTGTCTTTGATATGCAGACCTATATGCAGAAAGCATGATACTCTCTCCTTAAGAGAAGTATACACTATCTTTAGAACCAAAAGCTAACCCTCAATAAGGGGAGTCTTGCGGGTTCTTTCCCAAGGCGGGCGGCCTCACATTCAAGAATCCCACATCTGAAGAAAAGACAAAACGGCGATTGGACCCCTCAAGCGCCTCTTTTTTTGTTTTCAGCCATTGCCCCTGAGCGCCGTCCAATCGTTTTTCCAAGTCCGCTAACTTCTGCTGCATTTTTTCAAGCGCCGTCTCTTTTTCAAAAAGTTTCGTGTGCATCAGTATCAATTGTTCTTCTAAGGCGCTGATACCCTTGTCTTTGACGCTCATAAGCCTGGCGGCATCTCCCAGTTTGCCGCTGTATATCCGCAGGATACCCTCCATCTCATCCAAACGCGCCGTTTGAGAGGTCATCCTCTCACTAAATTCATTGCTGCGGGCCGATGTCTCCAACTGAAGCGCCTCCAAGCTGTCGCGCAGGGATTGGATTTGAGTATTTTTCTCTTGAATAATCTTGTGTCCCAAATCAAATCGCGACTGGAGATCGTCATAGGCTTTATCTAAACTGGTGAGGGCATCAATTTTTTCGCTTAATATCATCTCTTTTTCCGCTAATTTAAGGGAAAAATCAATAACCTGCCCCGTTAAATCCGCCAGTCTTTGATCTTTTTCTTGAACATATTTTTTCAGACCGTCAAGTTCTTGACGGAGTTGTTCCAATTCCTGCTGCAACACAGCGATCTGCTGATACGGTCCGGCCGGACTGATATCGGAGAATGAGGTCTCCTGCGGCTGAAGGATGGCCTTAACGGCTATTTCATCCTCTTTTTCTATATCAAGCAGCAAAGGCACAAAATCCGTCGAACCTTCCCCCTCAGCTATAATCTCAATAGAAAAAATAAACGGCGCCCTTCGGTTAAGTTCTTGAAGCCACGCATATTGTCTCTGCCGATAAAACAGTTCATAGGATAACCATTCCTTCTCGAAAGTAAGAGAGGCATTGACCGCCTCAAGAGGATCCCGCAGATCACCCGGGGCCGGAGGGCTTCCGAGGGGGTAAAAAAAACGCTCTTTAATACCCAACAATTGGTCTTTGATATAGGCCCGCGCATAGCCTTGTTTTAAGAGTTCGCCCTCGAGCGTCTGACACTTGACCGTAAAATATTCTACCTTCTGTTTTAAGTTATCCGTAAAGCTGAGGAGATCTTCTGCGAGAAATAATTGTGCTTTGTGACGGGCGGGGAGATGTTCTTGCGCATTGATAAGGGTCAGATGTTCCCTGGCGGTTTTATCCGTCGAATCAAGCAAGAGAGCGCGGCTAAAATGATCAACGGCCTTGCGGATGTCATGGCGCTCATACGCCTTCAGACCGTCCTGAATGAACGTTTGAACACTTAAAGAAGAGGAATCCGATTGTGCCGACGAATAAGAAGTGATAAAAAGAAACCAACCCAAAAGCACAAAAATTTTAATGGGGGGCGTTTTAAAAACCATGCCTACGGGATTTTTCCTAAAGAGGTCATAAAAAGCAATTCAATGGCAGACCGCCCAAAGAATATCCTCAAAATAGCGCCTCAGGGGTGATGCGTATTATCTTTTCGCTGCCTGGATTTTCTTTCCCGCAGTGGTCTTTGGCTCTGACCAGCATGAGGCCGAGGTCTTTCGCTTCGGCATATGATATTCCATCCAGGCGTTCGAGAACCGATCCAGCCAGTCGCAGGAGGCCCGTTCGAACCCGATATCATGTCCAGCCTTTTCGCTTTCGATCCACCTGTGCCGGTTGATTTCTTCGATAACACGCTTATCGCTCAACAGCATTTTCTTGTCTTCTTCTTTCATGGGATCCCCTCCTTATAGATAAAATAACAGTTACGCGATGGTTACTTCGGGTGAGAGGTAAACATCCTGAATGGCATTCAGCAATTTCACCCCTTCACGCATGGATTTTTGAAAGGCCTTGCGTCCGGATATAAGCCCCATGCCGCCGGCGCGCTTATTGATAATGGCCGTATGAATGGCCTCTTGAAGATCATTCTCGCCTGAGGCCCCCCCTGAATTAATAAGGCCGATCTTTCCCATATAACAGTTGGCCACCTGATAACGGCATAAATCAATGGGGTGATCGGATGTCAGCTGCTCATACACCAAAGGATGGGTCTTGCCGAACTTCAGGGCCGTATAACCGCCGTTATTCTCGGGGAGTTTTTGTTTTATGATATCCGCCTCAATGGTGACCCCGAGGTGATTCGCCTGTCCGGTCAAATCTGCCGAGACATGATAATCAATGTTGCCTTTCTTAAAATTCACATTGCGCAGATAACACCACAGAACCGTGAACATCCCCAATTCATGGGCACGCTGAAAGGCCTCGGAGACCTCTTCAATCTGCCGGCTGGACTCTTCCGAACCGAAATAGATAGTCGCCCCGACACCCACGGCCCCCATGTCAAAGGCCTGCTCAACACGGGCAAACATTCTTTGATCATATTTGTTTGGATATATTAAGAATTCATTATGATTAAGTTTCACAATAAAGGGAATCTTATGGGCATAGCGCCGGGAAACGAGTCCCAGGACCCCTAGGGTGGATGCAACCGCATTGCATCCACCCTCGACCGCCAACCTCACAATATTCTCAGGGTCAAAATAAATCGGATTGGGCGCAAACGATGCCCCGGCGGAATGTTCAATCCCCTGATCCACCGGCAAAATCGAGAGATATCCCGTTCCCGCCAATCGTCCATGATCGAACATCTCCTGTAAATGGCGCAAGACGCTGTTAGACCTGTCCGAATCAACAAAAACACGGTCTATGAAATCCGGCCCGGGAAGGGTGAGACTGTCCTTGGGGATTGTGGTGCAGCGATGTTCCAACAGGCCCTTGGCCTCTTCGCCTAAACGCTCGATAACATCATTCATTGAAAACTTCTCCTTTTGCAAATCCGTTGTTGCTCTATACTTATCACGGTTGAAACAACCTTCATTGTATTCAAATTTCTTTTAAAAGCAAGAAAAAAAACGGGGTCCAAAAATGAAACTGCACTTCGTTACATCTTTTTAAGAAAATAAAGCCCCGTGTAGACTTTCGGCTCGATCAAGACACCCCTCTCTGTCATCATCCTCAGCCATCGGTCAACCCTCGGGAGCGCAACCTCATGGACGATAATAGATTCCAATTTATCCCAGCCGCCCGTGGCCACATTTGTAAGGCCGTAAGCACGCACCACCGTTACCCTATCGGCGCTCAGACCGCTCGAAACCGGCCCCTTCAACAAGGGCATGATCCTCTCGGCCTTATAGCCGGTTTCCTCAAGCAATTCCCGCCTGGCCGCCATCACAAATGATTCACCTTTAAGCGTGTGACGATCGCTGATTAATCCTGCCGGAAATTCAATCACCCTCTTCCCGACAGGAGGACGGTACTGCTCCACCAGGAGCACTTTTTGATCCCGCGTCATCGCCACAATAATTATGATGCCGCGGCAGTTATTGCGCTCAACATACTCCCGCCCGCCCTTGCGCAAAAGACGAAGGAACCTCCCCTCTTTCATCACAATCTTCTTAGCTGATCTTTTAGCCTTTGCCCTCATTTCACAAGTCCAGTTCTTTCTTGACTGTTTGCATAAGAGGCCCCATCGTCTCACGGGAGAAATCAAAACGGATGCCGGCTGTTTCGTAGAGTTCAAGCAAGGGGCGGGAGCCCCCTAACGACAACGCCTTTTTGTAACAGACAAGAGTTGTCCTTAGATCCTGTCGGGCATTAAACCAAAGCTGTAAAGCCCCCAGTTGAGCGATCCCATATTCGATATAGTAAAAGGGGGCCTCAAAGATATGCAGCTGGCGGTGCCAGAGGAATCCCATCTCCTCTTCCAGACCGCTCCAGTCGATCAACTCCCCGCCGAAGCGCCGATACGTCTTGACCCATGCGGCCTGGCGCTCCTCACACGTATGCCCGGGGTGTTCATAAATCCAGTGCTGAAAGGCATCAATGGCGGCCACCCACACAAGCGTAAAGACCACATCTTCCAGATGCTCCCAACGGGAGCGCTCTTGTTCTTGCGTATTATAAAATACGGAAAGATACGGACCGGCCAAAAGTTCCATCCCCATAGAGGCCACCTCATTAAATTCCATGGGGCCGTGGCGGTAAGGAAAAATCGGATCGTCCGCGCAGGCCATGACATGAAACGCATGGCCGGCCTCGTGGAGAAGCGTATAGACATCGCTATCAAGGCCGACGGCGTTCATAAAAATAAAGGGCTGACGGGCCTCGTAGAGGGTCGATTGATATCCGCCCGGGGCCTTTCCCTTGTGGCTTTCCAAATCCAGCAATCCCCTCCGGGCGATTTGGGAGAACTGTTTTCCAAACTCCGGATCCAATTGCTGGAATATTTTCCCGCATCCTTGAATCAGACCCGCCGCCTCTTGAAACGGCTTGAGTGCAGGCCTGCCCCAGGGGTCAACCGCCATATCCCACGGACGCAATTTTTCCAGCCGCATGCGGCGACGGCGCCTTTCCAATATTTTTTCCCATAAAGGAACAACGCCCTCCTCAACCGCCTCATGATATTTTCTGCAGTCCTCGGGCGTGTAATCGAAACGATGCAGGGCACGGAATTTGTATTTGCAGAAACCGTCATAGCCCGCATGATGCGCCATTTGATTGCGAAGAGCCGTCATCCGGTCGAAAAGGCTCTCCAGCCTCCCTTTATCCTGCAATCGTCTCCGGGCAGAGGCCCGCCACGCGCCTTCCCGCAAATTTCTGTCCGGCTCAAGCAAAAACTTGCTCATCTGAGGCAAGGTGCACTCTTTCCCTCCAAAATCGACCGTCATGGCCCCACAGACGGTCTGATATTCCTGCGCAAGCAACTCTCCCTGTATTTCCAAAGAAATGTTCTCCTGGGCAAACAGCTCAACATCCGTTTGAATCCCCTTGATATAAACGGCGTAACGCTTCGGATCCAGCGCAAAACGCTCTGAGAGACTCACGTATTTCTTGTTCAGGTCATTCTCGAATGCCTTGGCAACCGGCATAACGTTTTCCACAAAATCGGCATAGGCCTTCGCCAGCGCCTGATCGTCGGTCTGACAGGTCATGCGGATATACAAAATCGTCCCTTCCTGATTCAAGGCAGCCTCCAGCTCGGATCTATCCAGGAGCCATTGTTCCAATTCTTCGCAGGAATGAATCGCGCGCTCCATCAGTTTCTCGAAAAAAAACCTGACCGTTTCGGCCCGTGTTAACCGGGCATCTTCCGGAAGAAACCGGCGTTTCTGATAACGGGACAATTGCTCAAAACGGCTCTGCACTGCAGTATCTATCGGCACAGCCTGTATCTCCTTCAATTACCCCCCCCCGATCCAAAATATTCGCTTGACAAAGTGTTGTTTTTCAGTATACTTTAGCACTCAATATCACAATAACGGATTTCCTCAAGACAGGATTGAAAAACATGGGTAAAGCATGCGTTATCTGCAATAAGAGCGCCATTCCCGGCGCCAAATATAAAAGACGCGGGCAGATCAAAAGAACCGGCGGCGCGGGATCCAAGATCGTCGGCAAGAGCCTCCGTCGATTCCTTCCCAACCTTCAAAGAATCAAAATTAACCTCCAGGGCACTGTCCGGAGGGTCTACGTCTGCACCAGCTGTATCTCAGCCGGAAAAATCCTGAAAGCCTGAATTCGTATCCCGTCACTCCTACTTCGCATATCGCAAGGGAGCTGCGAAGGATTGTGTATGGAGCACACAATACGGTATACGATCTACGTTTTACTTAATCGAATATCTTTCAATTTCAACTGCGGGGTGGGCGCCTTATTCCACTCATCAATGGTTATCTCGTAGGCCAGGTCAACTTTCGCGCCTGTTCGGAGTATCCCCTCATATTTCGCCAGACCAAAGCCGACGGCTGAAATCGTATACTCCTCGTCCGAGACCCAGAATTTAATCGTATCTTTGCCCAAGATCTGCGGGAACCCCTTGACGGCTAAATTCCGAGAGCAAAAAACCGGCGCCGGATTGCCCTCGCCGAAAGGCTCCAGGGATTCCATAACAGCCGCCAGCTCAAGGTTAATGCTCGAAAGAGGAATTTCGCAGTCGATGAAAATCGTCGGGATCAATCTCTTGGCCTCCAGCATCTGATGGGCGATGTCATTGATCAGCCGCCGAAAGGCATCAATGTTTTCCTCCCGGATCGTTAAGCCGGCGGCTCCTTCATGGCCGCCGAAAGCTTCCAGATAACTGGCGCAGCTCTGCAAGGCATTATGCAAATGAAAACCGTCAATAGAACGGGCCGAAGCCGTCCCGATGCCGTCTTCGTCAATGGAGATCACAACGGTGGGACGGTAATATTTTTCCATAATCTTGGCGGCCACGATGCCTAAGACCCCCTTATGCCATCCTTCTTTGCTGAGGACGATCACTTTTTGATCTTTAAAATTAATCTGTTGCTCGACAAGATCAATGGCCTCTTCAACGACACCGCTTTGCATCTTTTGGCGCTCGGTATTATGCCGTTCTAAGGCCTTCGCCAAATCGTAGGCCTGCTTTTCGTCCTCGCTGAGGAACAAATCCAGGGATTTGTGCGCCGTATCCATGCGCCCGGCCGCGTTAATCCGCGGCCCCAGGATAAATCCGACATGAAACGGCGTAATCTTCTTGCCCTTAATCTTGGCCGTCTCCAAAAGGGCCAGCAATCCCTTATTCTTGGTATTCCCAAGGCCCGCCAGGCCGGATTTCACCAGAATACGGTTCTCCCCGTGCAAGGGAACCACATCCGCCACCGTGCCGACCGCGGCTAAATCGAGCGCCTCCTCACTGATCTCACCCAAAAGGGCCTGCGTCAATTTAACCACCAATCCAACCGCGGCCAGATGTTTGAAGGGATAAGGACAATCTTTCTGCTTGGGATTAACGATAGCCGCGGCCCGCGGCAGCACCTCCCCCGGCTCATGATGGTCAATAATGATGACATCAATACCGGCCTTATGGAGAGCATCTACCTCATCGACAGCGGTAATACCGCAATCTACGGCAATTAATAGGCGCGCCCCCTTAGCAGCGGCAATGGTGCAGACCTCCCCCTTTAACCCGTAACCGTGCTGGACGCGGTGCGGGATATGGTGGACGACATCTATGCCCATCTGCCTCAACACATTATTCAAGAGCGCCGACGAGGTGATCCCGTCCACATCATAATCGCCGAAAACAAGCACACGTTCCTCATGGGACCGGGCCTTCTGGATGCGCTCAACGGCCTCATTCATATCCTTAAGAAGAAACGGGTCATGCAGACCGGCAAGATCCGCCGACAGAAAATCTTCCGCCTCTTTGACATCGACAATCTCGCGGTTGATTAAAAGCTGGGCGACGATAGGGTGAACGTTTAAGGCATCGCTGAGTGTGGCCTGCAATTGGGGATCGATATCCCTGATATGCCACTTTTTCTGCATATTTTTCCTTTTGTCCACCCCGCGCCAGGGCTCTCTCAAATGGACAGAGCACCCACAGGGCTGGGGCGAATAAAAATCACATTCTCTCCGGCGTATTTAAACCCAGAAGCCGAAGGCCGTTGGCCAGGACAATCCTGGTTGCATTCACAAGGGCGAGCCGCTCGCAAGATAATGCCATGTCTTCGCCGATGACACGGTGCCGGTCGTAAAATTTGTGAAAGAGCGTGGCCAATTCCAGCAGATAACTCACCAGGGCATAGGGATCCAATTCATCATAACAAATCATTAATATATCCGGCAAGCCGCCGAGCTTTCGTATGAGATCCAGCTCTTCCTCTTCTTTAAGCAAAGAAAAATTTCCAGCTTGAGGGACAAGTTTTATCTCCTGCGCCTTTTTATTGATACTGTGGATGCGCGCGTGGGCATACTGGATATAGTAAACGGGATTCTCGGGCGTCTCTTTCTTGGCCAGTTCCAGATCAAAATCCAGATGGCCGCTCATATGGCGCATGAGAAAGAAAAAGCGCGCCGCATCCACGCCGACCTCATCGATCACCTCGCGCAGGCTGATAAATTCCCCCCGGCGTGTGGACATGGAGACGGGCTGGCCGTCGCGGTAAATGGTGGCCAACTGGACAATCCGCACCTCAAGCGAATCCCGCTCTTTCCCTAGAGCCTGGGCTGCGGCCTTAATCCGCGGGATGTAGCCGTGATGATCCGGCCCCCAGATATTGATAATCTTCTCAAACCCGCGATCATACTTATTCTTGTGATAGACAATATCCGGCAGAAGATAGGTGTGTGTGCCGTCGCTCTTTTTAACGACACGATCCTTGTCATCCCCAAAATCCGTGGATTTAAACCATAAGGCCCCGTCCTTTTCGTAAAGAAATCCCTTTTCTCTCAAATCCTCCAAGACCGCAGCCATATTCTCCTGTGTGGCGATGCCGGTTTCATGCGCCCAACAATCAAAGTGCACGCCGAAATCATCGAGGTCATTCTTAATAACACCCAGCAGGTAATCCACGCCAAAGTGCCGGAAACCGGCCGTATCCTTGGCCTTGGCCTCATCTAAATTTTTGATATTATTCTTTTCGATGAAGGCTTTAGCGATATCCTTGATATATTCCCCCTGATAGCCGTTCTCTGGCAGCCGTGCCGCTCCCCCCCAAATTTCTATCGCGCGGCATTTGATCGATTCCCCCAACAAATTAATCTGATTACCCCCGTCATTGACGTAGTATTCCCGCCGAGCATCAAAACCGATAAAATTAAGGATATTGGCCAGGGCATCGCCGACGGCTGCCTGACGGGCGTGGGCCACACTGAGGGGCCCGGTGGGATTGGCGCTGACAAATTCGATCTGAACCTTTTTCCTGCCGCCAAAGTCAGACCCGCCGTAGGTCTTGTCTTCTTGGAGAATCTGGCCCAAAACCTCGTAAAGGGCAAGGGGGGTAAGAAAAAAATTGATAAAGCCGGGTTTTTTAACCTCTATTCTCGCGATTCTCTCTTGGAGGGGGGTATTATGGAGGCTCTTTTGAAAAATCTCGCGGAATTGTTCCGCCACATCTAAAGGGGATTTTTTAAATATCCGTGCGGATTTGAGGGCAATATTGCAGGCAAATTCGCCATGGCTCTTTTCGGCGGGGATTTCCAACTCAACAGACGGCAAGAAATCTTCGGTTGAGAACGATTCCTTTAAAGATTTTTCCAGCTCTGTCTTAAGTTGAGTCTTAAGGTTGGCTAACATGAAGGTCACATATCACAAAGTCACCGGCTAAACAGCATTTATAACTTGAGTTGTGACCTGCGACCTTGCGACTCATTATCTTCCTTGTTTACCGCGTTTTCTTCTCCCACGGAACGCTTTTGGCCTCTTGCCAGAGATATTCCAACTGATAAAATTCCCGCAAGCGTTTCTGAAACACATGCGTAACCACATCGCCGCCATCCAGGACAATCCAGTCTGCCGCTTTTAATCCTTCCTTCACATGCACGCAAACGCCTGACTCGTCCAGCTTCTCATCGATATGATTCGCAATCGCATGGACATGGCGATCCGTGGTCCCTGAGCAGAGGACAAAGTAATCGCAGTAATTGACGATTCTGCGCATGTCCAAGACGACGATATCCTCTGCCTTTTTATCCGAGGCGAATTGAGCGATGGATTGGGCGAGCGTTCGTGAAGTCAATGAAGCCCTGGAGATGCTTATTTCTTTAATTTCTCTGCCTGATCTTTGCTGAGGACGCGCCAGCACTCATGGGTGCCTTTGAGGGATTTGGCCACGGCAAAAAACCGGCCGCCCTTCTTTCGGACGTCATACTCACCGGTATCGAATTTTGCCTTGGTCTTGACATCGTAGAATGACAATTGTTCCATGGACGCCTCCTTCAATCGACAACAGGATTATAATGAATTATCTTAACCGTTTACCGCAAAATTTAAATAAAGTCTAACCGATAATAAAAGGCTTGTCAAATTAAAAAATAATTTAAGAGTCGGCTCCCAGCAGCCGATGCAGATCCTTTTCCTGCTGATCCGTCACAGGGCCGACAACGGCCATGTTATAACGGTTATTTTTCAGAATTTCATTGGCCACACGATTAACCTCGTCCGGGGTGATCTTCGCAAAATCACCCATCAGACTCTTCAGCGTCTTAATCTTGTTGCGGCTGATCAGGTTTTCACCAATCCAAAGCATGTGGTCCATCGTATCTTCCAGGCCTAAAAGCATCTGGCCGAGAAGATAATCCTTGGCACGCCTGAATTCTTCCTGACCAATACCATTACGCTTTATCTTCTTTAACTCCTTGAGAATCAGGGTAACGGCCTCAACGACCTTTTGATTATCCACACCCGCCCGAATCATAAAAAGACCGGTATCATGCATCATCTTTGAGGCGCACGAGATGGAATACGCGAGCCCCCGCTTTTCCCGGATCTCAACAAACAGACGGCTCGACATATTGCCGCCTAATATCACGCTCAAAAGGCTTAAGGCGTATTTGTCTCTGTGATTTTCATCCAGGCCAAGGGTCCCGAAGGCCACATGCATCTGCTCAATGTCTTTCTTGAAGAATTTAAGACGCGGCCGGGATTGGGAATTGTCGGCCTTGATATACCCGCGGAGTTCCCTCCCCGGGAGACCGCCCATTTTATCTCTTACCAGACGCGCAATCGCCGGATGGTCTAATTTCCCCGAGGCCGCGATGACCGTATTGCCGGGCACATAATACGTCTTATGAAACCCGCAGAGATCCTGACGCGACATCGTCGTGATAGTCTCGGGGGTTCCTGTCAAATTTTTTCCTAATGGATGTCCCGGCCACAAAAGATCATCAAGGAGCTCCAAAACGAGATATTGCGGCAAGTCCCGGTACATCTTGATCTCTTCCAATATAACCGTTTTTTCCTTCGCGACATCTTTATCCGCGATGTTGGGATGAATGACCATATCCGCCAAGACATCAAACGTCTGTTCAAGGTGCCTGGAAGGAATCTTGGCGTAAAAACAAGTCTGCTCCTCGGAAGTAAAGGCATTGAGCGCCCCGCCGACGCCTTCAATCAATGTCTTAATCTGTTCGCACGAATATTTCCGGCTCCCTTTAAACGCAACGTGCTCTAAAAAATGAGCCGCCCCTTTCAGCCGGTCATCTTCGTAACGGCCGCCGACGCCGACCCAGAACCCTAAGGTGATGCTGTCACGCTCTTTCATGTCATGCGTGATGATTCTTAAACCATTAGGTAATGTCGTTTTTTGATACATGCGCTCAAAATCCTTTAGTCATTCGTATGGATACGGCCGCCGACAATCGCGCAACAAACCGGGAGACGTTTTGAACCAACCTTTTATGGCCCCTGTTTTTTTCTATTTCATTCACAATGGCGCTGCCGACAATCACCCCATCGGCAATTTGAGCCATGGCCTTGACCTGAAAAGGCGTGGAAACACCGAAACCCACACAGACAGGCTTTTTAGTCAACTGCCTGGCCATATCCACTTGTTTTTTTATCGTAAAGGATAATTGCCGCCGGGCTCCTGTCACCCCTGTCAGGGAAACATAATAAATAAAGCCGCTTGAAGCTTGGGCAATATACCTCATCCTTTGGGGTGTCGTCGTTGGAGCCAGGAAAAAGACAGTCGCCATATCCTGAGCCCTGGCGGATTTTATGAGTGCGCCTCCCTCTTCCGGAGGCAGGTCAGGAATAATCAGCCCGTCCACGCCGCATTGTTTAGCCTGGACGATAAATTTTTCCTCCCCATAATGAAACACGGGATTGTAATATGTCATTAAGGCAATCGGCATCTGGGATCGTTGGCGGATGCGTTTGACCGTATCGAGGATGCGGAAGAGGTTCACATGTCTGTGAAGAGCCCGTAAGGACGAGGCCTGGATGGTCGGCCCATCCGCCAGAGGATCAGAAAACGGCACCCCCAGCTCAACGATATCAACCCCGGTCTTTTCAAAGGCGACAACCAGTTCCTCCGTTATCTTAAGGCTCGGATCCCCGGCGGTGATGAAGGCGATAAATGCCTTCCGTTTTTTCTTTCGTAATTCTTTAAATTTTTGGTCAATTCTATTGTTCATTTTATTAAATGAGTTCTTTAATCGTCGCCATATCCTTATCCCCGCGTCCGGATAGGCAGACGATAACTGTGCTTTTGCGTCGAACTTTTTTAGCCAATTTCTCCAAATAAATAATCGCATGAGCCGACTCTAAAGCCGGAATGATGCCTTCCGTCTTGGACAGAAGCTTGAGGCCGTCCAGCGCTTCTTTATCCGTGACAGAGACATATTCGGCCCGCTTTATCTTTTTGTAATAGGCATGTTCCGGCCCGACTCCGGGATAATCCAGGCCGGCCGCAATGGAATGGGCGATCTTGATCTGGCCGTCTTTGGTTTCCAGAAGGACGCTTTTGCTCCCGTGCAAAATACCGACTTCACCTTTTTCTAATGTCGCGGAATGACTGTCCGTATTCAGCCCCAGTCCGGCGGCCTCCACGCCAATCATCTTGACTCTCTTATCCCTAAAGAAGGCATGAAAGAGCCCCATGGCGTTACTGCCGCCGCCCACACATGCCGTCAGATAATCCGGAAGCGCCTTTGCTTTGGCGAGAAACTGCCGGCGGGCCTCACGGCCGATGACGGCCTGAAATTCGCGCACCATCCAAGGATACGGATGCGGCCCGGCCACCGAACCGATGATATAAAATGTATCACGGACATTCGTCACCCAGTCGCGGATAGCCTCGTTCATCGCATCTTTAAGAGTCCGCGAGCCGCTGGTGACAGGAATGACTTTCGCCCCCAGGAGATTCATGCGATACACATTGAGTGCCTGGCGTTTGACGTCTTCGGCCCCCATGTAAATAACACACTCCAGTCCCATCAAGGCTGAAACGGTTGCGGTCGCGACCCCATGCTGGCCGGCACCGGTCTCTGCGATAATCCTCGTTTTATGCATGCGTTTGGCCAGCAGTCCCTGGCCCAAAGTATTGTTGATCTTATGCGCGCCGGTATGCAAAAGATCTTCGCGCTTGAAATAAACGTTAAGTGTCTTTAAATGCTTGCTTAACCGTTTAGCCTCATAAAGAGGGGTCGGCCTGCCGGCATATTCCCGAAGATGATAATCCAATTCTTTTTTAAAAGAAGGATCGCGCAAGGCCGCCCGGAAGACCTTCTCCAATTCTCCCAGAGGGGCCATCAGCGTCTCGGGGACATATTTCCCGCCGAATTTTCCAAAATGTCCGTTTCGATCAGGCAGTGACATAATCTTGCGGTGAATTGAATTCAAGTCTCTATTGAACCACAAACTTATCGATAAGTCAAAACATTGGTGCAAACATTGGTGCCATTACGACGTTTTCTCCTGCCCGCCCTCAACCAAAAACTGCAGAATTTCGAGCTCATTTTTATCGAACCAAACCCGCCGGCATGCGGGGCACCCGTCAATCTCCACAGGGTATTGGCTGCTATAAAACTTGCGCGTCATTTTATTCTGATAATTCCGACATTGGGGGCAGGCCAACCCGTAATCCGTATACAACTGGCGTTCCCCGCCTCCTTGCATCGCCACCTTTCCCTCCTTAACGATTTGTGCCAGACGCGCAATCTCTTCGCCGAAGGCCATCTCACGTTTATTAAGAATTCTCAGGACAGCCGTCTCTTCAGCCAAAATCCCCTCACACTGCCGGCATCTCAATATCACCAGGTCTTCGTAAAGAAACGGATTAAGAATCAAATAACACTTCGGACAATAAATTTTTTCCTGGAATCTCTGCCAGTTTGTTTCAAAGATTTGCTTTAACTCTTTTTCTTGTGCGGCCGGTAAAATAACGAATTCGCCTATCCTTTTTACAAGCGTTGCCGGACAAATCCATTCGAGGGCACTCATCTCCTCGCTGGTAAACGGTCCTGCCCACTCTCCCTCATGACGCACCAGCCACTTCCCCTCCCTCCCTTTTTGGTCTAGCAGCCAATCCCGCATCTTTTTATAATTGCCCCAAACAGATTCTTCCAAGGCCTCGAAGGAAGTATGTGCCATGTCCAATAAAATGTTCAACCTTTCCCGCATCGGAGGATGCGTAGAAAACAAACTCGCCCATAGGCCCACTCCTTCTTTGAATTCATTATAACAAGGTCGAACGATAAAAAGAGGGGACAACCCCTCCCCCGGAAGACCGGCCCCGCGCCAATGATAAGAAATCAAATATAAGGCTTCCGCCAAACTTACAGGATCCCGGCATAAACGCACCGCAATCGCATCTGCTCGGAATTCCCTCTGCCGGGATATAAAAATATTCAGCAGCTGCCCGAATGTTTTTGTTAGAAAACTCATCACATACAGGATGACGAGAAGAAATATCCCGGGGAAGGGCAGCCGTGCAGAATAGATGAAACGGTCCTCCATCTCCATTCCGCTTAAAGTATCTCTCAGGGCTTCGGCAGGCAGATTGAAGAGTGAAAGCATCATGACCGCATCCAGGGAATCCCCCTTTAAGATATGGGCGGCCTCATGGGCCAGGACAGCCTCAACCTGAGGCCGTTTAAACTTTTGCAAAAGCCCTTCTGTGACACCCAGGACAGGCGTGTAATCAAAATCGGCAGCGGAAAAAGCATTGACGGACATCGAGGCGATGACATACCCCTTAAAGGGCTCTCCGCCTGTGGCGGCGGATAATTCATCAAGAATGTTTTGAAGCTGTTGATGAGACGGATTGGTCGAATCCAGCGGTTTGGCTTTAAGGACATGGAGAATTTTGGGCACTAAATCTTTGGTGGACACGCTCCAATGAAATAGAGCGATCAATACAGCAAACCCCAGGACAAAAAACAGCTCGGAAACAGTGAGAAATTGAATCCGATACTCAACTAAAATCGGCGCCCCACCTCCCACCGGAGATCCTATAAAAAACCATTCATAAAAGAGCATTCGAAGCACGACAGTCAAAATATATAAAAAAATAAAATAGATAACGACCAAAAAAAGAATAAGCAGGGTAATGACATTAGACTTGTCTCTTTCAATTTTCGTGAATGAATAAGGCATAACGGCTTTTTAGGGCATATCCTTTGAAGGAGAGGCGGATTGTGTGCGCTGTTCAATCAAACACTGCAGGACTTCCAGCTCATCTCTGTCAAACCATGTGAGCCCGCAATATAAACATTTATCAACCTCCACGCGATAGGCTTCTGTATAAAACATCCGCATCATCCTTATCTTTTCCTGCCGGCACTGAGGGCATGACAGAAGAGTTTTGGGATCTCTGTTAATCTTGGCCTCTTTCCCCACAGGCCCTTGTTTCTTAAGACCCTCGGCGATCTTGGCAATCCTTTCCGAGAAACCCACTTCCTGACGGATAATAATTTTAGAGATATCGTTCTCGCTCACCAGCACCCCCTGACAAAAGGAGCATTTGTTGATTTCCACCCCCTCATACATCATCTTGCCTAGAAAAGTCCGGCATCTCGGACAATGGTATAAGCCGGCGGCCCCCGCCTTTTTATTAACAATATCTCTGATATCCTGATCCTCATACGCCATCGTTACGTTGGAACCCCCTACCCTCTCTACCCACATCTCAGGACGAAGCCAGTCGGATGCGGCCATCGCCGCAAAGTCGAAAGGCCCTTCCCACTTGCCATCCTTATTCACCATCCACTGAGATAAAGCAGCGGCTGTCTCCGGAGAAGAGACGCGGGGTCTTCTTTCCGTGCTTGCAACACCTTCCCTGAGGGATTTCACATCCGCATGGGCCATATTCATTAAAACCTCCAGACGTTTTTCAACCGGCGGATGCGTTGAAAACAGCTCCGAGAAGATCCCTTCGCCTTCATCCATATTCGAAAATTGGGGATTGATAATAAAGATAGCTTCCAACTCTTGGGCCGGCAGACTCGCCCCCCGCCAACGGTAGGCAATGGTATAAAGGGCCTCCGCAAGACTTAGAGGATCCCGCGTCAGACGCACCGCTATCGCATCCGCCCGATACTCGCGCTGGCGGGAGATAAGCATATGCATTAAGTAGCTTATGCCCCTCGTAATCAACAAAAGGATATAAATAAGGATAAAAAAACCGTTGGAACGGCTCCGGCGCGCTCTTAACAGGACTTCACATCCCTTTAAAAGGCTGCTGTATAACGCGAACAAAGAACTTGTCACCGTTGTTGCCAGGCAGTCCCCTTTCAGGATATGGGCGGCCTCATGGCCCACCACCGCCTCAATTTGGGCGCGTGTCAGGCGGGCGAGCAGTCCTTCCGTCACCCCGATAACGGCTTTCCCCTCAAAATCCGCAAGGGCAAAGGCGTTCATCGCCATCGTCGGGATAATAATCCCTTCCATTTTCCTGCCGCCGGTGGCGACAGAGACCTCGTCGATAATATTCTGAAACATCTGGTGATACGTGTCTGTTGAATCTAACACCCCTGCCTTCAGAACTCCTAAAATCTTTGGAATAAGACCGTGAATTGAGTACACCCAGTGACCGTAACCGGCGAGAAAAGCAACACCGCTGACGATAAGGAGATCGCCTAACCCTAACGGCGAAAGGGAGATGGATTCACTGTAAGAATACTCATGGAGAAAAAAGTTTTTGACCAAAAAGGCGACCAGCCCAAAGGAGGCAAAATAGAAAAGAATCAAAAAAAGGAAGACAAAACCGATCGTCCTGGTCTTGTCTTCCTCTATCTTCACAAACGAATAGGGCATGGCCGGCCAACCCAATCAACCCTTCGACTAACCCCGGCCTGAAGAGACTGGGGCAAATGGGACTTGTTCTTTAACATAGCGGATCAA
>MHGQ01000045.1 GCA_001805645.1 Omnitrophica WOR_2 bacterium RIFCSPHIGHO2_02_FULL_50_17 | reverse complement strand
AATAAAGGAAGAGGACTTTTTTACAACAACGGCTGCCTGGGGTGCCACGAATTAAACGGGGAAGGCGGAAGCCTGGCGCCGGATTTAAGCACTATGGCCGATGCCAATATCCATTTAAAATATCCCAAGAAGAAGGAGATTGTTGAACGCTTCCGCCACAACTTGAATATTGCTTATATATTCGAATCCATTAGACAACCCCAAATTCAGCCGGAGATAACTGCAATGCCAGAATTTAATTTTACAGATGAGGAAGTCTTGGCGTTGACGGCATTTCTCAAAGGCTTCTCTCAGAAGGCTGTGCCGGCCTCTTACATTATATGGAAAGAAAGACAGAAGCGGCGCCCCGAACAAGTCGACGGAGAAACGCTTTATCGAAAATATTGCATTGCCTGCCATGGGGCGGATGCCCGGGGCGGGGTCAAAAATATTAATTATGTCAAAGAGACAGTTCCGGCTCTAAACACATTAGCGGAACGGATGTTCCTGGATAACCCCCTGGATATTCGTTATGTTGCTGATCTCTTGAAAAAAGGGATCGATATAGAAAATATGACTCCCCCGCTGGATGTTCCCAAACGAGGAAGGGTTTTAGCTCAGTATCGTGCCATTTATAATGTTATTGAAAAGGGAAGCCCCGCCGGCAAGGCGGACCCGACGGGGCCGGAGCCGCTGTTGCATATGCCGAGCTGGGCAAGAGGGTTAACGGATGAAGATATTCATAACATCCTTGCGTATTTGCTGACACTTTCTCCGTCTGCCTTGCAAAAAACAGAAGAATAATAACGGGAGCCATCGAAGGCTTCATTGCCTCGGCGGATACCCCTGCACCATACGGTGCAGGGGAGTTTAGAAGGCTTCCTTTCATAAGGAAATGTTATTGTTGTCATAAGAAAAAAGATGTTGTGCTATCAAAGGCGGATTTGTATAATATAATAAATTTTGTTCCAAGTTTTTTCTAAGAGAGAATCCAACGACGGTCAATATTTTACCTTTAAAAAGGAGGCGAGAGATGACTAAAGGCATGGATGACAGGGGCCATTGCGGGCTGACGTTTGTGGCTGTGTTGCTGTTGAGTGTCATGATGAATTTTTTGGCTGCCGTTGACGAAGCGGGTGCTGTCCCGACATTTTCTCGTAAATACCATACAAGCTGTACAACCTGCCATATCGGCTTCCCGAGGATCAATGCCTTTGGGGAGGCCTTTAAGAATAACGGTTATCGACTTCCTGACGACGAGGTGTTTGTTAAGGAGCCGCCTGTTTGGCTGGGAGCGGAGTCCTACGAGAGGGTCTGGCCGGATGCGGTTTGGCCAAGCACGATTCCCGGCAGTGTTCCGATTGGCTTAAGAATCATCGGCGAATTTGATTACGAGCCAAACAATTCCAGCGGTTCAGGGACCGGCAAAAGCAATTTTGAATTTCCGCATGAAATCGAATTTCTCTCTCTGGGGACCCTCGGCAAGAATTTGTCCTATCATCTGGCGGTGGCCTTGCAGGATGAAGACGAAAGAACCGCCATCGAGAACGTCTGGCTTGAATACAACGATGTTCTGACGGGGACATGGGGCATCCCGGAAGATTTTCTTAATTTCCGGTTCGGTCTTTTTGAGCCCATGGTCATGCCTTTTTCCCAGCATAATCAGCGTTTGGCGACGTCGCGGCCGACGATCACCAGTTTTCGTATTTCCTCAAGTGATCAACCGCGGTTGAGGGACAGCCAGTCCGGTATTGAGGTTTACGGGGTTGTCAATAAGCGCGCGCGTTATGCCACCGGGGTCGTCAACGGAGATGCGGAATCAGGTAATAGCGATGCCTTTGTGGATAACAACACCGAGAAAGACATTTACGCGCGTTTCGAGTATAAATTCGGCGGGCTCCCCTTCAGCGGTGCGGCAGAATCCAGTTCCTCAGAGACTGAACTTCAGCCCTCTCTGATATACTTTGACCAGGGCAAATCCATGACCATCGGTACCAGTGGATACTGGGGTGTCAATCAGGTCAACGCAGCCGCGGATATCAATTCCGAATACTACCGTGTATTGGGATTTGTGCGCGCCACGATGGACAGGCATAATCTGGATGTGGCTTACCTTTATCAGCACGACGACACGGCCGCCGGCCAATTTCAAGGCACCATCGATGACGTTGTCAGAAGCAATGGTTTTTACGTGGAGGCAACGACGTTCTTTAAACCCTGGGTGGCGCTGATGACCCGTTATGATAATTTGAGCATTGATCATATCTCGGTGCTGGGGGCATCCAACCCGACGAATAACACGAGCCGGATGACCTTGAGCCTGCCGATTTATGCGCGGCCTAATTTACGGATTGTTCCTGAGGCCTCCCTTGGATTGGCCGACAGCCGGGATGGGAACGTAGACGACACCTACAAGGTCCGGCTGGATTTTGCGTATTAGTTGTTTTAAGAAACGCGGAGGATAAAACAACGGATTAGCACAGATAATTTTTATCTGTGCTAATCTTATTTTAAGGAAGGGAGAGGATCATGGGAAAAACGGTTTTATGGACTTGCTTGAGTCTCTTGTGTTTTTTTTCATCCGCCTTCGCCGGGACAATTACCGGCCATGTGGAGTGTCCGGGGGCAAGGACCAATCCCTGGGCGGTTGTTTATGTCGATCAAATGAGCGGCCGGGAGTTTTCCCCGCCGGCGGAGCATGCGTTGATGGATCAGGTGGCGAAGGAGTTTGTGCCCCATGTGCTCCCCGTCCTTAAAGGGACAACGGTTGATTTTCGAAATAGCGACCCTTTCAAGCACAATGTTTTTTCTCCCGACGAAGCGGCGGATGAATTTAACTTAGGGTCGTGGGGGCAAGGGGAAAAACGCTCCTATACCTTTCCTAAGACGGGAGAGGCCGTTATGCTTTGCGATTTGCATCCGGAAATGGAAGGCTGGATTGTCGTCTTGCCGACTCCTTATTTTGCGGTGACGGACGGCAATGGGAACTATGCGATTAAGGATGTCCCCGCCGGCGCCTATACCCTGAAGACGTGGCATAAGAAACTGAAACCCGCCGAGGCGCAGGTGACGGTTTCAGAAAGCGGTGAGTCCAAAGCGGATTTTACTTTGAAGAAATGAAGCCCTCGATAGCTCATGGAAGGGGGGATCAATGAAGAAGAAATTCCATTTGTTCATTTTCTTATTTTTATGTGCCGGTTATTCCTCTCAGGCCGATACCATCTATCTTCAGGATAATCCCAAGGGGAATACAGGGGAGGTCCTCGAAGAATACCCTGATACCATCGTCATTCGATTCCCGAAGTCGGAAATTAAGCGCATCGAAGCAGAAGAAAAACCGCCGACAGGCCCGTCCTTACCCCAGGTGATATGGATTGAGGACGGCGAGACAATCACCTTGCGCCTGCCTAAACAAAGCGTTCAGGTCAGCGGTGCCGAGGATCTGCGGCGCGGGGGGGCCGAAACGGTTTCTCAAGCCGCTGTCGATGGTCCGGCCGCCCCACCCCTCCAACACCTGCAGGAAATGGCGCGGGCGGCGACGGATAGAGTCATTCAGGGAAAGGTGTTTTACAGGGGAGGCCCCTTAAAAGACTGCAAGGTCAAGATTGTGGGAATGACGGACTCGGCGAAAGATCGACTCCTGGATATGTTTTCCGATTCCGGCGGAAAAGGAGAAAAAACGTTTGAGGCGGCCACGGATGCGAAGGGTATTTATACATTTACGAACGTTCCCTACGGAGAATATATTCTTTACTGGAAACCGGCCGGGACCATGCATTGGATCCGCAAGCTTAGCGAGACCCCCGATATTACCTTGATTCCCGGACATCCCGTTGTCGATGTCCGTGATATCGAAACAAATGTCAAGACGGTTAATTGACTTAGGGAATAAAGAAGATGCCGGGAAGAAAAATTCCGTTTAAGAAAACGTCCTGGCGCCGCTTGGTATCTGTCCAGCAGGCCGAAGCGCTTATCCTGAAAGGTGTAAAACTTTTCCCGCCAGTTCGTGTTCCCATTTCAAAGGCCTTTGGCCGGGTTTTAAGAGAAGACCTTATCGCAGACAGGGACCTGCCGCCTTTTAACCGTGTCGCGATGGACGGTATTGCCATCCATTTTTCCTCATGGCAGAAGGGCAGGCGGGAGTTTACTGTTGAAGGCGTCCAGAAGGCGGGGACTCCTGTCCTAACGCTGAAGGATCGCAAGAGCTGTATTGAGGTCATGACCGGCGCCGTGCTTCCTTTAGGCTGCGACTGTGTGATCCCCGTCGAGAGTATGAAGAGGGTCGGCACGGCGGCCCGCCTGCGGGAAAATTTTAAAGCTGTTAAAGGACTCAACGTCCATCCTCAGGGAGCGGATCACCGCCAAAAAGACAGGCTCGCCCGTGCCGGGTGCCGTCTTTTATCCCCGCAGATTGCCGTTGCCGCTTCTATCGGCAAAAAGGATGTCCTTGTCTCCCGGATGCCGGCGGTTGCGGTGGTGGCAACGTGCGATGAGCTGGTGGAGGTGGATAAAATCCCTGCCCCTTATCAAATCCGCCAGTCGAATGTCTACGCCCTTCAGGCGGCCTTGTATTTGCAAGGGTATACCGAGGTTGACCGGTTTCATGTCTTAGATAACAAGAATGAACTCCGCAGGCGGTTAAGGGGGATTTTACAGAAATTTGATGTGATTATTCTCAGCGGCGGGGTGTCGATGGGAAAATTTGATTTTGTCCCGCAGGTTCTAAGTGAGTTGGGGGTCAAGGCGGTATTCCATAAAGTTCGGCAGCGGCCCGGAAAGCCTTTTTGGTTTGGAAAAACGAAAGACGGCAGGCCTGTATTTGCCCTGCCCGGCAACCCCGTCTCCACCCATATCAGTATGTACCGTTATGTTTTCCCCTTTTTAAGCCGCGCCGCCGGGTTAAAAACTGCTGCTGAGAAATATGCTGTTTTGGGGGAGGATGTGGACATTTCCACGGCGCTGACGTATTTCCTGCCTGTGCGCCTTATATCCTCTCGAGACGGACGGATGACGGCTTTGCCGGTTTTCTTAAGCGGTTCCGGTGACTATGCCTCTCTCGCCAGAAGCGATGGTTTTATTGAGCTTCCGCAAGGAGCCGGCCGCTTCCCCAAGGCCGGTGTGCACCGTTTTTATCCGTGGTTTTTTTGAGAGGTTAACATCTCATAAAAGGTGCGGGTGGATTTTGTAAAGATCTTGCCCTTCGGGTAGAGGATGCCGACGGGTCTTTGGATGTCCAGACCTTCTACAGGAACAATCTCAAGCGAGCGGTCTTTCAGTTCCCGGACAATCGTGTTCTTAGGCAGGAGGGCGCAGCCCAGGCCCAGGACCACGGCGCTTTTGATAAGCTCGATGTTATCGTATTCATGGAGGATGTTGGGATGAATCTTTTTGTCCGAGAAGAATCGATAGATCGTTTTTCCTGTGGGAATCGTATGGGAGAAAGAAATGAATTTGACTTGGTCCAGATCTTTCAGGGCGGCGTTTTTTTTCTTTATGATCCGATGAAGCGGGGATTGGACAAAGACGAGCTTGTCTTCCACAAAGGTCTCGGTAACGATGCCATTTTTCTTCTTGGGAAAGGCGACCATGCCGAAATCCACAGTCCTGTTGAGGACCATCTCGTAGATAGCGGCATTGTGGTGGTATTCGAGGTGGAGATGGACATCGGGATATTTCTTGACAAACTTTCCGATGGCCGTTTTCAGTTCATAGAGGCCGACGCTGTAGATCGTGGCTATCCGGATGGTGCCGCTGAATTTGTTGTTCGTCTCGCGGACGCGCATCTTGGCCTCTTCGTATTGTTTCAAGATATTCTCCGCGTAAGGCAGAAACGTCTCGCCGGCGGGAGTCAGCGCGATCTTCTTGCCATGGCGTTCGAAGAGGGTGGTCTCGAGCGTCCGCTCCAGGATGCGGATATGCTGGGAGACGGCTGGCTGGGTGATTGAATTCCTCTCTGCCGCGATGCGGAACGAATTGGTCTTAGTGACGGCGACAAAGGTTTTGATATAGAATAAATCAACCATAGGGGGAATCCTACCATAAACTCCCTTATAAATCCATAACGAATTCTTATGGATAGAATAAGATAAAAAATATTTACTAACCCTCTCAAATTCTTTATATTAGAACCAAACTCGCGTTAAGGAAAGAGGTCACATGGACATTACCGCCATCG
>MHGQ01000044.1 GCA_001805645.1 Omnitrophica WOR_2 bacterium RIFCSPHIGHO2_02_FULL_50_17 | reverse complement strand
CCAATTAGCCGACCGTTATGTAAAAGACCCGCATGAGGTAGTCCGCGTCCATCAAAAGGTGGCGGTCAAGGTCCTCGAGGTGGATTCGGAGCGCGGACGGATTGCCTTAAGTATGAAGAAGGCATGAAATTTTAAGAGGCGAGTTCGTTATTATGCGCATTGCCGTGACAGGATCAACGGGATTGGTTGGAGAGAGCGTTGTGTCGTATTTTCGCAGCGCTGGCTGTCAAGTCACGCGTTTTGTGCGGCCGGGCAAGGGTATGTCTCTTGCTGTGGATGGGGATGTTATCGCGTGGGATCCAGTTTCAAAAAAAATGGACGCCTCATTATTGGAAGGGTATGATGCGGTTATCCATCTGGCCGGAGCCAATATTGCCCAGCAGAGATGGACACTATCCTATAAAAAACTTATCTTGTCAAGCCGTGTGGAAGGAACGCAATTCTTAAGCGAGGTCATATCTAATTTGGAAAACCCACCCAGAGTGTTATTATCCGCTTCGGCTATTGGTTATTATGGGTATATTACTCCACCAACATGCGTAGATGAATCATCAAATATGGGCATTGGATTCCTTGCCGAAGTATGCGAGCAGTGGGAGAAAGCCTCCCAGTCAGCCCAGAGGGAAGGAATTCGTGTCGTTCGTACGCGTTTTGGCGTTGTTTTAAGCCGCAAAGGGGGCGCCTTGGCAAAGATGTTGCCTGTATTCAGATTAGGACTGGGAGGAAAGTTGGGCTCAGGCAGGCAGATGATAAGTTGGATCGCCCTTGAGGAAATCCCAAGGATTATGGAGCACTTGATTCATAAGGAGGATATTTCGGGTCCGGTGAATGTCGTTACGCCGAATCCTGTCTCCAATGAGGGGTTTACAAAAGTATTGGCAGGATGTCTTAACCGGAAGGCAATTCTTCCCGTTCCCTCTTTTATGATTCGCTGGCTCTTGGGGGAAATGGGGCAGGCCCTGCTTTTAGACGGAGCCGCGGTCCTGCCGAAACGGCTCATGGAAAGCGGCTATGTGTTCCGATTCCCGGATTTGGAATCTGCATTAGGGGAGTAGGGGCTTAAAATGATTCAAGATCACACGCGGCATATCGGGATTTTAACCGTTTCTCTCCATATCCCTTCGGCGCAATCTCTGAAGATGAAGAGGTCGGTCTTAAAGAGCCTGAAAGACAGAATCCGTTCGAAATATAACGTCTCGATTGCCGAGCTCGACGGGCAGGACAAGTGGCAGGTGGCGGTCTTAGGGGTCGTCATGATCAACGCGGACAACCGTTATCTCGACGGCTGTCTTAACGATGTCCTGTCTTTTGTGGAAAATTCTAACGAGGCGATTCTTTGCGATCACAAAATTGAATTTTGTTGATTTTATGCTACAATAACGGCGTCCTCTAACCCGAAAAAAAGAACATGTCCTATTTAGTCCTAGCACGAAAATACCGTCCGCAAATTTTTAGTGAAGTGATCGGTCAGGGACATATCACCGATCTTTTGGCCAAGTCCATTCAGTCCAGCCGCATCGCCCATGCCTATCTTTTCTGCGGCCCGCGGGGTATCGGCAAGACTTCCTGCGCGCGGATTTTGGCTAAGTCCCTGAATTGCGAAAAAGGCCCGACCCTTCAGCCCTGCGGTCAGTGTACGGCCTGCGTCGAGATTGCCCAGGGCAGCGGTTTTGATGTCCTGGAGATCGACGGCGCCTCCAACCGCGGGATTGATGAAATCCGCGCCTTGCGCGAGAATGTAAAATTTGCCCCCAGTTACGGACGCTACAAGATTTATATCGTCGATGAGGTGCATATGCTCACGGCCGAGGCCTTCAATGCGCTCTTAAAGACGCTGGAGGAGCCGCCGGCGCATGTCAAATTTATTTTGGCAACAACCGCCCCGTATAAGGTGCCGGCCACCATCATTTCCCGCTGCCAGCGGTTTGATTTTAAGAGGATCCCTGTCGAGACTATTGTCGAGGCCATGGCGGCCATCAGCCGGAAAGAGAATTTGAAAGTGGATCGGGAGGCCTTGTACACCATCGCTAAGGCCGCCGAGGGGAGCCTGCGGGATGCCTTGAGCATTTTGGATCAGTTGGGGGCATTGAGTGAAGAGGGGATTCGAACAGCGGATGTCTTTTCGATGCTGGGGCTTGTGGAGACTGAGCTTTTATTCGAATTGACAGAGGCCTTGTGTGAGAAGGATTGCTCCAAGGCCTTGGAAGTTTTGGAGAAGATTACGGACAAAGGAAAAGATATCCGGCAGCTTAGCAAAGACCTGATTGAGCATTTCCGTAATCTCATGGTGATTAAGGTAGGCGGCAAGGCCCTGGGGCGTCTCGTGGATTATCCTGTGGCAATTAAAGAGATGTATCTGGCACAATGCCGGAAATTTTCGCTCAATGAAATTCTTAAGGCTATGGATATTTTGATTGAGGCCCAGGAGACCGCCCGCATTACCGAGACAAGCCGTATGCCGCTGGAGGTGGCCTTTGCCAAGATAACCTACCGGCCGGAATTTTGGGGCGGCCGTGCCTGTGCGGATACAGAGGCCATTCCCTCGACGGGACAAGGTTCTCAGCCTGCCGTTTCTATGCCGACGCAGGAAGTGAGGCCGTCGTCAGACCCCGCCGAACCCGGCGGGGCCGTCGGTCCTTCGCCGGCGGCTGTCCTGAAAAGCAAAAATGGAGAGACAAAGATATCCGTCGAGGATGCTGCGGAAGCCATGCCGGATGAGACGCTGCAGGTAGAGACGGTTCCCATCAAGGAACACGAGGCCGCTGTTTGTGTTGAAGTCCTGGACATAGAAAAAATTAAGAGGTGCTGGGATACCCTCACTCATGCCGTGAGCCGCGAAAAGATGTCGGTAGCGACTTACTTGCAGGAGGGGGCGCCTATCGTTTTCAAGGATTCCAGGCTGGTGGTCGGTTTCCCCAAAAGATGCGCATTTCAACGTGAGGCCTTGGAAGACAAGGGCAACGTTCAGATAGTAGAAAGGGTATTCTCCGAGAAGATGGGGGCAGCCGTCATTGTCCGCTATGAGATTGTTGATGCGTATGAGCCGCAGGAAGAGGAGAAGCTTGTTAGGGAAACTTTAGAGACCTTCCGGGGGAAGGTTGTCAGCCGGTGGCATAATGAGTAAATTGACCATAATACGACCCCATGAGTTATCCAAAGTTAATTGAGAATTTAATTGCACAATTCTCTAAGTTCCCCGGCATCGGCCGGCGCAGCGCTGAGCGCATGGTCTTTTGGGTCTTGAATCATCCTCAAGAGGAGGTCGAGGCCATGGCCAAGAGCCTCCTTGCCCTTAAGGAGGGATTGCGATTTTGCCGCCTGTGCAATAATTTAAGCGATACAGAGATCTGCCTAGTCTGCAGCGATACCAGCCGCGACGACGCTACCATTTGCGTCGTCGAGGAGCCGAAAGACGTTTTAGCCATTGAGCGCACAGGTTCCTTTAAGGGGCATTATCATGTTCTTTTAGGGGCAATCTCTCCGGCTGACGGCCGCGGGCCTGAAGATTTGAAGATTCAGCATCTCTTAAATCGTGTCCATGCCCAGAACATCAAAGAGGTGGTGATTGCCACCGACCCCGATAATGAAGGGGAGATGACCGCGCTTTATCTGACTAAACAGTTAAGGCCGACGGGTGTAAAGATAAGCCGCATCGGGCTTGGGATTCCTGTGGGAAGTTCCCTCGAATATGCCGACCTCTCGACGTTAAGCATGTCTCTGCAGGCACGCCGCGAGATTACGGACCATCTGGGGTAAGTGGTTTTCTTTCAGGATATCTGAGTGACAACGTGTAGAATATGGCGCCGATGGCTATTTTTAAGTCATTGGCATTGAATGGCTTAAGAAGTGGGACAGCCCCTTCGCGCTCCAGAGAAGCAGCCTTTTCCCGATAGCCGGTAACGTAGAGAACAGGGATACTTAAGGTTTTCTGAATGTGTCTGCCGGCATGAATCCCGTCCGTATGGTCCCCCAGCATGACATCCATGATGACAAGATCCGGTTTCAATTCTTGAGCCTTTTGAATGGCTTCGTCAGCCCTTGAGACGACGGCGGAGATGTGGTAATTAAACAACTGGAGGGTCATCACCATTGTCTCGGCAACGCCGCTATTGTCTTCGGCAATTAGCAAGTTTTTAAGTTGGTTCGCAGGCATAAATCCACCTCTTTCAATTCAAGAGATCGCTTATCTTTGATGTGACCCCCTGTCCTTTCCGTTTTTCCTTGTCTGAGATTTGATAAAAAACCGTTCCAATGGCTACTGTCAAGTCATTGATCTGAAAGGGTTTCACCAGAGGTACTTTCCCCTGTTCTTCCAACAGGACGGCCTTGTCACGAAAGCCTGTAATATAAATAACAGGGATACTCAACTCTTTTTCGATATGCTGACCGGCCTCTATCCCATCGATATCGCCTTCCAGAACAACATCCATAATGACGAGGTCAGGTTTTAACTCTCTTGTTTTTTCCATGGCGGATTCACCTGTTGAGACTACGGCCAGGATATTAAATTCCAGTTTTTTGAGGGATTTAGCCATTGTCTCGGCAATGGAGGAATCATCCTCGGCAATGACTATATTTTTCATGGCCCTGGCAATCATATAGTTAGACCTCTTCTTATAGTTTTCTAAATAGAAGTATAAACTATATTGGACGCAAAAGCTATTGTCAGGGGAAGAGTTGACAAAATCTTGACATTTTTTTCAGCCCGGGTTGGCGAGGGATGTTTCGATTGTTTCTTGCAACTCTTTGTTAGTGAATGGTTTGTGGAGGACGATCCTTCGGTTGGCCTGCATGGCCGCAGCAACATTGCGGTGGCCGGTCATAAAGATGATGGGGACGTTCATGAACTCTTCGATTTGACGGCTGGCCTCGATGCCGTTGATTGTGCCGTCTAAGACCACGTCCATAATGACGAGATCAGGATGTTTATTGACCGCCTCGTTGACAGCAGCCTCGCCTGTGGAGACGATTCCAACGACATGATAACCCAGCTTCTCCAATACCCCTGTCATGGTCTCGGCAATAGCCGGATCATCGTCTGCAATGAGTATTTTTTTGGAGTGCGAATTTGTCATGGCATTCCTTATGTTGAATGCGGGTAAAGCAGTAAAAGTATAGAACATAAAAGGAGGGCAGGCAATATTTAGATAAAGATTTCTGCGTTGGAGTATGCCGTCGGATCCTGCCTGGTCGGAGTCCCGAATGTATTGACTTTTAGCAGATTTACTGTATAATTCCACTCATTCGCTTTTGCATTTTTCCACCCTTGAAGTAAGGCAGATATTCCCCTGTAGCTCAGCTGGTAGAGCGGGTGGCTGTCAATTTTGGGCATAGCCCAAAATTGACTCCGAGTTCTGGCCGAAAGGATTTCGCAGGAAATCCGAAGGCCGTTTAGAACGAGGAGTCAAGAAGGCAGCTTCCATGGGAAACCGTGGTTGACAAAGCAGGCTAAGTCAGGGAAGCCCTGAGCGGCTTGTGGTGAGCGAAGTCGAACCAAGTCGAAGGGTAACCCTGAGCTAGCACCCCGCCCAAGGCGGGGGGGCAAGTGCAGAGACTATACACCTGCTCCCTAAAATTGAGTGGAGCGAAATTTTATCCCGAGCGTAGCGAGGGAGTTCCGCCAGTTACGGGAAAGAGATAGTCCACTTCCGGTAGTAATATCGGGTTAAGTGTAACCACCATGTCCGAGGTTCGAGTCCTCGCGGGGGAGTGAATTGAGACAACCGGACGAAACGGGGTTGTCGTTTGAAAAAACGCCTCACTCGGCGTCAAGTCTGGGTGAGGCGTTTTGATTATGCCGTGTGTGAGGACTGTTGATCCGATCGCCGGGACAGATAATGAAAAGAAAGGAAATAAGGTGATTTAAGTATGATGAAGCAGAATAACATACAGCAGAAAGCCGCAGGGGGAATAGAATCGGGATTTTTCGGCCTGGGAATAGCGCCGCGGATCCTGGAGATTTTAGACCACATCAAGTTTAAGACGCCCACCCCGATTCAGCTTAAGGCCATACCGCTGGCGATAGAAGGCAAAGACGTCATCGGCATCGCTCAGACCGGAACGGGCAAGACACACGCCTTTGCCATTCCGATGATCCAGAATCTTGCCCAGAAGGAGGGCGTTGCCGTTGTGCTTGCGCCGACGCGCGAGTTGGCCATACAGATTGATGAGGCCGTGCGTGTGCTGGCGCATTCTTTTAAGATGAAGACCGCCTGTCTCATCGGCGGGGCGCCCATGCGGCCCCAGGAAGAGGCGCTGCGCCGGCACCCCTCCATCATCATCGCCACGCCGGGGCGGTTTATTGACCACATGGAGAGCCGTCGTATTATGATCGCGAAGGTGAATATGCTCGTTCTTGACGAGGCAGACCGCATGCTTGATATGGGTTTCGCCCCGCAGGTTGAAAAAATTCTTAAAAACATGACGCGGGAGCGCCAGACCATGCTTTTCTCCGCGACCATACCCGCGGAAATTATGCGGATGATCCATATGTATATGAAACTCCCCGTTCATGTGGAGATCGCGCCCTCAGGCACGACCGCCGAGCATCTGACGCAGGAGCTTTATATCGTAAGGCGCGAGGCTAAGATGAGTCTTTTAAGCAAGGTTTTGGCGCAGTATCACGGTTCGGTGCTTTTGTTTATCCGCACCAAGCACAGCGCTCACAAGATCGCCCGGACGATCCGGGACATGGGGCACCGTTGTGCGGAAATTCATTCGGATAAATCCCTGGGGCAGAGGCGCGAGGCGCTGGAAGGATTCAAATCCGGGCGTTACCGCATTCTTGTGGCGACGGATATCGCGGCCAGAGGCATTGATGTGACACGGATAGAGCTTGTCATTAATTACGACTTGCCGGAAGACGTTGAAAATTATGTCCATCGTGTCGGCCGCACAGGCAGAGCCGGCTGCCAGGGGCGCGCCATTTCTTTTGCCACGCCCGATCAGAGAAACGATGTGAAGAATATCGAGCGGCTTATCCGGATGCAATTGCCCGTCGCGAAACACCCGGAGATTCCGGCGGAGGAATTCAACCAGCCCCAGCGGGTCGCCCAATTTAGGTCTTATCGCCGCGGTTCGGGATTCGGGCATTATCAGGGATCAGGGCACGGCCGTTTTCGCAGGCGATGATTCCGTTTCATCGGCCTCCCTTAAGGAGATGAGCATTCATGACGGGATTTATGTACGAGTTGAGTATTATCGCGGCTATGCTGGTTTTAAACGCCCTTTTTGCGGGGTATGAGATGGCCATCGCCGCTATTTCCAGGTCGAAGCTCTCGCTGTTGGTCAGTCAAAAGAAAAAAGGCGCCGAGGAAGCGGTGTTTATGAAAGAGCGCATGGAGGCAAGCCTCGCGGTGATTCAGCTCGGCATCACATTAGTCGGTGTCGTCGCCGCGGCCACAGGCGGCGCGGGCGTCTCTGAATCCTTCGTTCCGTATCTGAAAGGGGTTTGGGGATTGTCGAATACCTTTGCCGAGATCGTTGCCTTGATTTGCCTGGCCGTTCCTTTAAGCTGTTTTATGATTATTTTCGCCGAGCTTGTGCCCAAAGTTTTTTCTTTAAACAACAAGGAGTGGGTGTGCTTGACTTTCTCGCCGGCTTTTAAGGCGCTTTTTCATTTTGTCTATCCCGTTGTCCGGATTTTCGAGTTTGTTGTCAAAGCCATCCTGCGGCTGGGGAGAAAGAAAGGGACGGTGGAGGTGCAGCCGCCAGGGCTTTGGGAATTGCACGAGCTTAAGGCCGCCATCAGTCTTGCCAGGGCATCCAAACTGATTGGGGCGCAGGAGGAAAAAATCGTTTTATCCGCGGCTCAGCTCTCCGTCCGTCCGGTGAAGGATATTATGATTGTGGCCTCGGACATCTCGATGATTTCGGGCACGAGCACGCTTGCAGAGGCGCTGGTGAAGGCACATCTGGACATGCATACGCGTTTTCCTGTGTGCTCCGGAGAAAATGATCCCCAGACCATCGAAGGGTATATCACCTTTAAAGATATCGTCAATGCCCTCAAAATGAGCCCTTCTGACCCGAGCCTCAAGGGGATTACCCGCGCCATCAAATCTTTTCCCGCCGAGGAGTCTATCTCCGGTGTCTTGGAGCGCATGATAAAAGAGAAGACGCACATCGCCCTGGTTATCTGTGCGCAAACGCAGAAGATTATGGGCATGGTCACTCTGGAGGACATTATCGAGGAACTGGTCGGTGAGATCGAAGACGAGTTTGACCGCCTGCCGGCTTACGTTCATCCTTACGGGACGCAATGGCTGATGGGAGGGGCCGTTTTGATGACGACGGTCGCATCAACGATGGGGGCACAGCTTCCCTTCGAAGAGCGCGGGGAGGGATCGCTTTCGCTCGCCCAGTGGTGCTCCAGAAAACTGAGGAAACCCCTCGGCGGCGGGGAGGTCATTGAGGCGGACGGCATCTCCGTTACGGTGAGAAAGCTGCGGCGCAAAAAACTGGCCGAGGCCATCGTCGCTAAACTCCCATCGGCGTAATTCGTCAGATATCTGACGAATTACGTTTCAAGGCATTTTACCTGCCATTTTTTAAACACGAAAAAGACAGCCCCTACGATGAAGAGAAATCCTACGACGTAGTTCCAGCGCAGTTCTTCCTTAAGATACAGAACGGAAAAAACGCAGAAGACGACAAGGGTAATAACCTCTTGGATGGTCTTTAGCTGGGCGGCTGTGAATTGATAATGCCCGATGCGGTTGGCTGGCACCTGAAAGCAATATTCGGCAAAGGCAATCAGCCAGCTTATGACGATCACTTGAAAGAGGGGAGATTCTTTGAATTTCAGATGGCCGTACCAGGCTATGGTCATGAAGATATTGGATATGGTAAGGAGTATAACTGTTTTCATAAGAGTGAAGATCTGCCAACGCCGACGGAATTAGCTTATGGGGTGCGGGCGGCAGATACCCGTCCCGCCGGCGGCGGGATTTACCCTGATCGGGGGTCTTCCGTTTTCCTAAAGAGGTTTTAGGAATTAGGCGTTTAAAGCTTTACCTCTAAAAAGGCCGGACTTAAACACGGCTGTTACTTGCAGCAACAGCTGTGTCCTGAACTGCCCTGCTGATTCTGGCCGGACTTTGCCTGTTGATTGGCCTGCTCGCCCTGCGTTTTTTGCTGGGACTTCTGCTGGGCGGCCTTTTTGTCTTGTTTTTTGCCGAAAATACCCATTGGAATTATCTCCTTTTTTTATTCTACAGCCTCTTCTGCTTCGATGACTGAGGCAATGTTCTGACCGTTGTTGTTTTTATACTCAACGGATACGATTTGGCCTTGAGCAAGGTCAGAAAGAGTGATCGTCTCGTCCCCGCTTAAGAAAGCGGTATTTTCATCAGCGACGATGGTTATATCCCCGCTGGCCTCATCTTTAACCACCAAAGACGATGTCGCCGCATCCACCGACACAATGGCGCCGGAGACGCTTATGGCCGCTGGTTCAACCGCCTCTTGGGCCCAGCCTGCTGTGGCGACGATTCCGCCGATGAGAAGCCCAAAGGAAACAGCCTTGATGTATCTGTTCATCTGTATCACCTCCTGTCTTTTTGGATTTTAAAGAGAATTTTTTTCGTTGGCATAGGGATATGGGAATTTTTGAATCGAAAAAATAGGGTAAGGTCTTTGGAAGTGCGTTGCCCTTTTTTTCAACAGATGTTGGGGTTAATTATATCGCGAATTGAAGGGCTGTCAATGCAAAGTCTTGTACAAGTGGGAGTCTGTTACAATCCCGGCGCTTCATGAAGGGCTACGGCGTGAAAGGTTTTTCTTTCCTGGAGAGGTTTTTGACGATCGGCTCTTTGAACTCTTTGCGAAGCCGCGGGTATTCCTGCATCTGCCAGAGATATAACTCTTCGTTTGTCTCGGGAACTGTTTGGGGCTCGACATTGCGTTCAAAGGTTTCGCGGAATTCCTCGCGCAGATTTTTATACTCTTCCATCTGCCATAAATAGAGTTCTTCTTTGGTGGAAGGCGGGGTTTTCGATTCTAAATTTCTTCTGTAAACTTCGCGGAAATCCCTGCGCAGGCGGGGATAGTCCTCCGATTGCCAGAGATATTTCTTTTGATTGTTATCGGTCTCGGCGCCTGTTTCGGATGCGAAAGATAACGCGAGGCCGGCGGCGGCCGCCAGGAATATTATTCGTATTGCATTTCTGTATTTTTCCATCAGAGGACCCCTTTCCTTGAGAACGGCCGGATGATGCAACTATAACATACAACTCCCCTTTCTGACAAGGACTTGATTGAAAAAGGCAGAGAGGAGAAATATTCTTTAAAGATTGACAGAATATTAGAATATGCTAATATTCTGTTATTCCAAAGAGACATGATGCGATGAATAGACAAGAAGACCTGAAGACTTTTGCTCCCGCCGCCCGGATGCTCAAATTTATGGCGCATCCCTTGCGCCTTGCCATCATCAACGACCTTCTGCTAGAAAGACAGCTTTCCGTGGGCCAATTGCAGAAACGGCTTAACATTTCGCAGTCCATGACATCCCAGCATTTGTCGGCCTTGAAGATCGCGGGGATTGTGGCCTGCGAGAAAAAGGCCAACGAGTGTCATTACTATATCCAGAACAGGAATATCCTGAAGTTTCTCGAATGTATTCGAAAATGCGTCCAGCGCCACGGTGCTTAGGATGTCGAGGCAATAGGTAAGGAAAGGAAGGGAAGATGAGAGGACTTGTGGAGTACGGCATCAGACACGCTAAGATAGTCGTGGGGGCAATGGTTCTGTTAACTATTATTGCCCTTGTTCAATTTCCCCGCATCAAGGTCGATACGGACCCGGAGAACATGTTGCCGGCGGATGCCCCGGTGCGAGTTTTTCATCACAATACCAAAAAGGAGTTTGGGCTGTATGATTATATGGTTTTAGGCGTCGTCAATGAACGGCATCCGCAGGGAGTCTTCAACACGGAGACACTAGCCAAAATTTATAATATTACCGAAGAAATCAAAGACATTAAGGGGGTCATCTCGCGTGAGGTGATCGCGCCGTCAACGAAGGACAATATCGAACAGGACGGTACGGGGACGGTACGTTTTAACTGGCTCATGCCGTATCCGCCGCAAACCGAAGATGAGGTGGCGCGTATCCGAAGCGAGGCGCAGGATCATCCCTTTTTCAAGGGCAGTGTCATTTCCGATGACGGCAAGGCCTTGGCCATTTACGTGCCTATTGAGAAGAAGGACATGAGCTACAGGGTCTCCCGGGAGATTCATAAAATCGTCCGTAAATACGCCGGAGATGAACAGTACCATGTAACGGGTTTGCCCGTTGCTGAGGATCAGTTTGGCGTGGAGATGTTCAAGCAGATGGCCATCTCCGCGCCTCTGGCGGGCATGATCATCTTTTTTTTGATGTGGGTGTTTTTCAAGTCCGTGCTGTTGATCACGGCGCCGATGATTCTGGCGGTTATGACCGTCCTTATCACGATGGGATTGTTGATCGGCTTGGGGTATCCGGTGCATATCATGAGCTCGATGATCCCCATTTTCCTCATGCCCATCGCGGTCCTCGACTCGGTGCATATCTTAAGCGAGTTCTTTGACGAATACCCCCGTTACAATGACCGTCAGAAAACGGTTCGTTTGGTTTTTGGGGAATTGTTCAGCCCCATGCTTTTTACGTCGCTGACCTCGATTGCCGGTTTTTTTTCGCTTTCGTTCGCGCCGATCCCTCCGGTGCAGGTCTTTGGTGTCTTTGTGGCCGTAGGGATCGCCCTTGCCTGGGTTCTGACCATGCTTTTTATCCCCGCCTACATTATGCTCCTGCCGGAAAAGACATTTACCGATTTCGGCCGCCCGCATACCGAGGAGAAGCCGCATCTGGTTGACAGGATGCTTCAATTCATGCGCCGCGTTTCGACGGAGCGCTTTAAGGCCGTCCTCGCGCTGACGGTTATTGTGACTCTTGCTTCGGTCTGCGGAATTATTCATATCCGTGTTAATGACAACCCTGTCCGGTGGTTTACGGCTGGACACCCTATCCGTGTCGCGGACCGGGTCCTCAATAAACACTTTGCCGGCACCTACGAGGCCTACCTTGTTTTCGAGGCTGAAGATGGAAAATCCGAAATTTTTATAGAACCGCAGATGCTGAGGTATATCGAAAGGCTTCAAGCGGCGGTTGCCCAGAATCCTGATGTGGGCAAGACCACGTCTTTGGTTGATATCGTCAAGAAGGTTTATAGCGAACTTTTAGGCGGCGATAAACGCAATGATGCCGTGCCGCAGACAAAAGCCGCGGTGGCGCAGTGTTTGATTTCCTTCGAGAATTCCCACAAACCAGATGACTTGTGGCATCTGACGACCCCCGATTATTCCAAGGCGAATATCTGGTTTCAGCTCAAAAAAGGAGATAATCGCAATATGAGCGATGTTGAGCGTCTGGTGGATCAATATATCAGGGAGAACCCGCCGCCTTTTGCCGTCAGGCATGCCTGGGCGGGCCTCACGTACATCAACGTCGTCTGGCAGAACAACATGGTCGTCGGCATGCTGAAGAATTTCTTGGGAAGCTTCGTCATCGTTTTATTGATGATGCTCGTTTTGTTCCGGTCGCCTTTGAAGGCGCTTATTTCGATGATCCCCTTGACGGTCACGATCCTTTTTATTTACAGCCTCCTGGGGTTTTTGGGTAAGGATTACGACATGCCGGTGGCGGTTTTATCCGCCCTCACGCTGGGGCTTTCGATTGACTTCGCCATTCATTTTATCCAGAGGGCGATCGATATCCACGAACAAAAGAAAAATCCACAGGAGACCATCAAGGAAATGTTCGGCGGCCCGGGCCGGGCGATTGTGCGTAACGCCCTGGTTATCGCCATCGGATTTCTGCCTCTTTTAGCCGCTCCGCTTGTCCCCTATAAAACCGTCGGATTTTTTATGTTCATGATTATGCTGGTCTCCAGCATCGCTACGCTTTTTATTCTGCCGGCCATCATCTCGATAAGCCCGAAAACGTTTCTCTCCGGACGCAGAGGAAGGAGTGATTCCCTATGAAGAAGCGTTTTTTAGGAGGTATAATCTTTTCGTTTCTGTTTGCCGCGGCTGTCCAAGGGTACGCCCAGGAGTTAAGCGTTGACCAGATTGTGGAAAAGGCTAATCGGGCTGCTTATTATGCCGGCAAAGACGGTCTTGCCGATGTGCGCATGACCATCACCGACGCTCAAGGGCGCGTCCGCAGCCGGCAGTTTAAGATTATGCGTCTGACCATCGCAACAGGCGGGGAGCAGAAGTTTTACGTTTATTTCAACGAGCCGGCGGATGTGGCCCAAATGACCTATATGGTCTGGAAAAACGTCGGCCGCGACGACGACCGCTGGCTGTATCTTCCGGCGCTTGACCTGGTAAAGCGTATTGCCGCCGGCGACAAGCGTTCCAGTTTCGTCGGATCTCACTTTGTCTATGAGGATGTCTCCGGTCGAAGTATTCACGACGACACGCATGAGCTGACACAGGCGACGGATACTTATTATAAGCTCAAGAATATCCCGAATGACCCCAAAGGCGTTGAGTTTAGTTATTACTATATCTGGATTGACAAGGCGAATTTTATGCCTAAGAAGGCCGAGTATTATAATAGCAAGGATCAGCTGATACGCGTCATCGAGGCCGTGGAGGTCAAAGATATCCAGGGTTATCCGACAGTTATCCAGTCCGTTACTAAGGATTTAGAGCGCGGCGGTGAGACAGTTATGGAATTCGACAACATCCGCTATGACATTGGTCTAACGGAAGATATTTTTACCGAGCGCTACCTGCGCCAGGCGCCTGCTCAATGGATCAAATAAGACTGGAAACATTGCTGTCCAAATTAAGATTCCCTCCCCCGTCGTGGGGAGGGATAGGGAGGGGGCCCCCGTCGGTGATCACCCCCACTCAACCTCCCCCATCAAGGGGGAGGAGCATTTATTTAATTATGGCTGCCGCTGTATCTGCCGTTTCGGTCTTTTCACCTGTTCCGGCCCAGGCGGCGCGGCCTTCTGTCCACGGATTTTCGGAGTTCGCTTACGGCGTGAAAGTCAGCGACGACACTACCAAACGCGACAACTTTAATCTCCTGGAAGAACGCCTGCAGTTAAAGTCGAATTACGCCTTTGACGGGGAGGGGTATTGGGCGAGAAGGGGCGGGACCCTCAATTTCAAGGGGGATTTTACCGTTGACGAATATTTCAGCGGCAGGACGGATTTCGAACTGCGGGAGTTGAATTTCTCCTGGACGCCGGCATCGTGGATGGATGCCAAATTCGGACGACAGACATTGACGTGGGGCACGGGGGATTATTTGTTCGTCAATGATCTTTTTCCGAAGGATTATCAGTCGTTTTTTACGGGGCGTGACGATGAATATCTTAAGAAGCCTTCGGATGCCTTTAGGATTTCCATATATCCCGCCGCGGCCAATATTGATTTCATCATGGCGAAGTTTACGCCGAACACAACGGCCGATGGGGATCGCGTGTCTTTCTTCGACAGTCTCCAGGGTGGGATTGCCGGGACGAATTCTGACCGGCAGCTCGTCGAGCCGCCGCTGCAGTTGTCCAATAATGAATACGCCCTGCGGGTGTACCGCGGCCTCGGCAGCCATGAGTTGGCGCTGTATTTTTTCAGCGGTTTTAACAAGAGCCCCGACAGCTATAAAGACGAAGCGGCCCGGCAGCTTTTTTACCGGCGGCTGGATGCGTACGGGGCAAGCCTGCGCGGGCCGTTCTTTGGCGGCATCGGCAACGCTGAGTTCGGCTGCTATAACTCCCGCCAGGATTCCGACGGTAATAACCGCCTCATTGAAAATTCCATGATCAAATTCCTAAGCGGTTATGAGAAGGATATGGGGGATGATCTTAAAGTTGGTTTTCAGTATTTATATGAACAGAGGCTTGATTATGATAACTATACGGATAATCTCCTTGCCGGGGATTTTATTTTTGATGAGTCGCGCCATCTTTTGACCCAGCGCCTGATGAAGCTTTATAAGAACCAGACCGTGACGGTCTCGCTCTTTAATTTTTATTCACCGACGGATAAGGACGGCTACGCGCGGCCCAGCATCAGTTATGACTTAAGCGATCAGTGGAAGCTGGCCTTGGGCGCCAACCTGCCGTGGGGGGAAGACGATCTCACGGAATTCGGGCAGATGAAGAAAAATAAAAATGTGTTTTTTCGGGCGAGGTATAGTTTTTAAATGACGGCGCAACTTATGGAACGACAGTGAACATAAGTTGCTGCCGGAATTTACCCCGCTCTTTCTGTTCAATTGTTTAGAAAGAGCGGGGTCCAATTCGTAACATGTCCTTGACAAAATGTCCATTTTGTCAAGGACGTACTCATTGGAGGAGGGGAGCAAACATGATGGAACGTTATTTGAGGGGAATTGCGGGGACATTTATTCTGTTGAGTCTTTTGCTGGCGCATTTTGTCCATCCTGCGTGGCTTTGGTTCACGGCCTTTGTGGGGTTGAATCTCCTTCAGTCGGCCTTCAGCAATTGGTGTCCGATGATGTGGATTCTAAAAAAGTGCGATGTTAAATAACCCGGAAATGTAAAGGAGGCTAAGGTGATTTACGACATCCTGAAATTCCTGCATGTCATTGGGTTCGCGTTTATGTCCGTGCCGCTGTTTAACCTGATCATCGTCAATGAGCGGGCGCTGATGGGGTCGAAATTTATTTATCCGGTTGACCGCTACATGGAAAATATCATCAGAGGAGGGGTGGCCCGTTGTTTTGTTTTTCAGGCGACGGTACTCATCACGGGCGTGTTTTTATTGATTTTGGGCCCCTTAGGGATTGAGGCGCTGTGGCGGAACTGGGTCATTTTGGTTAAAACCTTGATTTTGTTCGCCTTGATGGGATTGTTAACGTATGTTCATCTCAAGGTTCAGTCGCAGATTGAGGCGCTGATTGCGCCTTTAAGCGTGGATTCGCCTCTGCCGGAGGGATTGGTGGAGCGCTTGAAACCTTATCGTCTGCGCCGCAAAAAGCTCGCGACGTTTTGTTTGTTTCTGGTGATCACGGCTATTATTCTGGGACTGCAGGTCTACGGCGCTTTTCACCCCCTTTTAAATATCGGGCTTATCGCCTTGGCGGCCCTGTTCGCCCGCCGGGCCAACAAGACGGCTGTCCGTTTCGGATGGTTTTAAGGAAAGGCAAGAGATGAAAATAGGGATTATCATTTCCACCAATGACGCCGAAACATGCTGGAACGCCTTACGCTATGCCAATTTCTGCCTGGGACAGAAGGATGAGGTGAAAGTATTTCTTACGGGGAAGGGTGTGGAATACCAAAAGGTCAGCGCGGCCCAGTTTAACACGGTCGAGCAGGCCGAGAAACTGCTCAAATCGGGCGGCAAGATTTACGCCTGCGGGACGTGCCTCAAGGCGCGCGGGCAGGAGGCGTCGCAGATGTGCCCTGTTTCCTCGATGAAAGATATGTATGAAATTGTCAAGGAGAGCGATAAAATTTTGACATTTTAGGATGTCAACGCCTTCCTTCAAGAGTAGAATCTAATTAGCCGCGGTTATCCGTAGAATGAGGGAGGTGACGTTATGACAGAAGCGCGAAAGATTATCATTTTGTGTCTTGGGTTTATTCTCTGCCTCACGTCTTTGGTCTGTGCGGAAAGCGAGGCCCAGCTCTACCGCAAGGCCGCCCAGGCGGCAAAAGCAGGAAGGACGGACTTCGCCTTCATGTATTACAACGATCTGGGGAGGGATTATCCAGCCTCGAAATACCGGGAACATGTCCTTTTTGCCCAGGGTGAGTATTACGGCCGATCCCTCAATTATGCCGAGTCTACAAGGGTTTTCAACGCGTTCATCGGCGGGTATCCCGAGTCGAAAGGGAGGTTGTTTGCCCTGGCCTATCTGTATACGATGGCTCAACACGAGAAGGATGAACCCTTAATCGAGAATCTCAAGAAAGAAATCCTCACCTTTAAACAGGTAGGGCTGGTTTTTAAGGAATTTAAAGAATATACCTATCGCTCGCCCCTTTATCGTACCTATAAAGCTGTCTTTCGTATCGATCAGGTGGAATTTTACGTCGGGGGGAAATTGTTTGCGACCGTGGCCTACTAAAATTCTCGTCGGAATTTTCGTAGTTTTTATCATCTTGGCCTGTATAATCACTCTCGTCTTGAATATCTTGTTGGGGGTCTCTAGGAGCAATCTAGAGGAGATGGCCCAGACCCACATCACCGGCAGAGTCCATATCGGCTACATCGTTTATGTATTTCCCCATACGGTTATCCTTAAAGGTGTGGCGGTCTCTCCTTCAGATCCTTCGGACGCAAACAGGGCATTGAGAATCCCGGCCCTTGCGGCAAAATTTTCCCTCTGGGATTTTGTGACGCGGCAGGACATCACCATCCGAGAGATCAGCCTGTGGCATCCTAGCGTCTCGTATAATTACTTCAACACCTTTCTTAAAGAAAACGCCGAGCACTTAGCCGATCTTCTTCGGCACATGCCACGGATGGATGTCACATTGACGGCGAGAGAGGCCCTCCTTGATTTTTCTAAGAAAGAATCCCCGCCCGATTATGGGACGTTCAATTTTTCCTTTCGTTTGGACGGGGATACGGTTTTGGTCAAGGGAACGGTTCGCAAGGATCCGTATATCCTCACGAGGGGGAAAGGCGCGGCTCCCCAGCGGATCGCCAGGGGTATGCCTTTGGCGTTTGATTTTAAGGGGTTCCTCATTGAAAACGGATTTTTGATCGACAACCTGGCCTTTAAGCGAAAGAACATTTACCTGAAACTGTGGGGCAGCCTTCAGGACAGGCAGCTGCAGTTAAACGGATTTTCTTTTATCGATACGTACTCCAGGGATGAATATCTGCCTGTCCGTATGAGCGTGAGGGACAGGCTGAGGGCCTCTGTGCGCGATAGGCAGGCTGGGGCCTCGGGTATCCGTCTGGACGACAAGGATATGTATATTATTGACATGGACGGTCTGGCTGACCTCTCGCTCGAGGGTGCCCATATCCGGGAGTTTAATTTTAACCTCAATGGAATGCCCGCTCGGATGAGCGGCGATATCGCCTTTGGCGATCCCCTTGCGGCGGATTTGCGGTTTTCTTTTTATCCCTCCCAATCCAGAAAGCTGACGGTCAAAAATCTCGAGCAAATTGATGTCCGGCTTTCCGGAAGCGTGGAATATAAGGCCTTTAAGGGCGACGGCCATCTAGACATGCGTTTCTCCAAAGAGCAAAATCCCAACCTGGCTCTTGAGCGCATCGAGGGGAATCTGGAAAAATTGACGCTCTCCTTGGAGCCTTCTTCTTATTCCGTGGCGCATTTAGGCCGGGGTGATATCGCGATTACGATCGACGGCAATCTCCACAAATTGATACTGGAAGACTTAAGGCTTTCCCTGAGCCTGCTGGGCAGGCGGTTAAAGGTCTTTGAGATCAAGGCGCCGTTTTATGACGGCTTGCTTGATGGGAAGATCTGGCTGACAACGGATCCCTTGGCGCCGCGGATAGACTCCGTTTTGACATTGAGCGATGCCAACGCGGGGAAGCTTGACGATTTGTTGGTTCATTTTGCCAAGGCGGAGGGGAGGTTGTCGGCGAGAATCCATCTAAGCAGTGTCCCCGGGTTTCACCTGGACGGGGAATGGCGGGTGGCCAACGGCCGGTTAAAGGAGTTTGCGTTCTTTGAGTGGCTGGCCGCCACGTTTCATCTGCCCTCGTTAGAGGTGGTGGATTTTACGGAAGTGTCTTCCTGTTTTTTTGCCGATACGCAGACCCTGAAATTTCAGGACATTCTTTTAAAGTCCGGCGATATGGCTATCGACGGCTACTTTCATATCGACAGGAATAATCTTGTGGCCAGCGTCCTTTCTCTCGCCTTTAGCAAGAGGCTGCTTGGGGAGTCTCCCAAATTCCGCCCTATTCTCAAGATTTTCGGTGATGAGGTGCCCGCGGTCATTTTTAATTTCCAGCTTTCCGGAGAACAGGATGCCATGAGCTTTCAGTGGCTGCCATCGGAGCACAAGCGCAAGATCCAAGAGCGGATTCCGGATTTCGTCGAGAGGACCATCGAGCGCAATATCGACGAGATGATCGAAGGCACCCCGCTATAAAAACCTATGTTTCCCGAACGCTTTTTATGGGGGGCGGCGACATCCAGCCATCAGGTGGAAGGCCGCAATACCAATAACGACTGGTGGCTTTGGGAGAAACAGGGCAGGACAAAAGAGCCCTCGGGGGAGGCCGTCCGGCATTTTGAGCTGTTCGACGAGGATTTCCGGCTGGCTGCGGCGCTGCACCACAACGCCCACCGTTTTTCGATTGAGTGGAGCCGTATCGAGTCTCAAGAAGGTGTCTTCGACGATCAAGCCATTCAGCATTACAGAGAAGTTGTCCAATCTCTTCGCCGCAAATCCCTTGAGCCCATTGTGACGCTACATCACTTTACGAACCCTTTGTGGTTTTACGAGAAGGGAGGGTGGCTCCATAAAGAGGCGCCGGGATGGTTTGCGCGTTACGCGGCGAAGATGGCTGAGGAACTGGGCAAAGATGTGGTTTATTGGATTACAGTCAATGAGCCGCTTGTGCTTGTTTACCACAGTTATTTGACAGGACTCTGGCCGCCGGGGAAGAAATCCGCAGCGCAGAGCTGGCAGGTAACCCGGAATCTCATTCAGGCGCATAAGGCGGCGTATCAGGTTATTCACGAAGTTTATCGGCGCAACTCTTGGCCGGCCATTAAGGTGAGTATCGCCAAGAATCTGCGCCCCTTTCAGGTGTGTCCCAAAACCAATAACTGGATGTGCCGGTTGAGCGTTTTTTTGAGGCACCGGTTGTTTAATCTTTATTTCCTGGAAAAGATCAGGGAACAGATGGATTTTATCGGCGCCAATTATTATGAGCGGGAAATCGTCAGCAATGACAAGGCCTTGGCGTATGGCCCCTTCGGCGGGAAGTGCAACACCGCCCACGGCCACGACGACCATGTCAATATTCTTGGATGGGGAAGCTCACCGGAAGGGTTGTATGAGAGCCTTCTCTGGTTGAAGAAGTATGGCAAGCCGGTTCTTATCGCGGAAAACGGCACCTGCGAAGAGGATGATACTTATCGCTTACAATTTATCAAGACGCACCTTGAACAGCTGGAGCGGGCCATCGGCGGCGGGGTTCCCGTGATCGGTTATTTATACTGGTCGCTTCTGGACAATTTCGAATGGCATCACGGTTTTGGCCCGCGTTTCGGTTTGATTGAGGTGGATTATTCCAATTTTAAGAGGACGCCGCGGCCGAGTGCGCGGCAATTCGGCGAGATCTGCAAAAACAATCGTCTTTAGGGGGAAATGTCCACCGTTTCTCATTTCAGGTTATTTGGTCCCAGCCATCTGATAACATTGGCGGTTATCGTGTCTTTGGCCGTTGCCCTGGTTGTGCTGGCGCGCCGAAGACAATCCCTGAAGTTGTGCGAGGCCCTGAGCGGCCTGTTGGCCATTCTCCTCTTGAGCAATGAGTTTATCTGGTGGATTATTGCCGTCAATCTTCATCTTTGGAGTCTGCAATGGGGCCTGCCGCTTCAGATTTGCGATTTAGCGATTTTTGCCGCGGCATATTCGCTCATCAGGCACAATCAACTCATCTGGGAGACAGCTTATTTCTGGGGACTCGGAGGGACGCTCCAGGCGCTATTGACGCCGGATATGTCTTTTGACTTTCCGCAGTATTACTTTTTTAAATTCTTTATCACACACGGCGGGGTGGTGATGGCCGTGATTTATCTGGCCGCCGGATGCGGCCGGCGCATTGACGTCTCCTCCGTGCGGCGGGTATTTATCGCGACGAATCTCTATGCCGGCTTCATCGCCGTTATCAACGGGATCACCGGCGCGAATTATCTTTATCTGTGCGAGAAACCGCTTCATCCGTCGATCTTGGACTATCTGGGCCCCTGGCCGTGGTATATCTTCGGCCTCGAGGCGGTTCTGGCCGCCTCTCTTTTTATTTATTATCTGCCGTTCTGGATTGTGCAGAAACATGAAAATAGGGGAAAATAGAGGCCGTCCGACTAGAAAACGTCTTCATGTTTGCCGATTTCGAGGATGAAGGCCGTATCTTGGTCTTTTCGGTAGACACAACGATAATTCATGGTGATGCTGAATTCCCAGTAATTTTCAGTCCCCTGGATTTTTTTATTGCGCAAAGAAGGACGATTATCGTTTTCAAACAGCCTTTCGATACACCAACAAAATTTTTCTTTGACCTGTTGAGGTAATGCCTTTTTGTCTTTAAGTTTCTTTTTAAGAGGATCCGCGAGGATGATGCGCTTAATCATTTCCGATGTCTTTTTTGAGGTCTTTAGCGGAGGAGTAAGCGGTGTATTTTCCTTCTTGGACGGCCTTTTCAGAGGTCTTGATGGCTTTCTGCCACTTTTCGCTGAAAAAATAAGCCTGGTCTTTATCGATGATCGAAACGGGCGTAACGATCAATTGGTTGTTGTGCACGTCGAAACGGACAAGGTCGCCATCCTGGATGTGGAGAGTCTTGCGTATTTTGGCAGGGATAGTGATCTGCCCGTTACGTACCATTTTGCTGATAGCCATGGTCATTTTTTGGTTTCCTTTCTAAGGAAAGTATGCCATAAAAGCAAAATTTGACAATATGTAATTTACATAAATTGAAGATATGGAGGAAGGCGGGCGCGGGGCGAATTGAGTATTGTCCGCCAAATGACCAAATCATTTGGCGGGTGTCCCCCTATTTTACTGCGCCTCGACTAATCTCCCGGTAACGTATTTATGGAGCAGACTGCTCACAAACGTCTGATACGGCAACCCCTCTTCCATCGCCCGCTTTTGTAAATTTGTAAGGTCATGCGAAGAGATTCGAATGTTCAGCCGCGCGTCTTTTTTGATCATCTGCCTGGCGGCTTGCTGGTATTTGCGCAACTCCGCCTTGCTGGTCGTTGCCCGCCATTCGCCGCGTTCAATGGAATGGACCAACTCGTGTTCTTCTTTAGTCAGCTTCATCTTTTTTCTTCCTTTCTCCCAAAATAATCCCGCGTTAATCTGCGGCTTGGGATGATTGTCTTCGGAAAGTATTTTTCTTCATCCTCCACGAACGGGACCATATAAACATACTCGCTGACCAGGACCACAAAAATCTGCTGATGAGAGTATTTTACACGGTTGGGGTGATCCAGCCTCGCCAAAAGGTCGCCATTATTAAGATGAAAGACAATTTCTTCGAACGAGACGCCCCGTTCACGCTTTAACAACTCATTCTTGTCTTCGTCCCAGGCGAATGTCTTCACGGTTCAAGTATATAACAATGTGTGCATAATGGCAATACATAACTTTGGGAGCGGGTTACATTACCTGACTGTCCCTTCCGTCCGCCGGACACTCCCTGAGTGGACGGGCTTAATGGTCAATGGTCGATAGTCTTTGGGGGGTCGCCGAAACTGGAAGATATTTTGTTCGCAACTTATTTGATGGCAGAACTTATGGACAACGTCTCCAATCACAATCACAACCACTGTTAATGCGACGGCTGAATGCCAAGCCGTTCTGCTACCCAGACCTTAATGATCGATTGACGGGGCACACCAAGACGTTTTGCTTCTTTGTCTAAAGAGTGGACCATCCACTGAGGGAAATCAACATTGACTCTTTTCTGTTCCTGCTCAGGTCTTTTTGCCTTCGACAGGTTAAGGTAACTCGTTACATTTTGCCCCTCATCGAATTTCTTGTCAAAATCTTTAGCTTTCATAAATATCCACCTCCTCCTGACGGGATCTCCTTACGGAAATAATCCGGATTTTGTCTGACTGATACGTAATGACGCCCGACCAATGCTTGCCTGCAACCCGTCCAATCACCAAGGATCTTGGCTCATCTGAAGTCTTGGCGGGAATTTCCACTAAATCAGGGTCTTCCCAAAGGGCTTGGGCATCAATAAAATCAATGCCGTGTTTTCTCTTGTTCTCTTCGCTTTTACCAGGATCGAATTCAAAATCCATAACACTGAAAATATACCATATTTATACCATATGTCAACATTTTATGTATATAACGGCCGCCGGATACGCTCGAAGTGCCCTGGCTCACTAATGACAAATGTCAAATGACAAATTTCAAATGAATGACAAATTCCCAATACCTGATGTTTTTACGCCATTTGGCATTGGTCATTTGGATTTAATTTGTCATTTGGAATTAAGTATTGTGTCCCGAATGGCGCGAATGGCGAATGGCATATGCAATATCAACAAATTAGCTAAAGCGTCTGCTATCTTCCGCTTAAGGAATACCCTGCTTTGATTATCGGTAGACGAGGGGATATTGCGCAAGATGATTCAAAGAATCCAGCGCCAAATCTACGTCCAGATCGGGCCAGCGCAGATGGAATCCGTGAATCAATTGAACGTGATGGATCTGCTCGACAGTGGCTTTTTGAAACCAGGGGAAATCTTCATAGGGCAGGAAATACTCCGTGTCATTAACCAAAAGCCATAGGCCGCGGGGGGAAATCTGGATGACTTCAGCGCCTGAAGTGCTTTTTCCATGATTTTTCAATTTCATCTTTATGCTCCTCGATCATTCCTTTTTCAACATCTTCCAACCTCTTCCAACATTTTCCGCCGGGCGCGGAGGGAGTGGACGGGCTTACAACAAAAAAAGGTTTGATTTGCAATCACTTCAACGCCAATGGGTAGGGACAGAACAATGTTCTGCCCCTAAAGCTTGATCCTAGGAGTGTTGATAGCGGGCCGCATAATGGTCGAGTATCCGCCGGATCATGGCCTGATAATGGCCATGTGTTTCTTTCGCATGTCTTTTAAAGAACCCAACGCTTGCCTTGCTTAAAGTAATCGTGACCCGGACATTATCTTCTTTTTGCGCGAGCTGTTCCGGCGGCGGGAGAAAATCATCCACCACCCGAAACTCCATGGGCTCATCCGTGTATTTTATTTTCTTTTTCATAAGCCGTTTTTCCTTTCCGCCAATATCCGGCGCCAATGATCCTGATGGTATGTCCCCGATATGCGAATCGGACGGTTACAACCTCTCTTTCGATTTCCCCAAAACAAAAATAACGCTCTTCTTTGTCGCTATGAGTCAAATCCCTGGCAATGACACGCCGCGGATCCCAAAACGCGCGCCGGGCGAACGAAAATGGAATCCCGTGTTTGCGCCGGTTGACATTATCCTTGTCGGGATCCCATTCAAAAGCTGTTTTCGGCATAGTGCGTCTTTATTCCATAGAAATCATAACATATAGTTATGCATATTTCAATGCATATTCAGCAAAGCATATTCAGCAAAGACCGCGGGAGTGGCCGGGCTCATGGTCAATAGTCGATGGTCAATGGTCGATAGTCGATGGTCTTTTGCGGTTCGCGAGCGAATCCCCGCGGCACAGCTGGAATTAAG
>MHGQ01000043.1:30262-37329 GCA_001805645.1 Omnitrophica WOR_2 bacterium RIFCSPHIGHO2_02_FULL_50_17 | reverse complement strand
CCGAGGGGAAAAAGGCGAAAGATTTTGTCGTCAAAGCGCTTAAGGATTGTCCGTGGATCGTCATCAAGACGTACTCAACGGACATCTACGACCGGTATCTGGCGGATATTTTTTACCTTGAGGGCTGCGACGACCCGGGAAGAATCGCGCTCGAGGGGAAACTTTTGAACCAGGACCTTTTGGACGCCGGCCTGGCGGATCTCTGGCGCCTGCCTGCCGGACAGGCAGGCACGCCGGACCTGCTGGATTTGGCGATGATGAATTAGGGGAAAAGATGTATCAACCTTCGGAATATCAGTTTGAGTGGGATCCTGTTAAAGCCAGAAGTAACTACAACAAGCACGGCGTTACCTTTGAACGACGAAAAAGGAAATCCAACAATACAAGGAGATATGAACATATGAGAAAAGAATACGATTTCTCTAAAGCAGAGCGGGGGAAGTTTTATCGCAAAGGGGCGCTGCTGCGGCTGCCGATTTATCTGGATAGTCGTTTGCAAAATCGTCTCCAGCGTCTGGCGCAGAGAAATCATGAACAGTTAAGAGAACTCGTTTATCGTTTGCTGGAGAAGGACGTTCGTACGGCTCAATAACAGAAAGGCAAAGGCATGGATACCTCCGAAGAAATGCAAAAGCGGTATCACGCCCTCTTGATGCGGCGTTCAGGGGAAGAGCGCCTGAAGATGGGCTGTTCGATGTACGACGCGGCCAAAGAGATTGTGAAGAGCTCCCTTCTTAACGAGAATCCGGGACTCACGGCGCGTGAGCTGAAGGAGAAAATTTTCTTAAGATTTTATGGGTTGGACTTTTCGGAATCGCAGAAACAAAAAATTATCGCCGGCCTGAGTGGATAAGCGGTGGGCTGGGTTGGTTGAGCGCGGCACCAGCAGTAACGCCTCCGCAAAACACCTCCGCAAAACACTGTTGACTTTTAGCATGCTTTTAACATAGGAGAATCCATATGTGGGTAAGACAGGTGAATATTTTATGTGTTGCAGTATTAATGCCGTGTGTGCTGATAGGATGCAGCAACACCTTCCAAGAACCTGGCCGATATTATGATAGAAGCAAAGGTTTTTCCATTAAATTTCCTGATGGCTGGGAAAAAATAAAATCACCAATGATAGGAGTAATCATACGCTTTGGCGACCCAGAAAGCACGGCAGAGATTGGAGTGCAAATACAGAAAATATCTCCTCAAAAGACAGTTGCGCTTGCAGATCTCATTACGTACGTGGAATCAACCTTCCAAGGAAGGAACGTCGAAATAATCGATAGAGGAGAAACGGTGATTGATGACACGGATGCATACTGGTTTTTTATTAGGTCGGGCGCCGAAAAGGGCACGACCTATTATATAATCAAGGAAGATCGGATATATGCTGTAATGTGCCTTGTCATGGCAAATGATTTCTCTGATGATCTTGAATATACAATGCGGGAAGCTGCCAAAAGTTTTCGGTTTGAATAGCAATCTAATATTTTTTGATTTACAGGATGGGTTTTGCTGCTGTTGCCGATAATGATACGCATTTTCTCATAGGAGCGCCGGATGGATACAAAAAAGATTTTGTTATTTGCCGGAGTTGTCCTGGCAGCTTATTTTTATTTTAAGGCGCCTTCGGCGGATTCTATTGTTCGAACAATGCGCATCGATATACAAAATGGGAGAATAGACTATAAAGGTGTTAAATATTCGGCCCAATGGAGCAATGAAAGGGTGCATCATCTGGGGGATGTAAGATATATAGGAAGGGCATATAATAAATATGTGCCATGCATCACCAACGACGCCATTGTGACCACAGGAGAATTTAGTGACCCCTCGATTACTGGAGAGGTTCAACTAATAAATGGTAGTATAAAATGGGTTCGGTGGAGAGTCGATAAATATCCAGAGGGCACCTTGGTTGTTCTGCATTTTATTCCAGCCGATGTGCTTGTGTATAATAAATTAAAACGGGTTAAAAGGGGGCAGAGAGTTGAATTCATAGGCAGAGAAGAAGTCGATAGCAAAATCTACGCTTTCCATGGCGGCTCTAATGAACTTCTTCATGATAACCACAGATTTTTTTTATTAGAAGATGTGCGCTATGAAGGACTTTCGGGGACACCTGATTAGACCGATACATGTCCCCGGAATGTAAGCTAAAGTGTTGCACTAGAAACTTGAGGGCTAGCAGTCACCTTTCGGGTAGGTACTCATTGAACATGTTATCCAAACATCTGGCAAAAAACGCGTAGCAAAAATTTTTTGACGATATCGCAGGGGTCTATGACCGCGTCCCGCGTGAAAGCATCATAATAGAAACGGAGGCAGATGATGATTAAACCTCTTTTGATTCAGCGTTCCAAAGATGTCCTGGGAGGCACACCCGTCTTTTCCGGGACAAGGGTTCCGGCAAGCACTTTGATCGATTATCTCGAAGCGGGGGACAGGCTGGATGATTTCCTTAAAGATTATCCGTCGGTCAGCCGCAAGCAAGCGCTCAATGTCCTGGAGTTGCTCAAAGAAAAGGTATTAACGAAGTGAAAATACTCCTTGATGAGTCTCTGTCAGGTGAACATGTCGCGGGCGAAGATCCCTATAATTATCCTTGTTGCTAAAACTAATCGACTGGCTGATTTGAAACCTTTGGCTCCCAAGATATTATTGGCGCTGCGGAATTTGGAAAAAGGAATAACCCGATTGTCCTAGCGAGAGACAAGAATCAATTTTAAAGTGAGGGAACAACTATGGAACTTGATATCCGGGAAATTCAAAAGATCATTCCGCACCGGTTTCCGTTTCTTTTGATTGACAAGGTCATTGACCTTCAGCCGAATGAGAAACTGGTTGCCCTTAAAAACGTCTCGGTGAATGAGCATTTCTTTGCGGGGCATTTCCCTCAAGAGAAGGTGATGCCGGGGGTCCTGATTGTCGAGGCGATGGCCCAGGCCGGATGTATTTATTTTTATTACAGCAAGGACATGCAGGGGAAGAATCTGACCTATTATCTGGCCAAGGTGACTGCCAAATTTTTGAAGCCGGTTGTGCCTGGAGATCAGTTAAGGATTGAGGTAACGACCATGAAACTGATGCCGAAGGCAGGTTTTTTAAAGACATGCGCCTTCGTGAGAGACGACATGGTCGCCGAGGCGGAGATAGGGTTCTCCGTCAGGGAAAGGCCGTAAATCCGAAATCCGAAGCACGAGCGTGCCAATCCGAAACAATGCTTAGATTAAAAATTTTAATACTGAAACTGTTTTAGAAATTTTCGATTTAGGATTTGTTTCGTGCTTTGTGCTTAAGGTCTATATGTCGGGAAGTAGCGCAGCTGGCTAGCGCGCTTGGTTCGGGACCAAGAGGTCGCGGGTTCAAATCCCGCCTTCCCGACCAACCTATTCTAATTCGCCATCCGCCAAGGAGCCGGGCGGGGCGAAGATTCTTCCATCCATGATTCAGGCGCATATTCATTATTCGGGAGTGGTGCAGGGGGTGGGGTTTCGCTTTACTGTCCAGCGGCAGGCCGCCGCACTTCATCTGACGGGATGGGTCAAAAACTTACGCGACGGACGGGTGGAGATCTTGGCGGAAGGCCCCCAGGAAAACATCGAGCAGCTCTGCCGTCAGATTGAGGAATACTATCACGGGCATGTCCGGAATAAGGAAATAGCGTTTTCGCCGGCGCAAGGGTCGTTGGAAGATTTTGATATCGCCTATTAAGGGCGCGGTTCGGCTTGGGTTATCACAGGGGAAAGCATGCGCTACGGGATCTTTTCGGATGTCCACGGCAATCTCGAAGCCTTCCAGGCGGTCCTTGAGGCCTATAAAAAAGAGAACATCGATACGTATCTTTGCGCGGGGGACAGCGTCGGGTATGGCGCCAATCCCGGCGAGTGTCTCCATCTTATCCGTGAGTTGAAGGCGCAGAGTGTGGCCGGCAACCACGACTGGGCTGTCGCGGGCAAACTCGACTGCCACTATTTCAACCGTGCGGCCCAAGAGGCCGTATTCTGGACGCAGCATCAGATCTCCCCCGAAGACAGGAATTTCTTAAGCAATCTGGATTTGGTCTACAGCCATGACGACCTTATCCTCGTGCACGGGACGTTGTATGAGCCCGCGTGTTTTCATTATCTGGTGGAGAGAGAGCAGGCTGACCGGATTTTTCATCTGATGGATAGGAATATCTGTTTTATCGGGCACACGCACGTGCCGCTGGTTCTTGTCCAGGACGGCGAAGGAAGGAATATCTTGCCGGACTCGAAACCGTCCGCCTCAGGCGGACGAAGCAAGATAGAGTTGGATTCCCGCCCGCGATATATCGTGAACGTCGGCAGTGTGGGCCAGCCCCGGGACGGCAATCCGTCGGCCGCTTATGGCATTTATGATTCTGATGCCCGCACCTTTGAGATTCACCGCATCGCCTATGATATAGAAACAGCCCAGAGAAAGATCCTGGAGGCCGGCCTGCCGGAATTTTTGGCTTATCGCTTAAGGATGGGACAATAACATGAAGGATCAAGTCCAAGCCGCTAAAGAAATCCAAGAGTTGGCCCGGGAAATCGAGGAGCATAACTACCGTTATTATGTCCTGGCCGATCCCGTCATCTCTGACAAGGAGTATGACGACCTTCTTAAAGGGTTGATTCGTCTGGAAGAGCAATTCCCGCAGTTAAAGGATCCCAACTCCCCCAGCCAGAGGGTAGGAGTCCATGTCCCTTCCGGCGGCAAGACCGTAGCGCATAAGGTCAAGATGTATTCCCTGGATAACGTCTATTCGCTGGAGGAACTGAAGGAATGGCACCAGCGCGTGCTGAAAGGCCTGCCCCGCCAGAAGGTGGAGTATGCGGCTGAGTTGAAGATCGACGGTGTCAGCGCCGCCCTGACTTACGTCCATGGGCAGTTTGTTTTAGGGGCCACCCGCGGGGACGGCATAACCGGCGAGGATGTCACGCATAGTCTTAAGACGGTGCGCTCCATTCCCCTTCAGTTAAAAAGAGACAAAGGGGAAACCCTTCCCGAAACCCTGGATGTCCGCGGCGAGGTTTATATGAATCGCAAGGATTTCGAGGCCTTGAATCAGGAGCGGAAACGATCCGGCGAGGCGCTTTTCGCCAATCCGCGCAATGCCGCGAGCGGCTCTCTTAAACTGCTTGATTCGCGCATAACCGCCAAGCGGCATTTGAGTTGTTTCATCCATTCCTTCGGCATTTGGGAGGGGGGCGGGAGTTTTAAGGCGCAATGGGAATTTTTGAAAAAAATCCGAAACTGGGGGTTCTGCGTCACTACCCATAACAGATTATGCTCGTCCCTGGATGAGGTTATGGCCTATTGCCGGGAGTATCAGGAAAAAAGAAACGCGATCCCCTATGAGGTGGACGGCGTTGTCATCAAGGTCAATTCTTTGCCACAGCAGGAGCAGCTGGGTGTGACTTTAAAAAGTCCCCGCTGGGCCGTGGCGTATAAATTCCCGGCGCATCAGGCCACGACACGGGTCAAAGATATTGTCGTCCAGGTCGGCCGCACCGGGGTGTTGACGCCGGTGGCGGAATTGGAGCCGGTCGAATGCGCCGGGGTGACAATTTCCCGTTCCACCCTTCATAATTTTGACGAGATTAAACGCCTCGGCGTCCAAAAAGGCGACCGCGTCCTGGTGGAACGGGCAGGCGACGTGATCCCCAAAGTGGTTAAAGTCGTCGCGTCCTTAAAGACAGCAAAGGTTAAGGCCTTTGAGGTGCCGAAGCAGTGTCCGGAGTGCGGCGGCACGATTGCCAAAGAAAAAAGCGGGGAGGTGGCTTATCGCTGCGTGAATCCCTTGTGCCCGAAACAAATCGAGCGGGGGCTGATTCACTTTGCCTCACGCGGGGCCATGGACATCGAAGGTCTGGGGGAGGTTGTCGTCGAGCAATTGTTAAGCCGGGGGCTTGTGCGGGACTTTGCGGACATTTATTTCCTTAAAGAAAAGGACCTCCTTAAGCTGGACCTTTTTGCGCAGAAGAAGGCGGAGAATCTCTTAAAGGCGATAGAGGGCAGCAAAAGACAGCCCTTGTCCAGATTTTTGTTTGCCTTAGGCATAGATAACGTCGGGGAGAAGGTGGCGTATGTCCTGGCCAGGCACTTCGGATCGCTCGAGGGGGTGATGCGGGCGGAGGCTGAAGACTTGGAGAAAATCCATGAGATCGGGGCGGTGATTGCGGTCTCTGTGGAAGGGTTCTTCAGGCAGAGGGCGACCTGCCGGCTCATGGAAAAGTTTAGGAAGGCAGGGGTGAATTTTATCGAGCCGGCTTATCCATCGAAATCCGGCAGGCTGAAGGGCAAACGCTTTGTCTTGACGGGCGAATTGGCGTCCTTAACGCGCGGCCAGGCCGGGGCGCGGGTGAGGGAATTGGGCGGCGAGATTACCGGCAGTGTCAGCACGCATACGGATTTTGTTGTCGTCGGGGAGAACCCGGGGTCGAAATATACCAAGGCCTTGAGCCTGGGAATCCCCGTTTTAAATGAAAAACAATTCCAGGAGATGATCCATGAATAATTCTGCTCATTTATGGCACAGAGGCGCCTTCGGGTTCCGGTTAAGTGCAGGGGTGGTTTGTCTGAGCGTGCTGCTTGTTTCCGTCGGCGGATGCGCGTCGCTGCGCAAAAAATTTGTCCGTCAGAAGAAGAAGGCGGCCCAAGAGGAGGAGTTCATCCCTGTGCTTGATCCCACAGACTACGCGCCGGCGGTTGTCTCTGCCGAAGAAAGGTATGCCTACCATTATTCTCTCTGGAAAGTCTGGTATAGGGACCTGGTTGAAAACATCGAGCATAAAAAGAGCGATAAGAAGCAGAAATATCTTCTCGGGCAAGTCGTTGTCCAGTTGGAGGAGATGGGCAAGCGGCTGGGGGAGGAAAAACGCAAAGAGTTGAACGTTTTTATCGGTGAATGGGAGGCGATTCGGGCCTTTTATGAAAAGCCGGCGCCGATGCGCAGCGCCTCTTCCCTAAAAAGAAAGATAGAGGCCAGCGCCCAAAAAATCCGCCAGCAGTTTAATCCGGACGCTGTCCGCGACTTCTTGATTCATTAAAGGGGCCGTGCACCACCT
>MHGQ01000043.1:24814-30255 GCA_001805645.1 Omnitrophica WOR_2 bacterium RIFCSPHIGHO2_02_FULL_50_17 | reverse complement strand
GGTGCGCAGTCACAAAAATGCAGCGATACGTGGATGAGTTTCTTAATTATCTGGCGGTGGAGCGGGGGCTCGCCGATAATACCCTTTCCGCCTATCGGCGGGATCTGGCGAAATACACCACATTTTTAGATACCAAAAAGGTCGCGGATATCCAGCAGGTGGCGCGCGGGCATATTTCCGATTTTATGTATGATCAGAAGACGAGGGGGCTGTCGGCCACCTCCATCTGCCGGAGCCTGTCCGCCCTAAGGATGTTCCACCGATTTCTTATCCGGGAGGGATTGGCGTCGGAAGACCCGACAACTCTCGTCGATACCCCTAAGCTGTGGAAGAGGATTCCCGATACCCTGGCCGTCGTGGAGGTGGAGGCTATGATTAATGCGGCGCGGGGGAACACATGGCAGGCCGTTCGTGACAAGGCCATCCTGGAGTTGTTTTACGCCAGCGGCATGCGGGTCTCGGAATTGGCCGACCTTAAACGGGAGAGTATCAATCTGGACATCGGTTATGTGCGCTGTATCGGCAAAGGGCGCAAGGAGCGCATCATTCCCGTCGGGAAAAGGGCGCAGGAGGCGGTAAGGAGATATTGCGGGATATCGCGCAAACGATTGACCCAGGGAAATGAGACGCCGAGCTCGCCTCTCTTTTTAAGCCGCTTGGGGAAGAAAATAAGCCGCCAGGGTCTTTGGAAGATTATTAAATATTATGCGAGGAAGGCCAAGATTAAGAAGGAGATCTGGCCTCACAGCCTGCGGCATTCCTTCGCCACGCATCTCCTGGAGCGCGGGGCGGACTTGCGCTCGGTCCAGGAAATGCTGGGGCATGCGGATATTTCAACGACGCAAATTTATACCCATGTGGATAAAGAGAGGCTCAGGGCGATCCACAGGCAGTTTCATCCCCGGGGGTAAGAAGAGATGAGGAAAAATTATCTGGCCGGCAGGGAAGGAGGGGACAACCTGGATATTATTAAGGCCGTTGGACGCGAGGCCGACCGGCGACAGATTCCGGCGTATCTCGTGGGCGGCATTGTGCGTGATATCATTCTCCAGCGAAAAAACGGGGACATCGATATTGTGGTTAAGGCCGATGCCCTTTCCTTTGCCCGCGAGGTGGCGAAAACCTTGAAGGCGGAAGCGAAGGTGTACGGGCAGTTTGGCACGGCGACATTAGAGCTGCCCGGTGCGGGGCGGCTGGATATCGCGACGGCCAGAAAGGAATGGTATCCGCATTCCGGAAGCTTGCCGAAGGTCTGTCCGGGGACATTGCAGGACGATCTCTACCGTCGGGATTTTACCATCAATGCCATGGCCGTCTCCCTCAACAAGGATTCTTTCGGGGAATTGATTGATGAATTCGGCGGGATGGCGGATCTAAAGAAAAAAAAGGTGCGGGTTTTGCACGACCGCAGTTTTCTGGATGACCCCACCCGTATCCTGCGGGCGGTACGGTTTGAGCAGCGGTTTGGTTTTCGCATCGAGAGCCGGACCTTGCGGCTTTTAAAAGAGGCCATGGACGACGATGGGATGCGAAACGTCAAGCCGCCCCGTTATTTTGCGGAATTTAAGAAGATGCTTTCGGAGTCCGATCCTCTGCCATGTCTTAAGCGCCTTAACGATCTTGAAGGGCTGCGCTTTATGGATTCGCGGATGCGTCTAGACATCCCTTTCTTAAAAAAGATTCACGGGAATTGGAACCTGCTTAAAGAGAAATTCCCTTTTTATAGCCAATGTCCCGCGTGGCTGATTTATTTTATGGCCGTCGTTGAGCCTATGGAAGGGCCGCGGCTGGATGCCGTTCTCAATAAATTTCCCTTGCGAAAGGACGAGAAACAAAGTATTCTGCAAGTTCAAAAGAAGGGGGATTTAACAAGGCGTCTCTCGGCTCCCCGTCTTACGCGCAGCCGGGTCTGCGGGATTTTGAGGCCCTTAAGCCCTGCGGCGATTGCCTATTGGCGTGCCGGGACACCCTCTCGCAGAATAGAAAAACGCCTGGATGCGTATGCCGGGCGCGATGCGTTGATTCGTCTTGAGATCAACGGTGATGATTTAAAACGGATGGGAGCAAGCTCGGGCCGGGGCATAGGGATGACTTTGTCGAGGGTCTTGGAGATGAAAATAGACCGGCAGAGAATGAGCAGGAAAGAAGAGCTCGACGCTGCCAGGACGCTTATGAGGCAAGGATAAGGAAGAATAAGGGGAAAACAAGATGGATCGCATGGACAGAATTAATCAGCAGTTAAAAAGGGCAATCGGGAATATTATCCATCATGAGCTGGGGGATCCGCGGCTGGGATTTGTGACGGTCACCCATGTGCGTGTGAGCCGCGACCTTCAGAATGCCGCGGTTTATTTCACTGTCTTAGGGGACGCCGAGAGAAGGACGGCCGCGCAGAAAGGGCTCCAGAGCGCGACGGGCATGATCCGTAAACTGATCGGCCAGCGCGTGAAGATGCGCTATACGCCGCAGGTAACTTTTGTCTATGACAAATCCATAGAGTGGAGCGCCCGTATCGAGGAAACCCTCCTGGAGATCCATGGCGATGAGATTCAAAAAAATTCGTGAAGTCATCCGACGGCATAAGACCTTCCTTATCACGACCCACGAGAATCCGGATTGGGATGCCTTATGTTCCGAGCTGGGCATGGCGATATACCTGCGCGCCTTAGGCAAAAAGGTTTATATCATCAACGACGAGAAACTTCCCGCACGATACGCATTTTTACCCGGGGCGAAGGCCATAGGGCACTATGCGGCTAAGAAAGACATCCTTTGCGAGGCGGCTATCGTCTTGGATTGCGGCGAATTGCGCCGCACAGGGAAGGTCGTCAACCTTATCCGTGGGGGGGTTATCGTGGTCAACATGGATCACCATGTCACGAACGATTTTTTTGGCGATTTCAACGTGGTTGACCCCCAGGCCTCTTCCACCGCGGAGATGCTCTATACCTTTCTGCGGCGGGTCCGGCACCCCTTGACCAAAGAGCTGGCCTTGAACCTCTATGCGGGCATTATGACGGATACGGGGTCGTTCCGGTTTGAGAATACCAGCGCCTATACGCATCGGGTGATAAGCGAGCTGATGAAGTTCGGTTTTTCCGTCACCGACGTCTATCAGAAGACTTACGAATCGATTCCTCTCTCCGACCTTAAGGGGTTCGCGGGGCTGGTCAGCCGATTTCGTGTTTTGTTTCGGGGCAGGGTTGTTTATCTGGATTTGCCCCAAAAGATTGTGTCCAAATTTTCGGAGGATTTCGACCTGCGGGATGCCATATTCAAATTTTTGCGCTTGATGAAAGGGGCCGAGGTTTTTATTATTTTCACGGAGATCGACCGGCACACGACACGTGTGAATTTGAGGTCCAGCTCAACCGTGGATGTCGCCCGCTTAGCCCAGTATTTTAACGGCGGAGGGCACACGAGGGCCAGCGGATGCACCGTCGAAGGCAGCATTCCTCATGCCCGAGAGAAAATGATCAAACAGATCCGACGGATTCTTCAGGCAGGGCGAGAAAGATGATCAACGGCATTCTCATTGTCAATAAGCCTATCGGACTGACATCCCACGATGTGGTTAAAGAAATCCGCCGTAAATTTAAGATGCGCCAGGTGGGCCATGCCGGGACGCTGGATCCGCTGGCGACGGGTATCCTCATTATGCTTTTGGGAAAAACAACGAAGTTATTCAATAAATTTGTCGGCCTCGACAAGGCCTATCGCGCCACCCTTGTTTTAGGGACGACGACAGATTCCGCGGATATTCAGGGCAAGGTGATGAAGACTCTCCCTTATGAGCACGTCACGCGTGTCCGTGTGGAAGAGGTTTTTAAAAAATTTACCGGCGAAATGGATCAGATTCCTCCGATGGTTTCTGCCATCAAGCGGCAGGGGAAAAAACTTTATCAGCTTGCCCGAAAAGGAATTGAGGTCAAGCGCGAGGCGCGCAAGATAAATGTCCATTGTTTGAGGCTGGAGGGTTTTCATCCCCCCCATGTCGAGTTTTATCTGGAATGCTCCAAGGGAACCTATGTCCGGCAGCTGGCCGAGGATATCGGCAAAGACCTGGGTTGCGGGGCATGCATTGCCCAGATCGAACGCACCCAGGTCGGCTCATTTACCATGGACGAGGCGGTCAATATTGAGGACATTGATGAAAGTCATATTCGGCATTGGGAAGGTTAGAAAGAGACTGAAGAATACTGTATTGGCTATCGGCGTATTTGACGGGGTGCATCGCGGGCATCAGGCCTTGATTCAAGGGGCCGTGGAGAGGGCCAGGGCCCTCGGCGGGGAGGCCATGGTGATGACGTTCAGGCCGCATCCTGTTCATGTGGTTCACCCGGAGATCGATTTGCCTTATATCGTTTCCTTGCCGCATCGGCTTAAACTGATAGAGGATTTGGGCGTGGATACGTGCATTATTGTTCATTTTACAAAACGTTTTTCGCAACTGTCCCCGCAGAAATTTATTCAGCGTTATTTGGCGGCGCATATCAAACCCAAAGAAATTTTTGTAGGAGACGATTTCCGTTTTGGACAAAACCGAAGCGGCACGATTGATTATTTCCGTGAAGCGGGCAGGCGATGGGGATTTATCGTTAATATCGTTAGCGCTGTGAAAGGCGGCGAGGATAAAATCGGCAGTTCGATCATCCGCCGATTGATTTCTGAAGGCAAACTGGAGCAGGCGCATCGTTTGCTGGGGCGCCGGGTTTCTGTGATGGGAAGGGTTGTCCAAGGCTGCGGCCGAGGCCGGAGGCTTGGTTTCCCGACGGCCAATATTCATGTGGGTGAGGCCATCCTGCCGCCGCTGGGCGCCTATGCCGTTGAGGTCAGAATAGGGGAAAAGATATTCAACGGTATGGCGAATGTCGGGTGCCGGCCGTCCTTTCAAAAAGGCAGGCCTGTCAATATTGAGACGCATTTATTTGACTTCTCGGGGAGTCTTTATCAGAAAGAGATTGTGATCCGCTTCATCAAAAAAATTCGTGACGAAAAAATATTCCCCTCGAAGGAGATATTCATAAAACAGCTTACGAAAGATAAGAGAAGAGCGCAAGCCGTCCTTTCCCGTTTACATTCTTAGTTTAGATGTCCGCTCCAAGAGCCTTCCGGGGCTTTGTTCCAACTGGCCTGTCTGCGCAGGCTTTTTCCCCAAGGCCTTCTTAAGAATCCCCAAGAAGGCACACCGTTATCAAAAAAAGCAATTTTTGACAAATAATGTATTGACAATGCCCTCCTATTTGCCTATACTGTGAAACGTAATGGAGCAAAGTGGAGCAAAGTGGTTTAACCCTGAGGGGCGCGCATGTTCTACGGCGAATACACACACGGCATCGACAGGAAAGGGCGGTTGATCCTGCCTTCACGGTTTCGTGAGGTCTGCCAGGAACGCGGCATAGAGCGGTTCTTCCTTACGCGCGGACTGGATAAGTGTATTT
>MHGQ01000043.1:5221-24747 GCA_001805645.1 Omnitrophica WOR_2 bacterium RIFCSPHIGHO2_02_FULL_50_17 | reverse complement strand
GATTTAAGAACGCCTCTTTTACGAAGCAGGAAACGCGTCATTTCAACCGGATGTTTTTCTCCGGGGCCGTGGATGTCGTTCCCGATAAGCAGGGCAGGTTTATTGTGCCGCCGTATCTTAAAGATTATGCCCATATCAAGCGGGAGGCGATTGTTATCGGCGTATCCAATAGGATTGAGATTTGGGATTCCAAGGGCTGGGAGGCCTTTTACACGAATTCCAGCGAGTCTTTTGAGCAGACCGCCGAGAATCTGCTGAATCTTTAAGGGGCTGGAAGAAGTTGAAAGCGATTCGTCGCAACTTCAAGCAGAAAGGGGGCCGGAATGAGCGTTGGACGATGGGATGAGGTCGTTTTTCAGCACATGATTGATCTGCCCAGCTGTGATTGTGTATTTTGCTCCACACGAGAGAAAGAAACGGGAAGAACGCGGCTTTATCTGATTTTTAACGAACGCAGGCGCATCTATGTGCGTAACGGTATCCGGGATGCCTGGGATGAAGTGCAGGATGAACAGGAATACAGGCACGTGCGGGCACGGTTCGATGACGCCATCGTGGAGAGAAAAATCCCCTGTTTTTCCACGGTGATGGACGGCATCAAGAATTCTGAATTTTGAGATGACTCAGATGATCTTGGAACAATGGGAAGAGGAGATGACAGAGACCAGCGTCGAGCATATCCCTGTGATGTTGAAGGAGGTCATGGCGTATCTGAGCCTCAAGGAGAGGGATGTGGTTGTGGACGCCACCTTGGGGCTGGGAGGACACGCCGAGGCTATCCTGAAACGGGTGGGACCCAAGGGGCGTTTGGTCGGCATTGACCGCGATGCCCAGTCTCTCCAGATGGCGCGGCAGCGATTAAGGCCTTATCTGGGGCAGTGTGATTTGGTGCAGGGGGATTTTCGTAATATCCAGGAGGTGGTCCGTGGTTTGGGCCTGCGGCACGTGGATGCCGTTCTTTTGGATCTGGGAATTTCCAGCTATCAATTGAATAACCCCGAAAGGGGGTTTAGCTTTCAGGCCGACGGCCCTTTGGATATGCGCATGGATCAAACCAGCCCTATCTCAGCCTTTGATTTGGTGAATTCGCTCTCTGAGAAAGAGATTTCCGCCATACTGAAAGATTACGGCGAGGAGCGCTGGCATAACCGCATTGCGCGCTCGATTGTCTTCCAGCGCTCGCAAAGTCCTATTGAGACAACCCAAGAGCTGAGCAAGGTTATTTTAAATGCTATGCCTTATTCCGCAAGACGAGAAAAGATTCATCCGGCAACGAGGACGTTTCAGGCTTTTCGTATCGCCGTCAATCGCGAGCTGGAGAGCCTGGAGATCGTCTTGAAGAAGTGTGTGGACTTGCTAAAAGAGGGGGGGTGCCTCGCCGTGATTGCCTTTCATTCCCTGGAAGACAGGATCGTCAAGCACACATTCCGGGCGTTGTCGCGGTCGGGAAAGATCACGCTCCTTGTGAAAAAACCGCTGCGTCCGTGCGAAGAAGAGATCAGGCAAAACCCCAGGGCGCGGAGCGCCCGTTTAAGGATCGCCCGACGTGAGGCTGTCTGACCCCTCGGGTAAGGCTGTCTAAGAAATGAGGAAAGGACAAAAGTGAGATGAGTTTCGGCAGATTTTTTAAATTGACTGTTGTTGTTACCTCGCTGGCCTTAGTTTATATCCATTTGCAGATGCAGATTATCGACTTGGCCTATCAGGGTGAGGCGAAGGATCGGCAGGTGAAAGAGTTTGTTGAAAAGAATGATCATGCCTTCTATGCCATCTCGAAGCTGAAGTCGGCCAATCATATCGGGGGTGTGCTGCTGGCGAAGAATTCGGATATGCAGTTCGCCGGTCCCGGCGATATTGTGCAGGTGGCTATGCCGGGGGATTTCACAGACGAGAGCCTCAGCTATCAAGCACAGCCCAAACGAAAGACCAATCTCTTGTTGAGTTTGCTGTCTTTTACAACCCCAGCGGAAGCAGGCCATCCGAGATAAGCGCAGGAGAACTTTGTATATGCCTGCCGGCAGGATAGGCCCGACGCAATCCGTGGACACTTCTTTCTGTGGAAAACAGGAAATACGCCCTTCGATTTAGTCTGATATTCCTTGTCCTTATCGCCTGCCTTTTGGTTTTTTCCGTCCGATTGATTTGGATTCAGGTCTTTTGGGCCGATCATCTGGCCCGTCTCGCCCAAAAACAGCACCGTCACCTCGTCGAGCTTGAGCCTGTGAGGGGAGCTATTTATGACCGCAAGATGCGCCCCTTGGCCTTTAACGTCCCTGTCTATTCCCTCTTTGCGAACCCCAAGATGATGACCATTTCCGATAAACAGCAAGCCGTGCGGCAGCTTTCTATACTGCTGAGCATGGACCCGCATGTCCTTGAGGAGGATCTGGGCAGGGACAGATATTTCGTCTGGCTCAAGAGAAAATTATCGCCGGAATTGGCGGAGAAAATCAAACAGATGCAGATCAAGGGGCTAGGTTTTCGCAAAGAGAGCCGGCGCTCTTATCCGGCGGCCCATCTCGCCGCTCACGTCATTGGTTTTGCCGGTATCGACAATGAAGGGCTGGAGGGATTGGAGTTGTTCTATAACAAGGAATTGAAAGGCAAACCGGGTTATATGCGGATATTACGCGATGCGCATCAGAGGGAGCTGATCATAGACGATGCCTTTGTCCCGCCGCATGACGGTCTTCATCTGGTTTTGACCATCGATGAGACCGTTCAATATATTGCCGAGCAGGCCTTAGAGAAGGCCTACCAGAAATATCAGGCGCAATCGGCCAGCATTATCGTCATGGATACGCGGACAGGGGAAATTCTGGCCTTGGCCAACCGTCCGACGTATAATCTCGAGAACTACGCGGCGGCCTCTCCCTTAAGCCGCACCAACAGGGCGATGAGCTATGTCTATGAGCCGGGGTCGGTATTCAAGGTTGTGACCGCGGTGGCGGCCTTGGAGGAGGGGCGATTCAGCGAAAAGGATAAAATTTTCTGCGAGAACGGCCGGTACAAAATCGCCAATAATATTTTGACAGATCATCACCCCTATGGCATGCTTACTTTTAATCAAGTTTTTGGTTTTTCGAGCAATATCGGTGTTGCCAAAATCGCCCAGCGATTGGGCCCGGACATCATCTATAAGTATGGACGGAGACTGCGTTTTGGCATCAAGACAGGGATGGACTTGCAGGGCGAGGTGAGCGGCTGGCTGAAGGCCCCGTCGTTGTGGTCAAAGACCACCATCGGCGCTATCCCCATCGGATATGAGGTAACGGTTACTCCCCTACAGCTTGTCTGTATGATGACAGCTATTGCGAATAAGGGGGTTTATTTGCGTCCCTTTGTGGTAAAATACATCAAAAACAGCGGTGATCAGATTATCAAATCATTTGAGCCTCAGACGGTCGATCGGGTCGTGAGTGAAGAGACGGCGAGGCGCGTGACGGAGATTCTTAAAGGAGTGGTGGAGGAGGGGACCGGTCAGCATGCCCGTATCCAGGGGGTAGAGGTGGCCGGCAAGACAGGAACGGCCCGCAAGGTTATTCAAGGGAGCTATTCTGAAGGAAAATATTATGCGACCTTTGCCGGTTTTGCCCCTGCCGATAATCCGCGTGTGGCGGTTATTGTGGTTGTCGATGAGCCGCATCCGTCCTACTTCGGCGGCACCGTTGCGGCTCCCGTATTCAAGGAAGTCGTCGAGAATGCTTTGAAATATTTGGAAAATTGAAAGCACATGTTACTTAAGGAATTATTGGACAACATTCACGACAAAGAGATCAGTCCTTCCTTAGGAATGTTGGAGATTTCCTCCATCAGCTGCGATTCCCGGAGAGTGGGAAATAACAGCCTCTTTGTTGCGCTGAAAGGATCGCGTCATGACGGCGCCCGTTTCATCGAGGAGGCCGTTGGCCGCGGGGCCCGTGTGGTTATCTTAAATTCTGACGCGGCCATCCCTCAGAGAAAGGATGTCTTGTTCTTGCGCACGGCGGATCCCTATACATACGTGCGGCATCTCACACAGCGGTTTTACGGCCCCCTGTCTTCTCAGGTCAAAAGCATTGGTATCACGGGAACAAACGGAAAGACCACGGTCACGTATCTTATTGAGTCGATTCTCAAAGAGGCCGGCAAAAGCTGCGGTGTGATTGGAACGGTGAATTACAGGATAGGAGGCAGCATTTTCCCGTCAACGAACACAACCCCGGATTTCGTCGAGAACCACCGCCTTTTGGCGGATTTATTTAAGAAACAGATTGAATACTGTGTCATGGAAGTTTCCTCGCACAGTCTTGTTCAGGGCCGTGTGGATTTGATTGATTTTAAGACCGCCGTTTTTACGAACCTCGCCAGCGATCATCTGGATTATCACGGCACCCGGGAAAACTATTTTTTAGCCAAGGCCGGGCTGTTTACCCGTTTGTCGCCGGGCCACACAGCCGTTATTAACGTCGATGACGCCTGTGGATGCCAACTGATGACGATGACTCCCGCTAAGGTCGTTACTTACGGGATCAATCAGCCGGCTGATCTGACGGCCAAGGATATCCGGATTGGTATGAAGGGCAGTCAATTTGAATTGTGCGCGCCTTCCGCAAAGGGGATCGTCCAGACAAGACTGGTGGGCAGGCACAATGTTTATAATATCCTGGCGGCTGTTGCCGTTTGCCTTAAGGAGAATATCGGATGGGAGGCCATTAAGAAAGGAATCGCGGGATTGGAGCGCGTGCCGGGCCGGCTGGAGAGAATCGACAGCCCTCAGGGCTTTTCTGTTTTTATCGACTATGCGCATACGGAAGATGCCCTTAAGAACGTTTTGGAGACCATGAGGACGATTTGCCAGGGGCGGATTATTTTAGTTTTTGGATGCGGCGGCGACAGGGACAAGACCAAAAGACCGAGGATGGGTGCGGCGGCCGGTCAATGGGCGGATCTGACGATTCTTACGAATGATAACCCGCGCAGTGAAGAACCGCAAACCATTATTGAGGGAATTCTGCAAGGTTTCCGTGGCGATAATTATGAGGTGCATTTAGACAGGAAAGAAGCTATCCGTCGGGCTGTCGAGATGGCGCGGCCGGGGGATGTCGTCCTTCTGGCCGGCAAGGGGCACGAGGATTATCAGATTTTCAAAGACAAAACGATTCGATTTGATGAACAGGAAGTCGTTCGGGAATGTTTGAAGTGTTAACCGCCCGGCACATTCAGCAGATGACGGGAGGAATCCTCTTTCAGGGGCTGGGCACAACAAAAGCTAAGGGGGTTTCCATTGATTCGCGTACCTTAAAAAAGGGGAATGTCTTTATCGCGATTGTCGGAGAGCGTCTTGACGGACATGATTTTATCACAGAGGCCGTCGGCAAAGGCGCCTCTGTCCTTGTCGTCTCCCGGAAGGTTGTGTGTCCTAAGACGGCAGCGGTTATTGGCGTCCAGGACACGACGAGGGCGCTGGGACAGATCGCAGCGTTTCACAGGAGATGTTTTGATGCCCCTGTTATTGCCGTTACTGGAAGCGCCGGAAAGACGACAACTAAAGATATGATCGCCTCTGTCCTCGGCGCCCGGTTTCGTGTCCTGAAGAATGTCAAGACTGAGAATAATCAATACGGCGTTCCGTTGACAATTCTTCGTCTGAATTCCTCGCATGATGTCCTTGTCCTTGAGCTGGGGACCAACAGGCCGGGGGATATCGAGCGGCTCACGCAGATTGCCGGCCCGACGATTGCTCTATTAACCAATATCGGGGAATCCCATCTGGAAGGATTAAAAAATAAGGCGGGGGTATTCCGCGAGAAGTTCCGGTTGGTGCAGGGGACGGATCCTAAGGGGTATGTCATTTTTAATAAGGACGATCCCTGGCTGCAGAAAATTTTTAAAAAAAGAATTCCTCAGAGGATGATCACGTATGCGGTGCGGGAACAGGCGGATTACCGGGCGACTCGTGTACAACTGCAGGAGAACCGTCGGATTAGTTTTTGTGTGGGACGCAAAGATTTCGCGCTTCCTACGGCCTCCGCGCATTATGTCCACAATGCCCTGGCCGCCATCGCCTGCGGCCGTTTGCTGGGTATTTCTTACAAGGATATGATCGGGGCGCTGAGGAATTTTTCCTGTGAGCATCACAGACAGGAGATCCGAAAAGTGCGGGGCGTTTTGATCGTCGATGACACGTATAATTCCAACCCCGTGTCGTTTGCGGGCGCTCTAGGCACCTTAAACAGCCTGAAGGCTTCCGGAAGAAAGATTTTAATCACGGCGGATATGCTGGAACTGGGGCGGGAGTCCAAGAGGCTGCATGAGGCCCAGGGCAGGATGATTGCCCGTTCCTGCGTCGATGTGGCTGTCGCGGTGGGGACGCATTCCCGCTATACGGCCCAGACCCTGAGGAGGGTGAATCCGCATATCCCTGCATTCTATTATCCGACGCTTGATGCATTTCATAAGCGGCTGGATACCTTGTGTCAGCGCGGCGATATCATCCTGGTTAAAGGCTCCAGGGCGATGCGGATGGAAGGGACCGTGGGATTGATTGAAGAACAGTTAAGAAGAAGACCCAGGGGGAGGACATAAGATGTTTTATTATTTATCCGAATTCCGCGACCTCTTTTTCGGATTTAATATCTTCCGCTATATTACGTTCCGCGCCGCCATGGCGGGCTTAACCACATTTCTCCTGTGCCTTGTGCTGGGTCCGTTTTTTATCAAAAAGCTTAAGGAGCTGAAGGTGGGGGAAATTACAAAGAGAAAGGACTGCCCCGACCTTGATAAATTCCAGCATGCGAAGGAAGGCATACCCACGATGGGAGGCCTCTTTATCGTCGGAAGCATCCTGATATCTGTCTTTTTATGGGCGGATCTCTCCAACCGTTATATTCTTCTCACCGCCATGACCTGTCTCTATCTGGCCGCCTTGGGCGGCGCGGATGACTATGTCAAGCTTAAAAAAATAGGGCACAAACGGGGCTTGACCAAACGCACAAAACTGCTCTGGGAGATCCTGCTGGGGTGTTTTATCGGGTCTTATATCTACTTTAACCCGGGCACGTCCACCAAGGTCGATATCCCCTTCTTAAAGAATATTATTGTTGATATAGGGTTATTTTATATCCCCTTTGTCTCTCTGATTGTGGTGGGGACATCCAATGCCGTCAATTTAACCGACGGGCTGGACGGCCTGGCCATAGGCTGTGTCCTGACGGTCAGTCTGACGCTGGCCATCTTAAGCTACATCGCCGGTCATGCCGCCTTTAGCGGATATTTGTTTATTCCCTATATCCCGGGCGCGGGGGAACTCGCTGTCTTTTGCGCCGCCATTATCGGCGCGAGTCTGGGATTTTTGTGGTTTAACTGCCCGCCGGCCTCTGTCTTTATGGGCGATGTGGGATCTTTGTCGCTGGGAGGGACATTGGGCGTGATTGCTGTCCTGATCAAAAAAGAGCTGCTTTTGGTGATTATGGGCGGCGTCTTTGTGGTGGAAGCCTTGTCGGTCATTATCCAAATTGCTTCATTTCGGCTGCGCCGCAAGAGGGTTTTTAAAATGTCGCCGTTTCACCACCACTTGCAGTTATCGGGATGGCAGGAATCACAGATCATCATCCGCTTTTGGATCATTGCCATTATCCTTGCCCTGATAACCCTTATGACATTGAAGATCCGTTGAGGGGATATGGAATTGACCCATCAGAAGATAACTATCTTGGGGGCTCAACGCTCCGGCTGGGCCCTGGCCAGATTGGTGTCGCGTCTTGGAGGACAAGCGAGAATCTCCGAGAAGGGTGCCATGGGAAGTGTGTCCAAAGATTTTCTAGATTGGGCGCGGCAGCACGCTATTCCTTTTGAGTTCAACGGCCATACGCCGTCTTTTATCGGCGACAGCGATTGCGTGGTCTTAAGTCCGGGTGTTTCAATCCATGCCCCGGCCGTCGAGTGGGCGAGGGCAAGACAGATCCCTGTCCTGGGCGAAATCGAATGGGCCTTTCAATTCTGCACCAAGCCGGTTATTGCGGTTACGGGAAGCAACGGCAAGACGACGGTTGTGACCCTCATCCACGAGGTGCTTAAAAAAGTCGGTTATCCATCTTGTCTCTGCGGCAACGTGGGGACACCTTTGGCGGAATATGTCCTGGATTTGGCGGATAAGGATTTTGTCGTGCTGGAGGTCAGCTCTTTTCAGCTGGAGTCTCTTTTGGATCCATCCTCGGAATTCAGAAAAGAGGCGGGAGGGGGCAGGCTGTGTTTTAAAGGGTTTAAGCCGTATATGGCCGTTATCTTAAATTTCAGTCAGAATCATCTGGACCGCCATAAAGACCTGCAGGAATATTTTGACGCGAAAAAGAAGATATTCCTCAACCAGGATGCGGAAGATTATGCGGTATTAAATGCCCGGGAGGATCGGTTGAGCCGTTTGGCCTCGCAGATAAAATCCCAGGTGAGATATTTTAATTCTCCGGCGGATTCTGACGGCGAAAAGGACAATCCTAATTTTTCGGCTGTTAGGACGGTTGCGGACATCTTAGGTATTAAAAAAGAGCTTTGTGAAAGCGTTCTGAGGTCTTTTCGCGGGGTCGAGCATCGGATGGAGTGGGTGCGGCAGGTGGACGGCATCCATTTTATCAACGACTCCAAGGCCACAACGGCCCAGGCGGCCCTGTGGGCGTTGGAGCGCCTGGATTCTCCCGTTATTATGATCTGCGGGGGCCGGGATAAGAACATCGATTTCTCCGTAACAACCCCTCTTGTTCGGAAAAAGGTCAGAAAGATGCTGGCGATCGGCGAGGCCAGGGAAAAACTGAAGAAAACCTTTGAAGGAGTCGTGGAGATAGAGGAATGCGCCACGCTGGAGAGCGCCGTCGAGAAGGCAAAAAAGACGGCCCGTCAGGGGGATTGCGTTCTTTTAAGCCCTATGTGCGCCAGTTTTGACATGTTTGCCGATTATGAGGAACGGGGGCGCCGTTTCAAAGAGATCGTCCATCGGCTCATTTGAGATGAAAGACCTGCGCATATCCATTGCCGTTGTCGTAACGCTCTTGATCAGCGTTGGCGTTGTGATGATTTACAGCTCCAGCGGCATTTATGCCCTTCAGGAATTGGGTGACAAGACGCATTTCCTCAAGAGGCACTTCTTCTTTCTCTCTCTGGGATTTCTTTTGACCCTTATGGTTATGGCCGTAGATTACAGGGATATCAGGAAGGCGGCGAAGCCCCTGATTATCTGCACCCTGATTCTGCTTGTCCTGGTACTTATCCCCGGCATCGGCAAGGCCAGTTACGGCGCCCGGCGCTGGTTTAAGATAGGGATTTTTTATTTTCAGCCGTCGGAGTTTGCCAAATTCGCCCTTTTGATTTATATGGCCGATTTCTTGGCGCGCAAGCAAAACAGGCTGGGGAGCTTCTTCGAAGGGTTTTTGCCGCCGATGGTCCTTCTGGGGCTTATGGGATTATTGATTGTCAAACAGCCGGATTTAGGCAACCCGGTGCTTCTGGCAAGCATCGTTCTTATCATGATGTTTGTTGCCGGGGCAAGGATGGTGCATATCGCTTCTCTGGCGGTTGTGGCAATGCCGCTGCTTTATTTTCTGGTTGTCAACGTTCCTTATCGTCTCGCCCGAATCCTTGTCTTCGTGGATCCTTGGCATGACAGCCAGGGAGCAGGATTCCAATTGTCCCAGTCACAGATTGCCCTCGGCTCAGGGGGGATTTTCGGCGTCGGTCTGGGAAAAAGCGCGCAGAAACTTTTTTATCTGCCGGCGGCCCATACGGATTTTATTTTCTCTATCATCGGCGAGGAAATGGGGCTTGTGGGTACGCTGGCGGTCATCAGTTTATTTATGATCTTCATCTGGCAGGGGGCGCGCATCGCCAAGCGCACGGCTGAACCCTTCGGCTATTATCTGGCCGTGGGGATCATTGCCATGCTGGGTCTGCAGACGGTGGTCAATGTCGGCGTCAGCATAGGGGCACTTCCAACCAAAGGTCTGCCGCTTCCCTTCATCAGTTACGGGGGATCGGCCTTGATCTTTCATATGATGGCGGTGGGTTTATTGTTGAACATTTCCCGTATCCAGGATTTATAGAGGGGCGGCAGGAAGCGATCTTGATATGAGATTTATTATGGCCACAGGGGGTTCCGGCGGGCATTTAATCCCGGCGCTGAAAACGGCCGGCGAGCTCAGGCGCCGTCAGCATGATGTCCGTTTCCTGGGGGCATTTTCTTTTGGGAAAAGACAGATCCGTCACTCCGGCTTTGATTTCGATGAGATTCAGGCACAGGGATTAGACCTGGCAGATTGGCGTAAGGGCGCGTATTCCCTTTTTCTTTTCGCCCGGGCAACGGCGGCCTCCTTATGTTTGTTAAGGAGATACCGGCCCGATGCTGTCGTGGGTTTTGGGGGATATGGGGCGTTTCCTGTTGTCCTGGCGGCGGTTTTTTTAAGATATCCGACGATGATCCATGAACAAAATGTCGTTCCGGGACGGGCGAATAAGGTTTTATCCCGGTTTGTCGATAAGGTTACCATCAGTTTCCCCCAGGCGGCGCGGTATTGGAAAGGCCGCAGGACCCTCTTGACAGGCTGCCCTTCCCATAGGCCTTCAAGGGATTTGGATCCGGAGGAAATTTTAAAAAAGTTCCGGCTGGAAAAAGGGCGGAAGACCCTTCTGATTTTGGGGGGAAGCCAGGGGAGCCAGCGTATTAACGAGGCGTTTGTCCGGACGGCGGCCGTTTTAAAAGACCATCTTTTTTTTCAGGTGATCCATATCTGCGGCAAGAGGGATTATGGGGATCTTCAAGACAGATACGCGCAGATGAAGATCCCGTTTGCGCTCTTTGAGTTTTGGGATGAGATGGATTGTGCGTATTCCATTGCCGATCTTGTTATGGCACGGGCAGGGGCTGTCACGGTAACGGAATTGATAAGATTTCAAAGGCCGGCTATTCTTATTCCTTATCCTTACGCCGGCGGGCATCAGAGGGAAAATGCCAGGGTGCTGGAGGCGGCCCGCGTGGGCAGGGTCATAGAGGAGAAGGGACTTTCCGTTGACGGATTGCAAGAGACAATCCTGGATATGCTGGCCCATTCGCCGTCGCCGGATCGATGGCAAGAGGGTTTCGGGGAGGATTTCGCGTGCGATGCGGCAGGGCGTCTGGCCGATGAGGCGATTCAATTATCAGGGGCCGGGGAGTTTCCGGCCCCTGATCCCGAGGGACAAAGCGATGAGGGATTATATCATTTGAAAAAATGACATCTCAGGGGTTATCTGTTAGAATGAAATCAAAATGCGGCCAGTCAAGATAAAACAACATTATCATTTTGTAGGCATAGGCGGTATCGGGATGGGGGCCCTGGCGGCGTTATTGCTGCAAAAGGGGTGCCGCGTCACAGGCTCTGACATCCGCGAAAATCAGATTGTCCTGAACCTCCAAGGGCAGGGGGCGGAAATTCATATCGGGCATGATCCGCGCCATGTGGGTACGGCCGATTTTGTCGTTTTTTCCTCGGCCATCAAGAAGGACAATCCGGAATTGGCAGAGGCCAAGCGCCGGGCCATTCCCATCCTTCAGAGGGCGCAGCTTCTGGCCGGCCTTATGCAGGGGCATACCGGGATCACCGTTGCCGGAGCCCACGGCAAAACAACGACGACTTCCATGATCTCGAGCCTTCTAACGGAGGCGGGGCTGCATCCGACAACAGCCATCGGCGGCATCATTAACGGCACGTCCTCCAACGCCCGGCTGGGCGCGGGGGAGTATTTTGTGGCCGAGGTTGATGAAAGCGACGGTTCTTTTTTGTATTTTTCGCCGCGGTATTCCGTTATTACTAATATCGATTTCGAACACGTCGATTACTTCCACAATTGGGATAATATCTTGGAGGCTTATCGGAGATTTATTCATCAAACCGAGAGGGCAGGCGTTGTGATCGCCTGCGGGGATGATCCGCGCCTCTCATCCCTTTTAAAGGAGTGCCGGTCTGCCGTGCATACCTATGGGCTTGCTTCGCACAATAAAACTATGGCTGAAAACTGCCGGTTTGATCAATGGTCTTCGAGTTTTGACTGTCTGATGGACGGGAAATATTGGGGAAAGGTCGAATTGATTGTCCCCGGCCGGCACAATATCGTCAATGCCCTGGCCTGCATTACCCTAGGGGTTCATCTCTCGATTCCTCCTGAGATGATCCGCCGCAGTTTGGCAAAATACAGAGGGGTTCAGCGGCGTTTCCAGATCAAGGAAAACATAGATGATATATGGGTCGTGGATGATTATGCCCATCATCCGACGGAGATTAAGGCCACCCTGGCCGCGGCCCGGCTGATGAACCGCAAGCGGGTCATTGCCGTCTTTCAGCCGCACCGCTACAGCCGCGTTCAATATTTAATGCAAGAGATGGCCGAGAGCCTGACGAACAGCGACCATGTGATTGTGACGGATATTTATGCGGCGAGCGAGCCCCCGGTGAAGGGCGTGACGGCAGAGCGTTTAAAGGAACACATCCAGAAATTAACCGCCAACCCCGTCGTCTATCTCAAGAAAGAAGATATCACGGGTTATGTACTGAATATCGTTCGTCCCGGCGATCTCGTTATGATGCTCGGTGCCGGCGATATCACACACATCGCCGATGCCTTGGGGCTGGCATTGCGGGAGTCAAGAAAACCGCAGACGGAAAGGGATACCGTGTCGCAAGAGAAGACGCATCCCATTATTTTGTAATATGGCTAAGGATATCGAACAATTCGGTCATATCGGCGTTCTGATGGGGGGATATTCCTCAGAGCGGGAAATTTCCCTGAAATCCGGCAGGGCCGTCTATGATGCGCTTAAAAGACAGGGATTTTATGTGAGTCCTTTGGATATTGCGGATAAAGAAGAAGAGAAGATAGCAGCCTTTGTATCGGGTTCCCGTCTGGATATGGCCTTTATTGCCCTGCACGGCCATTTGGGAGAGGACGGGACGATTCAAACCATTTTGGAAAGACTTCAAATCCCCTATACGGGATCCGGGCCGCAGGCCAGCCGGCTGGCCCTTAATAAGGCATTGGCCCAAGACATATTTCAGAAGAATAATATCCCTGTGCCGCCTTATGTGACATTGTCTTATGAAGAGATGTCGCAGCACAGAAGCCTTATGGATGAGATAAGTTTTTTCCCCGTCGTTGTGAAACCGGCCCAGGAAGGATCCAGTATCGGGGTGACGCTGGTGGCAGGGCCGCAGACGCTCGAAGAGGCTATGCGCAAGGCCTGGCAGTATGGGGATCGCATCTTGGTTGAACAATATATCAAGGGCAAGGAGTTGACGGTCGGTATTTTGGGAGAAGAGGCGCTGCCCGCCATTGAGATCCGTCCCCAGCGCCCCTTTTTTGATTTCACGGCCAAATACAGCGACGGGATGACCGACTACATCGTACCGGCGCCTATACCGACGGACGTTTCCTTGAAACTGCAGGAGACGGCTTTAAGGGCCCACAGAATTTTAGACTGCGAAGATTTATCCCGGGTGGATTTTATGCTGGCAGAGGATAACACCCCTTATGTCTTGGAGGTGAATACGATTCCGGGTTTTACGGCCACCAGTTTACTGCCCAAGGCGGCGAGGGCGGCCGGCATAGACTTTGACCGCCTGTGCGTGCGGTTATTGGAATTGGCCTATGACAAAAAGAAGAAAATTAAGAATACGGCCTAAGGGCATCTGGCAGTTGCCGGCGGCTGCGGCATCGCCCGTGGGGAGGTTTTTGATCATTGGTATCTTGATGGCCGGGGCAGGGGTGGGGGCGACGATGAAAACCGTGCATCTCTTGAGGCATTCGAAATATTTCAGGGTGAAGACCGTTGAGACCGACCCCTCGCTTACCTTTATCGACGGGCGTTACTGGGATGGGTTAAAGGGAGAGAGTATCTTCACCGTCGATTTGCAAAAATTTCAGCGCGGTTTAGCCCGCCAATATCCGCAGGTCACACAGCTAAGGGTTACGAAATATCTCCCCGATAAAATCGTGGTCTCGGCCCAAAGGCGCCTCCCCTTTGCCCAGGCGCATGTCAAGAACAGGACGATTGTGCTGGATGAGAAGGGGGTAATCCTCTCCATGTCGGGCCCGCCCATCGGCGGACTCCCGCTGATATCGGGGGTTTCTTCCGACCGGCCTATGGAGCTGGGCCTCTCCCTCGGCAGCGAAGAGGTGCGTGCCGCGTTGGAAATTATTAAAGAATTCCGGAATTATCCTGGGCTTTCCGCTTATCCCATTACGAAAGTCCATGCGGCGAATTTGCTGAATATTTCCTTTTATCTGTCCAATGATCTGAAAATCGTTCTCGATAGGGATCACATTGCCCGGAAGATGAAGCTTTTAAACGCCGTTTTATCCCAGGGCAGTTTAGATTTTAAGGATATCAAATACATCGACCTTCGGTTCAAAGAGCCGATTATCGGGAAAAGACAGGGGAAACATGATTAGAGAAAGATACTATTGCGGCCTTGATATCGGATCCCAAAGGATTAAGGCCGGCATCCTGAAGATTAAAGATATCCACACGATAGAATTGATAGGGGTCTATGAGAGAAAGACCGACGGGCTTAAGAATACCTCGGTGAGCGACTTGGGCGAATTATCAGAGTGCATTCACGGCACGGTTCATACCTTGATGAAGAAAACGGGGATAAAATTGAAAGAAGTGCAGTTGGGTGTCGGAGGCGAACTTGTCGATATCCGTGAGAGCCGTGCCGTTATCCCCCTGATTGACCGGGGAAGCAAAATCATCACAACGGCCGATATCAAGAAGGTGAATCGTCAGGCGCATCTTTTGGGTCTGAATGTCGAGGAGGAAGTTCTCCACGACTTGCCGCAGTATTATTTGGTCGATGATGTGGACGTGGCGCTTAACCCCAACGGGCTCTACGGCCGCAGGCTGGGCATTCATTCTTTTATGATTATCGTCAATGTGAATCGTATACGTAATATGATGAGGGCTGTCCATCAGGCCGGTTATGATGTCGCGCACGTTTTTTTCAGCAGTTATGCCGCCTCGGAGATTGCCTTGAATGATCAGGAACGTTTGGAGGGGTGCATTCTCATCGATATCGGGTCCCAGTCGACACGCCTATTGATTTTCAAGGAGGGGAACCTGAAGTATTTCCGAAAGATCTCTTCGGGAGGAGACGCCTGCACGCACCGGATAGCCCAGCAGCTTAATTTGCCTTTTGACTTGGCCGAGGAGATCAAGAAGTCCTATGCCAGCGTTCTAAGCGCGGAGCAGGACCACGCAGAGGAGATTTTGGTCAAGCGGGAAAATGCCTATGTGCCGATTAAACGAGGGAGTATTTATCAGGCAATCGAGCCGGAGATCGAGAGTTTCCTGGAAGGGTTGCAAACGGTTATCCATGAATCCGGTTTTTCCGAACACATGAACCGCGGGGTTGTGATGATCGGCGGCGGTTCGCTCCTGTCGGGCATGATGGAGCGGATCAGCCAGCGCACCTCTCATGCGGTGCGTCTGGGCAAGATCAACATCGCGGCCAAACGCAGCTTGGGCAATGCGGCCATGTTTTCTCCTGTGGTGGGTTTGGCCAGGAGCGGTTTTAAGAAGAGTTTCAAGTACGCGTTTTCTTCTCATAATAATCACCCCCGCTGGGGCGGCCACATGATCCAAAGGGTCAAGGAGTTGTATCAGGAATACTTCTAATAGAGATAGCCTGCCCGTCGGCAGACAGGTCTGACGCTATGTTAATTGCGGGGTCTGGAACGCAGACGGCTTAAGTGGTAATTAAGGTCTTTGAGGAGATTGTTGATGCGCTGGATTGTGCCAAAGATAAACAGCATCCAGAAAGAATTCAGGAGGATAAGAAGGACAACAATTGTGATATTGACCGACTGGCTGGCAAGGATTCGTTCCGTGGGGCTTGATGTTCTGGAGACTTGAAAACTGACGTCGATTACATTGAACATATTGACGAACCAGAAGAAAAAAATGACCATAAGGACTATTTGGAAAAACATGAAATAGAAGTGGCGCATAAGCCACTTGGCGCTGATGTTGTCCCAATAGCGTACCTTCGAGATGAGGTTTCTGAAGAACATATTTTTTTCTCCTTAGGAAATATTCTATCGAAGTCTTGACCAAAAGCAATCATTATCGGGTTTTTCTCCAGGAAATCAGGAAAGAAGGCCATGTCTTATAAAATATTAGTTGTCGATGACTCCAAGCTGGTTGCGGTTATGCTCAAAGACGGCCTTCAAAATCAGGGGTATGAGGTCGTGACGGCCTTAAACGGCAAGGAAGGACTTCGCAAAATTACTGAAGACTCCCCGGATTTAATCATCCTGGATGTGCAGATGCCGGGCATGACCGGCTATGAGTTCATGCATGAGCTCAAAAAAATGGGGGGGCATCCTCTCATCCCGGTTCTTATGCTTACGGCCGATGAGACAACACAGGAGCACCTTCCGGAAGAAGGAGTGAGAGGGTATCTTCAGAAGCCTGTCGACATCTCCAGGCTGGTTGAAAGAGTTGAAGAGTGCTTGAGGTAAGTCCGGCTTTGACCAGAAATATCCTGCCACGCCTAAATCCTTTAGTCATCGCCACATCTGTTGTTTTTTTGTCCTTGTCCGCCAGAGTTTCTGTCGGTGCGGAGAAACTCCGTCCGGGCGGGGATCAGCCGCCTTTGGCGAGCCTCGCCTCCGGCGGGCCGCCTTTGCGTGTCCATTTTATCAATGTAGGCTATGGGGACGCCGTTTTGATTGAATTTCCAGATTCATCGAACATGCTTATAGATGCGGGTGGCGGCGACTTTGCGCCTCAGCTTATGACGTATCTTCAAAAGAGAGATGTCCGGCGGCTGGATGCCGTTATGATCACCCATCCGCATGAAAATCATTTCGGGGGGCTTAAGGCGCTCACTCGAGAGATGCCCATCGGCCGTTTTCTTCATAACGGGGATCCGCAGACCGAAGAAGGATATGCGGTATTGTTAGAACATCTGAAAGAGAAGCGCATTCCTATCGATGTCCTCAGGGCCGGCCGGCAGGTCGGTTTATCGTCGGGCGCCGTCGTCATGGAAATTTTACATCCGCGGGGTTTGACGGGGAGCGCCAATGACAATTCGGTGGTGGCGTGGTTGAAATATCAAAAGACATCCATTCTTTTTTGGGCCGATATGGAATCCGCGCAGCAGGAGGCCCTGATACATGAGTTTGAAGAAATCCAGGAGGCGGATTGCATCAAGGTTCCACACCACGGCGGGCCGTTGAGCGAGGCCTTTGGCCGCGCCTTTACGGACAAAATATTTATTATCTCGACGGGACCGAATCCGTGGGGCAGACCCTACGCGGAAGACCTGCAGAAATTAAGAGGGAAGGTTTACCGGACAGACAGGGAGGGCACGATTGTCGTAGAAAGCGACGGTGCCGCCGTCAAGGTCGTTCCATGAACAGACGGGATTTGAGAAAGAGATATTGGGGCACTGCGGGCGCGTGGGTGGGCTGTATTTATTCCACGCTTTATGCGGTGCGGCCTATTTGCGAATTTCTTAAAGAAACAATACCTTTTGCGTTTTTGACAAACCTCGGGATGGCGGCGCTGCTGGTTTGGATAACGGCTGTTTTTTATTCCCGGAGGCATCTCTACAGCCCCTTGAGCTATTTTCTGCTTGCGCTCGTTTTCCTATGTTATGTTTACGGCTTGATGAAGATTTCGCATCCCGAGGAGAAGATTCATTTTATCGAATACGGCGTTTTGGCGTATTTCCTCTGGAGGGCTCTGCGGCTGGACTGGAAAGGAGGGCGGGCATACGTCGGGGCTTTTGCATTGACGACTCTTTTAGGGTGGGCGGATGAGGGGATTCAACATCTTTTGCCTAACAGGTATTATCAGGCAGGGGATGTTTTTTTGAATAGTATGAGCGGCCTGCTGGCGTTGATTCTGGTTTTTATTTTTCAAAAGAAATCATCCTAGACAGTAGAAAATAAATTTGGTATAAATAAGCTTCCGCGCCTGTAGCTCAACTGGATAGAGCGAATGCCTACGGAGCATTAGGTTGGGGGTTCAATTCCCTCCAGGCGCGCCAGACTTCGTTCCACATTTAATCTCAAGGCTTATTATGCCCTCTAAAAACTTTTTTAGAACGGTTGGCCGACACAAGACAGGCGCTCCTTCCCGACGCTCATCCGCAGAGCCGTTTCTGCAGGATCGAAAGCCCTCTTTTCTTATTCCGCAGGGCGAGCTGGAGCTGTTCCATGACATGATGGATCATATCGGGGATGAGGTCATGGTGATTCGTCGTGACGGACGGATCGTATTTGCCAACCAGGCCGCCTTAAAGAAGCTCGGCTATTCTTCCCGGAATTTGTTGAGGAAATACATCACAGATCTGTTTCGCGAGAAGATCAGCGTACGGCAATGGCAGAAAATATATTTTGAGGAGATCAAAAAGACACAAGGGCCGATCTCCTACGTCATTGACAGAGTCGGCAGAGGCGGAAAGGTCAGCACCGTCGATGTGACAGTCGTCTCTATGCAGTATAAGGGCGGGGAATATGTCCTTTCCGTCGGGCGGGATATCACCGATCAGCTGGCCCTCCAGGAGAAGGTCCGGGAGGCCGAGAAGAGGAAGGCCGTCCAGAATTTTATTGCCGGGACCGTTCAGGAGATCCAGCATCCTTTAAAGGGGCTGCTGGATTACTCCCACACTTTAGTGGAGAAGTATAAAGACAGACAGTTTGAGTATATTGGATACAAAGAATTTAAGGAGATCATGCAGACGCTTGAGGCGATACGCGATCAGGTGAGGCATTGTTTTGAGACCACCGACCGGCTTCTGGACATTGACCGAAGAAAACTTAATTTAAGAGATGGTTATTGTAATGCGAATACGGTGGTACGGGAGGCTGTTAAAAATCTCCGTTACTCCTTCGAAGCATCCGGTATCCACCGGGAATTAAGGCTGGCAGGCCATTTGCCGTCTGCGGCCATTGGGTTTTTGGAATTAAATCAGGTTATAACCAGTATCCTTACGAATGCGATTCAGGCCATGCCGCACGGGGGAGAAGTGCATTTAAGAACATCCTGCCAGAAAAATGACGGTAAAATTTGTATAGAATGCCGGGACGACGGGGTGGGTATTGCCGAGGAAGACCTCCCGCGTATTTTTGAGCCCTTCTTTACGACCAAACACGCCGCTATGGGCAAGAGCTCCGGACTGGGTCTGGCGATTGCGCATTCGATTGTAAAATCCTGCCGGGGTGACATCGTTGTCAAAAGCCAATTAAGGCGGGGGACACTCGTAAAGGTTTTCCTTCCTGTTCACAAGAAATGAAGCCTTCTAAACTCCCCGATGCCCGCCTGCCGGACGGCCAGGCAGGCATCGGGGTATCCAGGCAGGGCTTCATTCCTGCGATTTTGAATCCCCGTCCGCCTTAGGCGGACGGGGTATATGAGCAGAATTGTAAGCATGACCCGGAGGGTCTAGTCATGGGGCAGTCCTATTCTGCAGCTCACGAGGCGTTTATGCGGGAGGCGTTACGGCAGGCCCAAAGGGCCG
>MHGQ01000043.1:544-5211 GCA_001805645.1 Omnitrophica WOR_2 bacterium RIFCSPHIGHO2_02_FULL_50_17 | reverse complement strand
CGAGGTGCCTGTCGGGGCGGTGATTGTGCATGAAAACAGGATTATTGCCAGGGCCCATAATCAGGTGGAGACCCTGCATGACCCGACGGCGCATGCCGAGATGATTGCGATCACCCAGGCGGCCAATTTTTTGTCGTGCAAGTGGCTTAATGACTGCGCGCTGTATGTCACCATCGAGCCGTGCAGTATGTGCGCCGGGGCATTGGTGTTAGCGCGGATAAAACGGATTTGTTTCGGCGCGGGAGACCCGAAGACCGGTGCCTGCGGCTCGGTCCTGAATATCATCCAGCACGATTTCTTAAATCATAAGATTGAAGTCCGCAAGGGTCTCTTGGGGGGGGAATGCGGTCATTTGTTGAGTCAATTTTTTGAGCAAAAACGGAAAAGCCGGGTTTCAGAAGCGGGCGTTGCACAAAAAGACTTGATACTTCGGCGGCCTAAAGTATAGGCCGCTTAGTCCCGTGAATGGGTTCAAGATCTTAAGTTTTGAATGTGACTTCCCGCCTTTGGCTCGAAGTCCTCAAACTTTTCTGGGATAAAAGATTAAGGTAGTTTTCGGAGAGGTGGCGGAGCGGTTGAACGCAGCTGCCTGCTAAGCAGCTGGTTGGCGCGAGCTGACCCTCGGGTTCGAATCCCGGCCTCTCCGTTATATTATGACCCGCTTCGCTAAAAAGTTTTTTCTAAAACCCGCCCTATTTCTTCTCATCGTCGCCGGCAGTATTCTTCCGACGGCATTTGTCATACAGGATGTGTCATCGGCATCAGCAGAGGAAATGCCTTCTACTCTGGAAGCCAAGTTGTGCCCTTTGCCAATTTCTCGGATGCCGATATTCCTTGCCTAAAACAGTGACTATTGATACGGACAAGGTCGCGGAGATCAATATTCATATAGATACGGAGATTCGTTAATCCACCCTTCGATGTGCTATACTTGCCTTAATCAGATCTCTTAAAGACTGTCATCCCCAGGATGCGCCTCTTGTCTATTTATAAAATATCGTCGAGAGTTTGGATGGTGGCTGCGCTCGTATGGCTGGGAGGATGCGGTGACTCCTCTTCCCCACAGAAGGCCGGCGCCGTGACCTATTACCCCAGCGGGAAACTGCGTTCGGAGAGTTTCCCGCTGAAGAGACCGGGAGATATTCTCCTCAAGCAATATTACGAGACAGGGGAGCTGCAGTCTGTCTGGCAATACGTTAATGGCAAACTCGAGGGGCCTTTTCAAGGTTATTATAGAAACGGCCGGCTGCACAGTGAAGGGATATACAAGGACAATAAGCCGGAAGGGATGGTTAAAGGATATTATGAAAACGGCGCCCTCTGGCGGGAGGAGCATTATAAGGGCGGCCATCGTCACGGCAGCGCCAAACAGTATTATGAAGACGGCGCATTGAAGGGGGAAGGCCAGTTCGAAAACGGCAACGGCCTTTACACGGATTATTATAAAAACGGGGTTGTTAAGAGGATAGAGCGTTATGTGGAAAGCCGCGTGGACGGTCTGGTGAAAACCTATTATGAAGACGGCAAATTGCTCACGGAAGAAAATTATCGCTGGGGCAAACCGCACGGGCTCTTTGCGGTCTACGCGCCTCAGGGGCATCTTAAGGTCGCCCATCATTATATGAACGGAAAACTCTACGGCCCTTTTAAGGAGTTTCATGATACGGGGGAATTGAAAAAAGAGGGAGAATATGCGGACGGGGATCTCGAGGGGGCTCTCAAAGAGTATGACGCGCATGGCCAGGTGCGTCGCGAGGTTAAATATATCGACGGGAAACGCTATGACGAGGCCCGGGAATATTACGCCAACGGCCGGCTCAAGAGCCTGCTTCATTATAAGCATGACGTCCTGGAAGGCGCTGTTAGGGAGTATGATGAAAGTGGCGTGCTCTTGTGGGAGCAAAATTATGTCAACGGCCTTCTGGAGGGCGTCTCGAGAGAGTATTATCCCAGCGGCGAACTCTGGTACGAAAAGACCTTCCAAGGAGGCAGGATGATAAGGAAGGCTGGTTGGACGCGGGAAGGCGCCCTATTTTCTGAACATGATTTTCCACTGGAGGAAACTGAGGTGACTCGCGAGGATATCCTGGAAGAGGCCGATGCGCCGGCGGAGGCAGAGGAGGAGGTCGGCGTCTCCCCTGGCGAGCTCACGAAATGATGGGCAGGATAAACGGTGAAAAATCTCAACATGTTGTTCTTTGCCGACATATTTATATCTATTATTTATTAATAAAAGGCGTGACAGGGGCGTCGAGACCATAACCCGTTTAATATTGGGGGGTTGTGGAAACTCAGTTTAAAGTTGAAGCAGAGTGTTTTGGCATGATTCTTGCTATTTTATAAGCAGGTTATATATATAGGAAGTTTTCGATTAGGAACAAGGGGTGTCATAGATGAAGAAGACAGGGCTTATTCTTTTAGTATTGAGTATCTTTCTCGTTTCTGAGGCAGTAGCTACCCAGAATTTTACCTTCCAATCAACTCTTGTGAGCATTACGGGGGATTCTGCCAGGGATGGGTATTTTGGCAAGCCGGACTGGTATCAGTGGCTGTATAAGGTGAAAATCGTCCCTGGCGGAAGCAAGCATAATGGGTTAAGTCATTTCACGCTTGAGCTGGAGGATTGTTTTGAAGGGGCGCTTTTGAACGCGATTGTTGCAACCGCCGGCGCTAACGGTAATCCGCCCAACAGCGGAAACCTCTCCAGTCTTACCGGCAACGAACCGCGCACTTATATAATTTCCGGCGGTAACGACGGATCCACCGGGACATGGGGGATCAAATGGGATCTGGATTCTCCGCCCTATGAGTTTGAAACTGTATGGGATATTGATTATTTCTGGTTCAGCGCGCCTACTAATGAGAGTGTCAATAATAACGCCGCAGCAAAACACGGGCACAATACCACCATCGCCCTTGTGCAGACGCCGGATTGTCCCACATGCACACAGCCCGTCATCCCTGAGCCGGCAACGGCCTTTCTTTTTGTCCCAAGCGCTGTTTTGGCCCTTCTGCGCCGAAGATTCTCGTCGTAGATTAGAAAAATAATTGGAGATTTTATAAGGCAATCCTTTTTTTAGAGATTGCCTTTTTTATTGTTGCGCGCAATCGTTAGGGATGATAATCTTTTGGCGGTATGACGGAAAAAAATTATGGCGCCCAGATAGCCGCCGAGTTCCGCTGGACACAGCGCCAGGTGGCCGCAACGTTGCATCTTTTAGATGACGGCGCAACTGTCCCTTTTATTGCCCGCTATCGTAAAGAGGCCACGGGGCAATTGGACGAGACCGCAATCACCCGGATCCGCGACAGGGTGCATCAGCTGCGTGAGCTGGATAAGCGCCGGCAGACCATCTTCCAATCCATTCAGGGGCAGGGCAAGCTCACCGAGGAGCTTAAAGACAAGATTCTCGCCGCAGAGACCTTAGCCGTCTTGGAAGACCTCTACCTGCCTTACCGCCCTAAACGCCGCACAAGGGGCACGATTGCCAAGGAAAAGGGTTTAGAGCCCTTGGCACATGTCCTCTTCGAGCAGAAAGGTATTGATCCGTCGCAGGAGGCCGTGCCTTACGTTAATCCGTCCAAGGGTGTTCATTCGCTCGAGGAGGCATTAAGCGGCGCACGGGATATTATGGCCGAATGGATAAATGAGGACGGCCAGGCCAGAGAGCGGCTGCGTGCGTTATTTAACGATCGCGCCACAATTCGGTCAGAGGTTATCAGAGGCAAAGAGAAAGACGGGATTAAATACAAGGATTATTTCGAGTGGCAGGAGCTTGCCCCAAGCGCCCCTTCCCATCGGATTCTGGCGGTGCGCCGGGGGGAGAAGGAGACTTTCCTGGCCGTGCGCGTCCTTCCGCCGCAGGAGGAGGCTGTTCTCCTCTTGGAAGGCCTTTTCGTCAAGACGCAAGGCGGGGACGGTCAGCAGGTGCGGATGGCCGTTGTGGACAGCTATAAGAGACTCTTGAGTTTATCTCTTGAGACGGAGATGCGCATGGAATTGAAGCGGCGCGCCGACGAGGAGGCCATTGAAATTTTTAAAAATAACCTGCGAGAGCTTTTGATGGCGCCACCTTTGGGGCAGAAGCGCGTCATGGCCATTGACCCCGGTTACCGGACGGGGTGCAAGATCGTCTGTCTGGATGAGCAGGGAAAGTTTTTGCATAATGACACGATTTATATTACGGACTCCTCCCCCAGGCGTGAGGAGGCCGCTATTCTCGTCGGGGGATTGTGCGCGAGGTTTAAGCCTGAGGTGATTGCCATCGGCAATGGCACCGCCAGCCGGGAGACGGAGGATTTTATCCGCGGTCTGAAGCTGTCCGAGGGTGTACAGGTTGTGCTCGTTAACGAGAGCGGCGCCTCCATCTATTCGGCCTCAGAGGCGGCCCGTGAGGAATTCCCTGAATATGACGTGACGGTGCGCGGATCAATCTCCATCGGCCGCCGGTTGATGGACCCGTTGGCGGAATTGGTCAAGATCGACCCGAAGTCTATCGGGGTGGGGCAATACCAGCATGACGTCGACCAGGCGCTTCTTAAAGACGGTCTCGACGATGTCGTTATGAGCTGTGTCAACCAGGTGGGGGTGGAGCTTAACACGGCCAGCAAACAGTTGCTGATGTACGTCTCGGGGCTCGGACCTTCTCGCGCCCAGGCTATTGTCG
>MHGQ01000043.1:0-515 GCA_001805645.1 Omnitrophica WOR_2 bacterium RIFCSPHIGHO2_02_FULL_50_17 | reverse complement strand
GTCGAGCATAGAAATACGAGCGGCCCTTTCCGCAGCCGTGAGGAATTAAGGAATGTGAGCGGCTTAGGCCCCAAGGCCTTCGAACAGGCCGCCGGTTTCTTGCGGATTCGCGGCGGGCAGAACCCTTTAGATACAAGCGCGGTTCATCCCGAATCCTATGCGATCGTCGACAGGATGGCCTCCGATTTGGGATGCGCCCTGGGCGATCTCATTGGAAAGGAAAACCTCCTCCGCCGCGTCCGTTTTGAGGAATATGTGACAGACGGCGTCGGGCTGCCGACGCTTTTGGATATCAAGAATGAGCTGGCCAAGCCCGGCCGGGACCCTCGGGAGGCTTTTCAGTTGTTTAGTTATCAGGAAGGGATCCGCACCCTTGAAGATTTGCATCCCGGCATGACGCTGCCCGGTGTTATCACAAACGTTACGGCCTTCGGGGCATTCGTGGATATCGGCGTGCATCACGACGGCCTCGTGCATATCAGCCAATTAGCCGACCGTTATGTAAAAGACCCGCA
>MHGQ01000042.1 GCA_001805645.1 Omnitrophica WOR_2 bacterium RIFCSPHIGHO2_02_FULL_50_17 | reverse complement strand
TTTCCTGCGGCGTTCCGGTATTGGCAGAAGAGAATATTGAGGCTATGATTCCGGTTTCAACCAAATTAGCCAAACCGCCGGCCCAATATTTTTTGTTAAGAGCCAAGGGCGATTCAATGGATCAAAAAGGAATTAATGACGGCGATTTGCTTTTAATCCGGCAGCAAGCAAGCGCCCACGATGGCGATATAGTGGTAGCGTTGATTGATGACGAAGCAACTGTTAAGGAATTTTATTCGGCTGGCGAAACCGTTGTTTTGAAGCCAAGATCAAAAAATAAAGATCATCAACCAATTGTTCTGACGAAAGATTTTCAGATGCAGGGCGTTGTTGTAAACACGATACCAAAACTATGATTGATACTAATTTACTTGCTGTTGATTGTGCGAAGGAATTGGATAATAAGCACATTGTCAATCCTTTTTATCGTAATAGTAAAGGCACTGTTCAGCTATTTCATGGTGATTGTTTAATGTTGTTAAAGAATTACCCGGATTCTTCCGTTGATATGATTTTTGCCGATCCCCCGTACTTCGGCAACCAGTCCGGGTTAATTATGAAACGTACGGATGGTCATGCTGATTCATTTAATACTCAGAAAGCACAATGGGCATATTCAAAGACTTTGGGCGATCAGTTTGATTTCCATTTTGCTTGGCTTAGAGAGGCAAAAAGGATATTAAAAACTGGAGCAACCATATGGGTTACCGGGACTTATCATAGTATAGGTGTGGTTAATGTTGTCCTTCAGGATTTAGAGTTCAAAATATTGAATGATATAATACTGCATAAAAGGAACGCGCCCCCTAATTTTACGGGCTCATGTTTCAGAGCCGTTACAGAAACGATGCTGTGGGCGAAGAAAGATTGTTACGGGAAGACCAAGTTCAATTATTCTCTAATGAAAAGTATTAATGGCGGAACACAGATGAAAAGTCTTTGGGAATATTGGGCGGAGAAGAATGGGTTTCGCCATCCTGCTACCAAGCAGCCGATTATTTTGGAATATGCCATATTAGCGGGGAGTAATAAAAATGACTTGATTCTTGATCCCTTCGCTGGCTCTGGAACAACCGGCTTTGTCGCTAATGGTTTGGGTAGACGATGTATTTTAATTGAAAAAGAATTGTCTTATTGTGAACTGATAAAAGAAAGGCTTGAAGGCAAGTATGGAGAATTCAGAAGAAAGACAAAAACTGAAGGCCAAGTTTGAGAGACAGCTTGTAAAGCACGTGGATCTCTTTAATGCTGCTGTTGCAACGGCAAAAGGGGATTGGATTGTTAAGGGTTTTATCGATGTTGCCCGTAATATTTACACAATTTCGATTGATACGAAAGTTGTGTCGAAGATTATGGAGTTGCTGCTCTTCCCGAAATTGTGTCAATTTGCAGATGATAACCGCTACAAAATGGTTTTATGTACAGAACAGAATTCTTATCCCGACATTTCATTTATTGATGAGAAGGGTCATAAATTCGCAGTCGATTTGAAGAGCACCTATCGCAAGAATGAAAGAGAAGTAAACGGCATGACTTTAGGCGCCTTTACAGGATATTTTCGGGATCGAAAAAGCAACAAAAATGTAACCTTCCCTTATGAAGAATATGTCGGTCATTATGTTTTAGGCATAGTTTATTCGCGGACAGACGGAAATGTTGATGAGCGAAAAATATATCAATTAAAAGATCTTCAAAATATTACATCTGTTGTAAAGAATTTCCAATTTTTTGTGCAAGAGAAATATCGCATAGCGGTTGATAGACCAGGGAGCGGCAATACAAAGAATATTGGTTCTGTTATCAAAATTGATGACCTGATTAATGGCAAGGGACCTTTTGCACAACTCGGTGAAGAAATTTTTGATGATTATTGGATGTACTATTTGACCAAGGATATGGCCAAGGCGGTGGATTTGAAATCCGCTCCGTACAGGAATCTTGCCGAATACAAAAAGTATAGGAAAATAGAAAAGTAATGGCACAGTTAACTTTCATCCCAACGATTCCAGAATTCCCCTCAACTCGGTTCCAGGGCAGCAAACTCAAAATTGTTGATTGGATATGGGATAATGTCAAAGTGCTCGAATTTAATTCCGTTCTTGATGCTTTTGGAGGAACGGGAAGTGTTGGCTACATGCTAAAAGGTAAGGGGAAGGTCGTATATTACAATGATATTCTCAAATTTAATCATTATATCGGTTTAGCGTTAATAGAAAATGAATCCACGAATTTGTCCGAAGCGGATGAGGAATTCATCCTTACTCGGCAGCGTACTCGCAAATACCCTTCTTTTATCCAAAGAAATTTTAAAGAAATTTATTTTACCCATGATGAGAACCGATGGCTTGATATGGTGGCAACCAATATTGGGCAAATAGATGATGTTTACAAAAAAGCTTTGGCTTTTTTTGCGCTCTTCCAGTCCTGTATAATCAAGCGGCCGTTCAATCTTTTTCACAGAAAAAATTTATATATTCGGAGTTCTGAAGTAGAGCGGAACTTTGGCAATAAAACGACGTGGGATACGCCCTTTGAGACACATTTTAGGAAATTCGTTGCGGAAGCTAACAAAGCAGGATTTTCCAATGGTCAATCAAACAAGGCATATAATTACGATGTTTTTGATGTCCCGGGTCATTTTGATTTAGTTTATATTGACACGCCCTATCTGTCCTACAAAGGGACGGGGGTGGATTACCTGGATTTTTATCACTTCCTTGAAGGGCTGGTTAATTATTCAAATTGGGATAGGCTCGTTGATTATCAAACACAGAATCGGCGATTCAAGAATGGAAAGTCTGTGTGGAACAACAAGAATGAAATTCATGCGGCTTTTGACAAGTTATTTAGAAAATTCCAAGACAGCATCTTGGTAATTTCGTATAGAGCGGATGGTATCCCTTCGATAGAAGAACTCATATCAATATTGCGGAAATATAAAAGCAAAGTTATCGAGGTGCAACGCAAAAAATATAAATATGTCTTAAGCCAGAATCATTCGGAGGAAGTCTTATTGATTGGTAAATAAGAAAAGCCCAGAGCGTGAACTCTGGGCGAGGGCAATTTAGAGATTGGCTGATTATTTTAACCCCTGGATTTTTTTATGGCAAATTATCATGTTTCAAAAGATAAGGATTTAGGTAAATGGCGCATTACCAAAGAAGGTGCTGAGCGAATTAGTGATTTTGCGCAAACTCAAGATCGTGCAGAAAAAATTGCCAAGAAATTTTCTGCCCAGTCTGGAGGAGGCGAGGTCAGAATTCATAGATTGGACGGTAAAATTCGTGACAGCGATACTGTGCCGCCTGCCAATGACCCTAATCCCCCAAAAGACAAAAGACATTAGAAAATATCGGCACGGAAGATTTTTCACTAATTTGTTCAGAATTTTTTAGATGCCATCATTGATAATGGTAAAAAAATTAGTATCATGTTGCATTAGATGGGGTTACCCCATCATTGTTCTTTGGCTGATTCTCGTTCTAAGACCACTGTAAGCATCTCCTTTACAGTTAAGGCAGTTAACGTCAGTTGAACTGCTTTTCCCTTCTCCGTTCCCGGAGACTGTTCAAAGCGATGGGCTGTGATCCTTTTGTTACCTAGAAAGTGGCATTAAAAAGCCATGCTCTAGCATAATAGCGTAATCAAAGAAACGGTTTAGCTTTGATACGTTGAAAGGTTCATACATTGCTTTGCATTAAGCATTTTATAAATGCTTCAATTGCGGATTAGTTACCCGAAAAGGGCTGATAAAGCCAAAGAGAAAGGAGGTGAGGTGGCATGGGAATCAAAAAGTCCTTTTTTGAAAAGGCGCGAGAGGGTCCCAAAAAGAAATTAAAATTTAACCTCGAACTCACAAAAGTGATCCTGGAAATTCTAAGTTCTTTGATAAAGCTCTTTCGTTCCTTTTCCAATTGCCTGTATTTTCCTCACTGAGGATTAAAATAAATCGTGTGTGCTGTTAATGAGAGAAATTATTTCGATACCCCGTCTATTCAAAGCGTTGCTGAGAAACTTCGATTAAGTGCAAACGCTCTCCACGAAGTCCTTGATAAATTTCACACGCATTACCGTAAAAAATCCGAAACAAAATCTGGTAAAACCAGAACCTATCACTGCCCTTTTCCTGTCTTAAGGGACATTCAGAAACGTATTAACAAATATATTTTAAAAGCGATACCCCTTCCGTCTTCCATGCATGGTTACGTTGCAAAGCGCTCGATTTTGACAAATGCAACAGTTCATCTTGGGAAAAAGAATATTGCAAACGTGGATATAAAAAGTTTTTTCCCAAGCATCCACTATCAGCGTGTTCAGAGAATATTTCGGCAGATTGGTTTTAATGAGGGCGAAACTTTGGTGTTAACCAGGCTGACCACTGCTGACTGTTGTGTTCCTCATGGATTCCCTACTAGCCCAAGGCTCGCAAACCTTGTCTTAATCAATGCAGATAAGCGATTAAGGGATTTATTCGGTCAACAAAAAATAAACCATACGTTTTATTCAGATGACATTACTATATCAGGCAACAAGAATTTAAGGCAGCTCCTTCAGCCTATAAGAACCATATTTAGGCAGGAGGGTTTTAGAATTCATCGGAAAGAAAGCAGTCCACAAAAGCCGTACTTTAAAAGGCAGAAAATCACGGGTCTGTTAGTGAATAATAAGAGGCTCAATTTACCTCGGGAGGATATCAGGTCGTTAGAGGCAATTATTCATAATTGCCTGGTTAAAGGACCTTCTAGCCAAATCGCAGAGTTTGAGGCTCATTTTGGTCCACCGAAGCGAGAACTAAGTACGGTTCAGAAATTCAAAGAAAGAGTATTGGGTAAATTAAATAATGTTAGGAGAGTCAACTGCGATCAGTATAAAAAATTGAAAAAAGATTTTGATAGAATTGATTGGAACTAACTCCAAAAATCTCTATCCAAACTCCTATACTGTATCGCCTCGGCCAGGTGTTCCGTTTTAATTTGCTCCGCCCCTTCCAAGTCCGCAATTGTTCGGCTCACCTTCAAAATCTTGTCATACGCCCGCGCGCTGAAATTAAGCTCTGTCATCGCCATCTTCAGCAAATCGTTTTCCTCTGTCCCTAAGGCGCAAAACTGGCGCACCTGTCTGTGACTCATCTGGGCGTTGCAGGCGATGCCCCCGCCGTTGGTCCCGCCAGGGGCGGGGTTGGCGGGGCAGGCGCCGTTTTTTCCGTCTTCGGCGGAGAATCTTTCAATCTGAACCGCCCTCGCCTTGCTGACCCTCTCTTTAATACGGGCGGAGCTCTCCGCAGGCAGGGTGTTGCTCAATTCCTGATAACGGACCGCCGGGACGTCCAGATGGATGTCGATTCTATCCAAGAGCGGCCCGGATATCTTGGAGCGGTATTTGGCAATCTGTGTGGTGTTGCAACGGCACGTGGATTTCAACTGCCCCAATGCCCCGCAGGGACAGGGGTTCATGGCTGCCACGAGCATGAATTTCGATGGGAACCGTATTGACTTTGTGGCCCGGCAGATGACGACAGAGTGATCCTCCAAAGGTTGACGCAGGGCCTCCAGACAATTGCGGTTGAATTCGGGCAATTCGTCCAGGAAAAGGACGCCGTTATGGCTTATGGTGACCTCCCCCGGGCGGGGAAGAGACCCGCCGCCGACGAGCGCGACGTCGGATGTGGTATGGTGAGGGGAGCGGAACGGTCTGTTGGTGACAATCCCCCGGTCAGGTTTTAACAGGCCCATCACCGAGTGAATCTGGGTTGTCTCGAGGGATTCCTCCAGCGTCATATCCGGCAGGATGGTGGGGAGGCGTTTGGCCAGCATGCTTTTGCCGCTTCCCGGCGGGCCGATCATCAGGGCGTTATGGCCGCCGGCGGCGGTAATCTCCAAGCCCCGTTTGACAGAAGTTTGTCCTTTCACATCGGCGAAATCGATGGGGGGATAAGCCGGCTGAAAAGAAATGGCGACGGACTCCGGCGAGAGGGGGGAAATCCCTTCCGGATTGCTTAAAAGGTGAATCACCTCTTTCAAGGTTTCAACCGGATAAATATGCGGATAACGGGAAAGGGCCGCCTCGCGGGCATTGGCCGAGGGCAGGATTAAGCCCTGAAAAGGACTTTGCCGCATGGCCAGGGCGACCGAGAGGGATCCGCTTATGGGCTGGATATGGCCGTCCAGGGACAGTTCGCCCAAGATGATAAACTCATCCAGATACGCGGGATTGATTTGTTCGGTGGCGGCCAGGATCCCTACGGCAATAGCCAGATCAAAACTGGGACCCTCTTTCTTTGTGTCCGCAGGGGATAAATTGATCGTGACCCGTTTGGGGCCCAATTTATAGCTGCTGTTTTTTATGGCGGCACGGACCCGTTCTTTGCTCTCTTTGACGGCATTATCCGGCAGGCCGACAATAACGGTGGAGGGCAGGCCCGTGCTCACATCGACTTCGATAGTAATAAAATAGGCATCTAGACCTTGGATGCCGCAGCTGTGAACCTTCGCAAGCATGGCCTGTGGAATACGTCCTTGTCTTTGGGGGAAATCGTTTGGATAGGGGGGATAGAATAGGGAAAAGACCTTGCTTTTTCAGCCTTCCCAATTATAATGTAACCTAACATAAAACGTTTTAAACGTCAATCTTTTTGAAGACGGCCGTTAAAAGGATTTCCAACGTCTACATCTATGAATCCCATTTTTAACAACAAGGTGCTTATTATCACGCTCGTCGTTTGGGCCCTTGTCCAGGGGATCAAGGTCCTTTTGGGCGTGATCCGCGAAAAGAGGTTTAATTTTAAATGGTTTATCGGCACCGGCGGCATGCCTTCCAGTCACGCCGCAGGCGCAACGGCCTTAGCCACCACGAGTGGTCTTTATGCCGGATTTGATTCGGCTGTTTTTGCCTTGGCCGTTGTGTTTGCGATGGTCACCATGTTTGATGCTCAAGGGGTGCGGCGCTCTGCTGGCCAGCAGGCCGCCATTCTCAATCAGATTATGGACGATGTGTATTGGAAGGGTAAGACCGAGGCCGGACGCCTAATGGAACTCATCGGCCATACCCCTTTACAGGTGATCATTGGCGCGATCTTGGGTCTAATTTTTTCCTACCTTTTTTATAAGGGATGGTAGGACGGGACAAGTCGTATATCAACGAGTAAAAAACAGAGAGAGCTGCGATGAATAAAAAGAATTTGGTCATTATAGGCGGGATTATCGTCATTGTCGTTATCTTGACATGGCTGGTTTGGCCGAAGAAAGAGGCTGTCCATGCCGTGGGTTCCGGAAGCGCCGAGGGCGTTAATAAGAAAACCGCCCAAGAGTTGTATGCGCAGGCCTCTTTGCTGCGTCAAAACGGCGAGATGCTCGAGGCCAAAAAGGTTTACCAAGAGATCCTCGCCGAATATGCGTCCTTTGAAAAGATAGAGGAGGTCAACAATACGCTTTCGGACATGAATATGAAGATTATATTTTCTAACACCCCAGTCCCGCAAGCGGTGGTTCACGAAGTGGGAAGCGGCGATACGCTGGGCAAACTGGCCAAGAAATACAATACCACCGTTGATTTGATCAGGCGCAGCAATAACCTTAAAGGGGACACAATCCATGTAGGGCAAAAATTGCGTGTCTGGCAGGGGAATTTCAACGTCTTTGTGGACAAATCCCAGAACGTCCTTATGCTGAAAGACGGCGACGAGGTTCTCAAAGTCTATAGGGTATCGACAGGGGAGAATAACAGCACCCCTGCGGGGAAGTTCAAGATTGCCTCCAAGCTTGTTGATCCCGTTTGGTTTAACCGTGGTGTGGTCGTCCCGCCGGACAGCCCTCAAAATGTTTTAGGAAGCCGTTGGCTGGGCTTCGATATGCCCGGCTATGGCATCCATGGGACCATAGAGCCGGAGACCATCGGCCAGCAGGTGACGGCCGGCTGTGTGCGCATGAACAACCGCGATGTGGAGGAGCTCTACAGCCTTCTTCCTCTCGGGACAGAGGTTGTTATCGTCGATTAGTTCTTAACCGTCGCCTCTTCGTCTTTGGCCAATCGTTAACTTTTGATTATCAATCCCAATATTATGAGTATTCTGGAATTCGAAAGACCCATCTGTGAGCTTGAATCGAAGATCAATGAGCTGCGCTCTTTCAGCTCGGATAAGAATATCGCCCTTGAGCCGGAGATTAAGAAGCTCACCGAGAAGCTGGAGAAAATGAAGCGGGAGATTTACAATAATCTCACCGCCTGGCAGAGGGTGCAGATTGCCCGCCATCCGGACAGACCTTACACGCTGGATTATATCCGCCTTATGACAACGGATTTTGTAGAATTGCACGGCGACCGCCAGTTCGCCGATGACCTGGCCCTCGTGGCCGGTTTTGTGCAGATTAACGGAACTAAAGCCATGATGATAGGGCATCAAAAGGGGCGGGACACGAAAGAGAATGTGATGCGCAATTTCGGCTGCGCTCATCCGGAAGGCTATCGCAAGGCCATGCGGCTGATGCAGCTGGCCGAGAAATTCAGGCTTCCTATCGTCATCCTTATTGATACCCCCGGGGCTTATCCGGGTGTGGGGGCCGAAGAAAGAGGGCAGGCCCAGGCCATTGCGGAAAATTTGAGGGACATGGTCCAATTAAAAACGCCGATTGTAGCCGCGATTATCGGCGAGGGAGGAAGCGGCGGGGCCTTAGGTGTCGGGGTCGCGGATCGTGTGTGTATTTTACAGCATGCCTATTATTCGGTGATCTCGCCGGAAGGGTGCGCCTCCATCCTGTGGCGCAATGCGGTTAAAGCCCCCCAGGCCGCCGAGGCCTTGAAGATTACGGCCGAGCATCTTTTGAAATTCGGTATTGTGGATGAGATTGTGCCCGAACCGCTGGGCGGGGCGCACCAGGATCCTCTCAAGATGGCCGCAACCTTGAAGACGGTTATCCTTAAATATATAAAAGAATTATCTATCCTTTCCCAGGAAGAGCTGCTGACACAGCGCTACAATAAATTCCGCAAAATTGGCGAATATGTGGAGGCGTAAAGCCCGCCGCCGGCACCAAAAGCAACGATGGGTCTGCAAGACATTAGAAATCTCTCTTTAGAAGAGTTGGTTCAGTATGTGAGGTCCGTCGACGAGAATCCCTACCGGGCGACCCAAGTTTTTGAATGGCTGTATAAAAGGGGCGCGGGTCGTTTTGAGGCGATGGAGAATCTGCCCTTAGGCCTGCGGGAGCGTTTAAAAAAGAATTGGGCGCTGTCGAATCCGGTGGTGGTGAGTCAGGCTGTCTCCCATGACGGGACAATAAAGTTTTTATTCGAGCTGAACGATAAGGAAAGAGTAGAAACGGTTCTTATCCCTGCCGCTTCCCGAAAGACCGTCTGCGTCTCCACCCAGGCGGGGTGCAAATTCGGCTGCCGTTTCTGCGCCAGCGGTATCGGCGGATGGCGGCGCGATCTCAGTTGCGCCGAGATCTTGGGCCAGATTCTTCATGTGAAGAATATCACTCCCGGCGGGCTTCTCTCGCATATCGTCTTTATGGGAACCGGCGAGCCGCTGGATAATTACGACAATCTCCTTAAGGTCATCCGCATCCTTAACGCCCCGCAGGGGCTTCATATCGCGGCCCGGCGCATCACGATTTCCACCTGCGGGTTAATCCCGAAAATTAAACAGTTGGCGCAGGAAGGCCTTCAACTGGAACTGGCGATTTCTCTGCACGGCTCAAACCAGGAGACAAGAACTGTTTTGATGCCCGTGAACAAAAAATATCCTCTGGATGATCTTGTGAGGGCTTGCAGGGATTACATCCGGGCGACAAAACGGCAGATTACGTTTGAATACATCTTGATTAAAGACCTCACGTGCACGCCGAGGGCCGCGGCGGAATTGGGGCAATTGTTAAAGGGCATGCTTTGTAAGGTCAATTTGATTCCTTATAACAAAGTGGAAGAATTCCTTTATGAGCCGCCTTCCCGCCGGGATATAATGACTTTTCAGGAACGGCTGAAGGCTTTGGGCGTTCATGCCACTGTCCGCATGCCGCGCGGCAGGGACGTGGCGGCTGCCTGCGGTCAGCTCAGACACTCCGCATCTTTTTAAATTGTTAAGATAAAAATATGCGTATTACGTTTGTTGCCTTCGGCTGGGAACAGTTAGGAATCAGCCTCCTTTCGGCCATCGCCAAAAGTCAGGGGCATGATGTTCGGCTTGCCTTTAGCGCCTCTTTGTTCCACGACCGGTACAATTTTCATAATCCCCGCCTGGCGGCTTATTTTGATGACCGTAAAGATGTGATTGCAACGATAGAAAGACAGCAGCCGGATGTCCTGGCCTTTTCTCCCCTGACGGCAACTTATCAGTGGATGCTGGGAATCGCGCAAGAAGTTAAAGAATTGTTGCCGGATGTTCAGGTCATATTTGGCGGGGTGCATACGTCAGCGGTCCCGGACAGCGTCTTGGCCCAATCTTGTGTGGATTATGTCTGTATCGGTGAAGGCGATAGGGCTTTCCAGATGATTTTAAAGGCCATTGAAGAGGGAGGGCCGGCGGGGCCTATTGTGAATACGCGCTATAAATTGCCTGATGGACGCATCGTGCAAGGCCCCCAAAGCGGATTTATCCAGGATTTGGATGCCTTGCCTATTTTTGATAAGCCTTTGTGGGAAGAACATATCCGTATCGGCGACTGGTATCTGACCATGGCTTCCCGCGGGTGCCCCTACCGCTGCACATTTTGTTTTAACAATTTTTTCGCGCGCCTACCGCAAGAAGAATCCGGTCGATATGTGCGCCATCGCAGCGTTTCGCATGTCCTAGGAGAGCTGTGTGCGGCGAAAAGACGGTATAAGCTGCGTTTCATCGAGTTTGAAGACGACGTTTTTACCGTTGATAAAAAATGGGTCAAAGAGTTTTTGTCTCGTTACAAGAAAGAGATAGGGGTTCCTTTCCAGTGTCTGACGCATCCGCAGTATATGGATGAAGAACTGGCCCGTTGGCTGTCTGAGGCCGGATGCCGCTATGTCCAGATGGGCATTCAATCCCTCGATGAAGAGTTTAAATATCGGGTCATCAAGCGGTATGAGCGGAACACGCAGATTGAAAGGGCCCTGGAGGCCATGAGGAAATATAACCTTCGCCCCAAGGTCGATCACATGTTCGGTTTGCCGGGAGAACCGCTGGAGGCCCAGGAGACGGCCAGAGAATTTTATGCACGGCACCCTCCTTACCGCATCCAGACATTCTGGACGAATTTCCTGCCCGGCACGGAAATGATTGGCCAGGCCCAGGGGATGGGACTTATTACGACGCAGGACATCCGGCAGTTAAATGCCGGTCTGGAAGGCGACTTTTACCGCAATAGCGGCCGCATTCAAGATTCACACCGTCGGAAAATTTATAAGGCTTATGAGGTGCTGTTTAAATTGATCCCTGTCCTGCCCGGCTTTATGCGCCGGCGGCTCCAGGCAAAACACATAGCATGGCTGCCGATTCCTTTATGTTCATGGATGGGTTTTATGGCTGATCTCTTGGCCGGACTTATGAAGGGAAATCCCGATCACCTTATTTATGCCAGACATTATCTGTATCATATCCTGCGTTTTCTAGTGAAGATAAAAATGGGGAAAGGGCTGCCGCCGGCCAGCCGTTGTTTGTCCGCCTGGTCTTATCCACCAGAGGCGGATGAATATGTTCCCCGGCGGGAGCCCCCTGTGAGACGCACGGGAAAAAGCGTTTTGGTATAGGGAAAAGTCTGTCAGGTTCTCTTGAGGGGTGACCTATGCGAATCACGTTTGTTGCGCTGGGGATGGAGCAGATGGGGGTTAGTCTCCTCTCGGCTATTGCCAAAAGGGAAGGGCACAAGGTCAGTCTGGCCTTCAGCCCCGCTCTTTTTAACGACCGGTCTCATTTAAATGTGCCATTCCTCGCCCCTTTTTTTGACGACCGCAGAGATGTTATGGAGGTGATAAGGAAGCAAATGCCCGATGTCCTGGTCTTTTCTCCCCTTACGGCGACGTATCAATGGATGCTGCGTGTGGCTGAAGAAGCAAAAAAAATCCTGCCGGCTGTCAAGGTGCTGTTCGGGGGCGTGCATACCTCGGCGGTGCCGGATCGGGTTCTGGAGCGTCCTTACATTGACTATATTTGTGTCGGCGAAGGAGATGTTGCCTTTGCGATGATCCTGCGGTCTATCGAGCGCGCCGAGGCAGGCGCACCCATTCCTAATACGAGATATAGGCGAAAGGACGGACGGATTATCGCCGGGCCTCAGACGGGATTCGTTCAGAATCTGGATGCCTTGCCGATTTTTGACAAGACATTATGGGAAGAGCATATCCCCCTGGGGGATTCTTATATCACCATGACGGCCCGCGGATGTCCCTATCGCTGCACCTTCTGCTTTAATAATTTTTTTGCCCAATTGCCGCAGGAAAGCGTGGGCAAATACGTCCGCCGGCGCAGTGTCGGGCACATGATGTATGAACTGCGTCTGGCGAAGCGGCGATACAAGCTGAACATGATTGAATTCTTTGATGATGTTTTTACGCTGGATAAGAAATGGTTAAAGGGATTTCTTGATTATTATAGAAACGAGATAGCTGTTCCTTTTCAATGTTTTACCCATGTCAATTATGTGGATGAGGATATCGGCCGGTGGCTTTCCGAGGCCGGATGTTTCTCGACTCAGATTGGCGTCCAAAGCCTGGACGATGAATATAAACGTAAACAGGTCCAGCGTCATGAAAGGGTTTGTGACATCGAGAGGACCATCAAGGTTATGAAGAAGTATAAGATCCGTGTTAAATTTGACCATATGTTTGCCTTGCCGGGGGAGAATATAGAGGCGCAGGAAACCGCCCGCAGATTTTATGCGGCCCTGCCGCCGGATAATATTCAAACTTACTGGACGAATTATTTTCCCGGCACAGAGCTTATTCAGCAGGGATTGGCGCAGGGGTTGATCACCGAAGAGGATGTCGCCAGGATCAATGAAGGGCTTGACTGCGATATTTATTCTCACAGCAACTGCAACGTGGATAGGGGGAAGATCAAGGCATATCATATCTATCAAATCATTTTTAAGCTGATTCCGCATGTCCCTCCAGCGATACGTCAGAGGCTTCATCCCCGGCTTTTTGCCTGGCTGCCGGCGCGTGTCTGCGCCTGGATAAGTCTCTTGGCTGATATTTTCATCGGGCTGATAAAATTTTCTCCGGATCACATTCTTTATGCACGGTATTACCTTTATCATATCCGGCGGTTTTTATTAAAAAGGCTGGGGATTCGCGCGCGCCCGGCTACGCGTGTGACGGATACACGGCCATGGGCCATTGACGTCCCGCAGGCGTCTCTTGTAAAAGAAGAGATCTGCGCCGCAGGTTCAATGTAAAATTCTATGGAAGACTCTATGAATAAAGATGTCAAAAGCTTGATAGGGAACCGCCTTTGGGGTCTCCCGTTGATATTCCTGCTTACCTTTCTGGCTTACAGCAATATCTTCCAGAACCAGTTTGTGATGGATGATTTTGATTTTATTGTGAACTGGCCGTTGATTCGGGACTGGCGTAACCTCCCAAGCTTTTTTTCCGGATATACCCCCCCGGCCGGACAGGAGGGCATTTATTCCCCCTTTAAGACTTTAATCCATGCCGTCAATTACCATCTCTTTGGACTGAATCCTTTGGGGTATCATGTCTTTTCTTTTCTGGTTCATTTTGCGGCCATTTATTATGTGTATAAACTCAGCTTTTTTTTCACGCAGGATAAAACCGTAACTTTCTTCAGCAGTCTGTTTTTTGCGCTTCATCCTGTCCACGCCGATGTTATTGCGAGCATGACTGGTAACGTCGATGTCGCGGGCATCATTTTTCTATTAATGGCTTTTTATTATTACGTAAAATCTACAGCAGCCATCCATAAAGACGGGAGGAGGTTTTATGTGTATGCCCTCTTGGCTTCTTTTGTCTCGGTTTTTACTCATGAGCTTTGTCTGTCCTTGCCAATACTCTTTCTCTGGTATGATTTTTGCTTTCGGGGTGGAGACGGGCAATACCGCAGGATATTCTCCAGGGTATGGCCGTTTTTCGCCATAGCCTTTTTTTATATCTTATGCAAATATTTGGTTCTCCAATCCATTACGCGGGGAAGTTATATATACGGCAGTTTTTATCTGACGATGCTTGTGATGATTAAGGCCTGGGCCAAGTATGTCCTTGTTTGTTTTGCGCCAACGGTCTTGACCCATAATCATGTGATTTCGCCGGGGGTCTTTTCTTTTGATCCGGAGGATTTTGATAAAGTTGCCGTATTATCCCAGTCATTTTTTGAACCGCAGGTTCTTTTGTCTTTAGGGCTGCTGGTAGGGATCTTTTATGTAGCCGCGATGGCCTGGAAACCCCGCCGCCTTGTGACATTCTGCGTCGGATGGTTTTTTGTTTCCCTTCTGTCGGCCTCCAACATTGTCCCCAGCGGTGTTTATTTCGGGGAGCGGTATTTATATCACGGGTTATGGGGGTTTTGCCTTTTGCTGGCGGTGTATTGCCGCAGCCTATTACGCCGACAGGGATCGGTTTTGAGAACATCTTTCCGCTGGATGGGTATAGTTCTTATAGGCGCCTTGATTGTTTTTTACGGCCTCCGGACATGGCTGAGAAATACAGATCTTCGCAATGAGATTGTCTTGTTTGAGAGGGCTGTTAAGGCCAACCCTTACAGCGCTTTGTTGCGCACGGACTTGGGACTTATTTATATCCGCAGCCAGATGCCTGAAAAGGCGGTTGCAAGCCTTGAGAAAGCCCTGGAGATCCGGCCGGATGATCCTGTTATCTATTTCTCCTTGGCCGAGGCCTATGTGCAGCTGCATAAAATCCAGGAATCTGCCGATGCCCTGGAATATGCTATTTTCTTGAAAGAGGAATATCCTGAGGCCCATTTTAATCTTGCCGGGGTTTACGCCTCGCAGGGTTTTCATGAGAAGGCGCAGCAGTCGCTGAAGAGTGCTCTTTATTACTATCGTCTGCAAGGGAAGGCGGTTGAGGCCCAAGAGGCAGAGGCGGCTTTTAAAAATTATTTTGGCTTTTGAATTTTTGGGCAGGACATGGACCTATCCGTTGTTATCCCCCTTTATAACGCCCGCTGTATTGTAGAAAATTCCGTGCGCCGGCTCACAAGTGTTTTGGATGACCGGCACCTTGATTATGAGATTCTTCTGCGGGATGACGGCAGTGCTGATGGAACAAAGGAACTCTTGGATGGAGTCTCGAGGACATTCCCTGCCGTTCGATGGTCGCATAATCCCGTCAATAGCGGCCTGGGAGCGACGTTAAGGGCGTTATGGCAGGAGGCCAAGGGAGAGTATATTATTTACTGTGACTGTGACCTCCCTTTTTCGGAGAAAATAATCCCCATTCTTTGGGAGGAGATTCAAGATTCGGATATTGTCGTTGCCTCAAGATATAAAGGGGGTATGCAAAGTTATATTAGACCTTTGCGCCGCCTCACCAGCCGGATTTATTATATTTTTTGTAAGGGGCTGTTTCATACAACGGTTTCAGATCTCGGATCCGGTTCCGTTGCCGTTAGGAAGGACGCTTTACGAAAACTCGAGTTAAAAGCCAAGGGGTTTGATATTCATATCGAGTTTTACGTAAAGGCGCAAAGGGCCGGTCTTTTCATCAAAGAGATTGCCGCCGAGGCTGTCGAAGAAAGGGGAGGCAGCTTTTGTCTGTGGAAGCACGGGCTGCGTGTTGTCTGGCAAACCCTCCGGCTGCGGTGGGAGCTATGAAATTTTTTACGGGGAGGGGGGGTGCGTATCTGCAGGGACGAGGGATTTTTGCTGCATCTTCTCTGCGAGGGCCTTCATCTTGGGATTGTTTAAGAGCTTCTGGAAATTTTCATTACCTTCTATCTGCTGCACGTCATGATTTAAGAGGGCATTGAAGAGATTGGGATCTGATAAGATATCCGTGACTTCTTTATCCTCTGCGAGATTCTGGATTTCGATCATGAGATCCGGATCCGCCATGAGGTTATTTTGCATTTGGACGAGCTGTTCTTTCGTGCCGGAATCCCCCGGAGAGGGAAGGGGATTCTGCGCGCTGACACTGAAGATGTCCGCTTGACGGATATGGACCTTACCCAGGGCCTCTGTCTCAATCGTATAAACGCCGTCGACGAGCTGCAGGACTTTCCCTTGGAGAGTGGAACCATCCTTAAGGGCGATGACTTGGGTCGGCTGGGCATGTGCAAAAGACGCACTGGTTAAAAGGACAATGAGGAGGATGCCTTGGAGTGGGCTGCGAAGGAGTTTCATAGGGATGCCTTTCGATAGATTTTTATGGTTATGGGAGGTGCCCCGGATGAGTCAAGATATATGGTGCTGGAGGAGGGAGTTGAACCCTCACGAGGTTGCCCTCACCGGTTTTTGAGACCGGCGTGTATGCCATTCCACCACTCCAGCGTTAGAATTAATCGTGTCACGTGTGAAAGATCTGTTTCACGCCGCTTTTTTTCAAATAAAAAATGACAAGGCTGTGATACGCAATGGAGCTTATGTTCTTGAGCGGACCGGGGATTGTCGTCTCCAGGGCGCCGTTGAGGTGCACGATCTCCATAAAGATAAGAAATTTACTCAAAAGAATGACTGAAGAAAAATAAAGAAGAAGCTGATAAGCGGGTTTTTTAAGATTAAGGATGCCGAAGCCGATAAGGATAGACATGATACCGCTTACAAGTACAAAGGCCAGCACGTTGGGAGATTTGGCATTTAAGGATAATGCCAAAGTCGTAAGGTTGAATAAAACGGTGACGCTTCCGATGAGGATTTCAAGTGCCCCGATAATGAGGACAAGCCGGTAATGCTGCATGCGTAAATACGGTTTGAGGTGATTAGAAAAATTGGTGGAGCTGAGGGGGATTGAACCCCTGACCTTCCGCCTGAGGCGGACGCTCTCTTAAATATATGGTGGAGCTGACGAGGATCGAACTCGTGACCTCTTGCATGCCATGCAAGCGCTCTCCCAGCTGAGCTACAGCCCCGTTCTCTTAATGTTTGACCTTAGCCAAGTGCGACCCTGGCCTGATTTTAAAGCGCGTTCCCGTTGGACGGCTTTGATACGGCTTTCCAGTGTTTCAGTATAGATGATATGAAAAGGACCTCGATTACGCAGAGATTTTGTTCTTCCCAGTTTATGATCTTTTAATCGGCTGGCAAGATTTTTAGTTTGACCGATATAAATCCGGTCATAGCGGTCTTCTAGAACATAAACGGTGTGTGACATGATGAGTTGAACCCCTGACCTTCCGCCTGAGGCGGACGCTCTCCCAGCTGAGCTACAGCCCCCCTTTAGTCTTTTAAATGCCCACCACTATAACATTCCCATTTTCCCTTGTCAATATGCGCACTTTTCGTCATCTGTTTTATGTCAACTAAGAGAGGAATAGGGGTTGACAATCAAGAAGAGCCGGGATAATATTAAAATGTATCGTGGATGTATCATAACCATCCGGCGGCAAATCGTCTTTAAGTGCATCTTCATTCGTCATAAATTGGGACAGATCTCACAATGCTAAGGCGGCTGTCATGGACTGAACGTTGGGCCTCTCGTCTGGTATTTTTCTTGTCCTCGGTTATCGCTGTCAGCCTGGCCGTATCCACGTATCACATTGATTTCTTTCCCACCGATTCATGCTTTTTTTATCTGCCTGCCGCGCGAAAATTTCTGCAAAATTTTATTGTGGCGGATATGTATTATGTCCGTGACGGCTACTTGCTTTTTATTCATGGAAAAGAGGCCTTAGTCATGGGCATTGCCTTGTTACAAAAGCTATTGGGAGATTCCACCAGTCTTTTCCCCAATATTCTGCTTTTGATTATTTCTATTTTCATTTCCACAAATATATTATTTTCGGTATTCCGCCGGTATTTTGGCGAAATTCCAGCATTGGCAGGGACGTTTATTTTGATGATGTCGTATTGGCCTTATCAGTATATTTTGATGGGGGCCCATCCGCCTTTTGTCCTGATGAATTTTCTCTGCGCAGTCTTCTTTATCCAGAGAATGGAAAAACCATGGTTCAGTTGTTTGGCAGGATTTTTCTTAGGATTAATGCTTTTTTCTTCCCCCACAGCCGCATTGTGCGTCCCTTATGTTTTAGGATTTTGGGCGCATCATCTTTATGCCCTGAAACCCAAAAGAAGCATTTTTTTAAGTATATTATGGATTCTAGCCGGTATGGGGACGGTCATGGCCTACATAACATTACCCGACCCCGTTCATTACACTCGAATGTTTATGGGATATTTGAAGTCCGCTCGTTCCGGGAGCGATTTTTCCTATACGGATTTTTCTGGGTTTCTACAGCTTCCAGCCGATTTTAGAGGAGCGGGGTGGCCGTGGATTTGGCGGTATTTTGCCTTGAGCCAGCCCATTCTTCTGTTTATCTATATTATGGCCTGCACAGTCGTATGGACGCACCAGCGCAATAAGGGAATTGCCTTAGGGTTAATCGTTTTGAGTTTTTCCGCGCCGATTGCGGTAGAAATTGTCCGCGCGGCTCAGTTTGGACGCAATTATTTTCCGTTTATCTTTGGTGAGGCGTTTATGGTAGCACTCGCCGGGCATTTTGTTTATCGGGAAAAAGAACGGTTATCACGAAGGAAGGTGAATGCCTTGCGCCTGGGAGTGGCCGCGATGGCGGCAGCCTATATCGTATTTAATGGTTGGATATTTTTTGCCGATGTGTGGCCTTCGAGAATGGCATCCAATAAGGTTTATCAATGGCTGCACCGGCGCGGTATTCATGAGGTGTATTTATACGAAGCATTCCCGCGGAGCCGTTACGCCGTGATGTTTATAAATAACCCCAAGTATAGAGAACCCATTTTTCTAAAACCGATCAAAACTATTCGGGATGCCAAGGAAGGGTACATCCTAATTCCGCCCTTAACCGGAAAACATATTTGGATGGATTGTTGTGACCGTGATTTTTCTCGAGATCCCTATTTGAATGAATTGAGAAACGAGGGGATAATAAAAACTTACATTCTTGCTTCTTTCCCAAGTTTAGCTTCGAGCCGCATCTGGCCGCAAGAGGCCGAAATTTGTACTTATCGAGATTTGGTGCGAAAAGATATAACCGCTGAAGATCGCTCTTGGGGTCGTATTTTTATCCTGGATGCCGGCAAACTGCAGAGAGAATTCTTTGCCTCCCGACAACATTTCCCATAGAGCGGGGAACGCTGTCTTATGTCAACCAAGAGAGGAATAGGAGTTGACAATCAAGAAGAGCCGGGATAATATTGAGCCATGTCTAACATATATCTGGATTATGCCTCCACCACCCCTGTCGATCCTCTCGTTCTTGAGGCGATGCGGCCTTACTTTTGCGAGCAGTTCGGCAATGCCTCGAGTTCCCATGCCTTCGGCCGAGAGGCCCGCAAGGCCTTAGAAGAGGCGCGGGAGACCGTGGCCCGCTTTATCGGCGCTCAACCTGAGGAGATGATCTTTAACTCAGGGGGGACGGAGGGGAACAATCATGCTGTTTTCGGCGTTGCCCGGAGTTTATGTGATAGGGGAAAGCATATTGTTATTTCCTCTTTGGAGCACCACTCTGTTGAAGAACCTGCAGCTTATTTAGAGAGGGAGGGCTGCCGGGTCACCTCTCTGGGAGTTTCCGCTGAGGGTCTGGTGGACCCCCAAGAGGTGAAAGATTCCATCACCGATCAAACGGTTTTGGTTGCGGTGATGCACGCCAACAATGAAATCGGAACTATCCAACCCCTCGAAGAGATTGGAAAGATTGCCAGAGAGAAGAATATCCCTTTTCTGGTGGATGCGGTGCAGACCGTCGGCCATATCCCCGTCAAGGCGGATGCCCTTGGCGCAGATTTGCTTTCTTTGTCTTCGCATAAATTGTACGGCCCTAAAGGGGTAGGGGCTCTTTACGTCCGTAAAGGGGTTAAACTGCCGTCTTTTTTACTTGGAGGCGATCAGGAACGGGGCCGGCGCGCCTCGACGGAAAATATCGCCGGCGTTGTGGGGTTGGCCAAGGCGGTGGCACTTTGCGATCAGAATATAGCCTCTGAAATAAAGACCCAATCCCGCATGAGGGACAAGCTTTTAGATGAAATTCCCAAGCGGATTGACGGGGTCAAAATCAACGGTTCCCACACCCAGCGGCTTCCCAATAACGCTCATTTTTCATTTGCCAAAGTTGACGGCGAATCGCTTCTCATGAGCCTGGATATGGCGGGGATCGCCGCTTCCATGGGATCGGCCTGCGCCTCGGGGGCTATGGAGCCTTCCAGGGTGCTGAGGGCAATCGGCTTATCTGACGACTGGGCCTACGGGGCATTGCGGATCACTATGGGGCGCTGGACCACAGAAGAACAGGTGGACTATTTACTCGAACAACTCCCCTTTATGATTAAAAGTTTAAGGATTTGATGCATGCTGCAGGATAAAGTTATTCTTTCTCTTAAAGAGCGTCAGAATCAAGGTTATCTCTCGGGGGAGGAGATCAGCCGTTGTCTTAAAGTGAGCCGTGCCGGCATTTGGAAGTATATCCAGGAATTACGCAGAGAAGGCTACGACATCGTTGCGGTGCCTCATTTGGGTTACCGTTTGGTTTCCTCGCCGGACAAGCTTCTTCCCGGCGAGATTCGATACGGCCTGGGGACCCGTTATTTAGGCAGGGAAATTATTTATGAAGACACGGTGGACTCAACGATGGAGGTGGCTTTCCGTCTGGGGATGAAAGGGGCTAGGGAGGGAACGCTTGTCTGTGCCGAGGGGCAGAGCAAGGGAAAGGGCCGTCTGGGCCGCCGCTGGCACTCCCCTAAAGGCAAGGGCATTTACATATCTATCCTTTTAAGGCCGCCTCTTTCTCCGGCGAATGTGGCGCAGTTAACCCTGCTGGCGGCGGTTGCGGTCTGTGAGGCTGTTCGGAAAGTCGGCTGTCTTTGTGCCGGCATCAAATGGCCGAATGATATTTTGGTTAATAACCGCAAAGTCGCCGGGATTTTGACGGAGTTGAGCGCTGAGATGGATCGTGTGCGTTTTGTGGTCGTGGGGATAGGGGTTAATGTCAATACGCCGTTGAGTGCCTTGCCGCCCACCGCCACTTCATTAAAAGAGGAGACCGGCCGAAAGGTCTCCCGTGTGCAGCTTCTTCAGGAGATTCTGCGTTTTTTGGAGTTGTGGTATGAAACTCTTAAAGGAGAGGGTTTTGCCCCCGTTGTTCAGCGATGGAAGGAGCTTTCCTTAACGCTGGGGAGGCGTGTCCGTGTGAGCGACCCCAGCGGCCAGATAGAAGGGGAGGCTGTTGATCTCGACGAGGTGGGGGGATTGCTGATTAGGGATGATAGGGGGATGGTCGCAAGGAAAACGGCTGGGGATGTAATTCATTTAAGATAATTGTTATATTTTACTGATACTTATAGCATCTATGGTAGAACAAACCCTTAAGACTGCTTTGACGGATTGGGAGAGAGACGGCCTGGAGAGAGCCTTGCGTCCCCAGTCCGGGCCGCAGGGCCGTATTATTACCGTGGAAGGAAGAAGGGTCCTCAATTTTTGCTCCAATGATTATCTGGGGCTTGCGGATGATCGGCGTCTTAAAGAGGCGGCGGCGGCATGCCTTAAAGAAGAAGGCGTGGGTGCCGGGGCCTCCCGGCTTGTCTGCGGGAACATGGCCTCTCATCACAGACTGGAGGAGGCGCTGGCCCGTTTTAAGGGAACAGAGAGCTGTCTTTTGTTCAGCACAGGGTACATGGCCAACACGGGCATCATCTCCGCCATTTTCGGCCGCGGGGATATTATTTTTTCTGACCGGCTCAACCACGCCTCGATTGTCGACGGGATTCTTTTAAGCCGGGCGGAATTCACGCGTTATCCTCACAAGGATATGGCCGCTCTTGAGGAGTTATTAAAGTCAGCCTCCGGCTTTAAGAAACGCGGCATTATCACGGATGGTATTTTCAGCATGGACGGCGACCTTGCGCCTCTTCAGGAAATCGTCGCCTTGGCTCAAAAATACGAGTGCCTTGTTATGATTGATGAAGCGCATGCCTTGGGCGTGATGGGAGAAGACGGCAAGGGATTGGCGGAACATTTCGGCGTGGAAGACAAGATTGATATCCAGATGGGGACGCTTTCCAAGGCCGCCGGGTGTTTTGGCGCCTACTGCTGCGGCTCCAAGATCCTGATCTCTTATCTGGTGAATAAGGCCAGAAGTTTTATTTATACGACAGGGATGCCGCCTTCTATTGCCGCGGCGGCGCAGAAAGCTGTTGAGATCATTAGCAAGGATTCACAGCCTTTAAGGCAGCGGCTGTGGCAGAATGCTCATCTTATGCGGGAGGGGTTGAAACAGAGGGGGTTTGATACAATGGATTCACAGACGCCGATTATCCCCATCCTTGTTAAGGATTCGGCGCTGGCATCTGCGTTTTCCAGGCGCTTGTATGAAGAAGGCATATGGGTCAGCGCCATCCGTCCGCCGACGGTACCGCAGAAGACGGCCCGGCTGCGCCTCACGGTAACGGCCGCGCATACGAGGGAAGACCTGGACTATGTTTTGGAAAAATTCAAAGTTATTGGGAAAGAATTAAACTATGCCTCATATAAAAGTCTACAGCGGGATTAACTGGCATTACGATATCGAGGGCAGGGGTGAACACCTTTTATTCCTCCATGGGTGGGGGGTGGATAAACGGATTTGGCGCCAGCAGTCCAAGTTTTTTTCGCAGTATTACCGGGTGATGACCATTGACCTCCCCGGCCACGGCAAAAGCACCTGGCAGAAACTCTCCCTCGAGTTGATGGTGAAAGATTTGAAGGCTATCCTGGAGACTCTGCAATTTAAAGCGGTCAGCATCGTCGGCAGTTCCTTAGGCGGGCTGGTGGCCTTAAAGCTTTACGAGATTTTTCCCGAGGGGATTAAGCGTCTTATTTTTGTCGGGGCTATGCCGAAATTCTCCAAATCCCCGGATTATCCGCATGGCCTTGATGTCGAACGGATGCGCAAGCTGGGCGGCCAGTTGGAAAGCGATTATCCCTCCATCGTCAACGTTTTTTTCCGATCGCTTTTTACCAAAGAAGAGCGCCAGAGCCGGCGGTTCAAGTGGCTGCAGAAGTTTCGCAAGTTCGCCGAGGTTCCGATGAAGCACGCCCTCGTCGAATATCTGGATATTTTAGAGCAGGAGGATTTGCGCGAGGTCCTTAAAAATGTCCGTGTCCCCATCCAATTTATTAACGGCAGGGATGATGAGATTTGCACCCCGCAGACGGTGGCCTTTTTAAAAAACATCCGGCCCGACTCACGTTTTGATTTTTTCGAAGAGTGCGGCCATTTTCCTTTTTTAAGCAAACCCTACGAGTTTAACCAGGTCGTTGAGGAATTTCTTAAAGGCTCGACGTTATAACCATGATTTTGAGATTAATCGACGAGAAAATCCGCCGGGCGTTTTCGGACGCGGCCATGCAGTATGATATTCTCGCCGGTCTTCATCAAGAGATCGGCCGGGAGCTTCTGGCCAAAGCCGCCGGCGGCCCGCTTAAGGCGGCAGGGACAGAATCCGTTGATGCTGTTCTCGACGTTGGGATGGGAACAGGGTGGCTCACCGGCCGGCTGAAAAACTATTTTCCCGACGCGCGGGTGGTGGGGCTTGATGCCGCCGACGGCATGATTGAGGCGGCCAGATGCCGGCAGGAGGAGTTCCACATTGTCCAGGCCGACGCGGGCCGTCTACCTTTTCACGGCGGCAGATTTGATCTTGTTATCTCCAATCTGGCGTATCAGTGGATGAGTGATTTGTTTCTGGCCTTTGGGGAATGTCACCGTGTCCTTAGAGATGACGGGAAATTGTGCATGACCATGTTCGGCTACCATACTTTTCGGGAATTGTTTGATGCGCTGGCGAAAACGCGCGAGGACGGCAGCGGCCTAGCCATCGTCCGGCCCGCCCTGGGCGAGGCCAGCCTGCGGCGGCTCGCCGGCAAGGAAGAGATTGCCGCGGCGCTGAATAAAGCGGGATTCCGGGATGCGCGCGTTGAAGAGGAGACTGTTCGCACGCATTTCCCGGACATGCTGGCCCTCGTCAAATGGATTAAAGATATCGGCGCCAACGCGCTCATGAACAACATGTTCATCGGCCGGGACTGGCTGGCCAAGGCCAGCGCCTATTATAGCCGGACTTTCCCTGACCGCTGGGGCGTTTGCGCGACGTTTGAGGTGATTTGGGTGCAAGCACGCAAATGACCAAGTCTATCTTTATCACCGGCACCGACACCGGCGTCGGCAAGACAATCGCCACCCTTGTTTTGGGAACTCTTCTGCAAAAAGAGGGCTACGACGTCGGCGTGATGAAGCCGGTGCAGTGCGGCGGGAACGACGCGGATTTTTTAAGAAAATCCCTGCGCCTGCGCGATGATCCTGCCGAGATTAATCCTTTCTTTGCCCGCGAACCGCTTTCCCCGCATCTGGCCTTTCAAAGAGAAAAACGTAGAATTGACGTCCAGAAAATCCGCACAGCCTACGAATGTCTGCGGCAGAGACACGATATCCTGCTGGTGGAAGGCGCCGGCGGGCTGATGGTTCCTTTGTGCGGGGATTATTTTGTCGCGGATATGGTCAGGGAGTTGGGGCTGGAGATTGTTATCGTCGCGCGGCTAGGGCTGGGGACGATCAATCACTCGCTTTTGACCATTCAACAGGCACGCGCCTGCGGTATCACGGTGCGTGGCGTGTTATTTAGTGAAGCCTCTCCCCGCAAACGGGGAATCCCTGAGAGAACCAATCCGCGGGAAATCGCGAAGTTGTCCGGTGTGCCGGTTTTAGGGACGATTCCGCATTTGAAAAGTGTGCGGCGGCAGGAAATTCTACGTCGCTGCCGGGGCGCGGTCAATCTCAATCAAGTCATCCGGCCTTCCGGCGAAGTGGCGGCTTCACGGCGCAGACAATTGCTCGCGTGGGATAAAAGGTATGTCTGGCACCCCTTTACCCAGATGAAGGACTGGCTAACGGATGAGCCGCTGGTGATTGACCGGGCGAGGGGAAGTTATCTCATTGACACCGCAGGCCGCCGGTATCTCGACGGCGTATCAAGTCTTTGGGTCAATGTCCACGGCCACGGCCACAGGATCGTGAATGCCCGTATCCGCGAACAACTCAATAAGCTGGAGCATTCGACGCTTCTGGGATTATCCAATACACCGTCCGTTGAATTGGCGCAGAAGTTAACCGCCATTGCGCCCAAAGGCTTGGCCAAAGTTTTTTATTCCGACAATGGTTCGACCGCGGTCGAGGCGGCCATCAAGATCGCTTACCAATATTGGCAGAATACCGGACGCAAACAGAAAAAATATATCGCGCATCTGGCCAATTCGTATCACGGCGATACGCTGGGCAGTGTGAGTGTCGGCGGCATTGATCTGCTTCACAAGGTTTACCGTCATTTGACCTTTCCAACGATTGCGGTGGATTTCCCGGATTGTTACCGCGCGCCGAAGGGAAAAAGGTATCCGGACTATGCCTTTGAGTGTTTGGACCGGTTTGAAGCGAAGCTTAAAAAGCGCCACGGGCAGATCGCGGCTTTTGTCGTCGAACCCATTGTCCAGGGCGCGGCGGGGATGATTATGTGGCCGAAGGGCATCTTGAAACGTATGGCTGGGCTTTGCCGAAAATACGATGTCATCTTTATCGCCGATGAAGTGGCCACGGGATTCGGGCGCACGGGCATGATGTTCGCCTGCGAGCAGGAAGGGGTCGCGCCGGATATCTTGTGCCTGGCCAAAGGCATCACCGCCGGGTATCTGCCGCTGGCCGCGACACTGACTACCCGGAAAATTTTTGACGGATTTGTGGCCGATTACAAAGAGCAAAAAACATTCTTTCACGGGCACACGTACACGGGGAATCCTTTAGCCTGCGCGGCGGCCATGGCAAACCTGGAAGTCTTTGAGCGGGAAAAGACGCTGGCGAAGCTTGCCCCCAAAATAAAATTCTTGAACCGCAAGCTTGAAATGTTTTATAATCTTCTTCACGTCGGCGACGTCCGCCAGCGGGGATTTATGGCCGGCATCGAATTGGTGCGTGACCGAAAGACGCAAGAGCCGTACCCCTGGCAGGAAAAGATCGGCGTGCGCGTTTGCGAAGAGGTCCGCAGGCATGGTGTTATTTTAAGGCCGTTGGGCAACGTGATTGTCCTCATGCCGCCGTTATCGATGTCGGTTGAAGAATTGGGACGGTTGCTGGACGTTACGTATCGGGCGATTGAGAAGGTGGCAGGAACTCTTTGAAAGGATTATATAAAGGATTATATAGCATCAGTCTTGACGTTATAACGTTATGATGCTATACTTGAGGCAAAAGGAGGAAGAAAATATGATTAAACCTGCCAAGCGTTCTACGGTTTACCTCGATCCCGACTTGCACCGGGTTCTTAAGTTAAAAGCAGTCGAGACCTCACGTTCGGTTTCCGACCTAGTCAATCAAGCCGTCCGTCATGAGATGGTGCAGGACCAGGCGGATCTGCAGGCTTTCGCGGACCGCCGCAACGAGCCGACGATCTCCTACGAGCAACTTCTGAAAGAATTGAAAAAAGATGGGAAAATATAAGGTTGAGATCAAGAGGTCTGCCGCCAAAGAAATTAAAGCGTTCCCCGCACCTGTTGTCAGGAAGATCTTAGCCCAGATCGCGTCTTTGTCGGAAGATCCGCGTCCGCCGCAGGGCCTGAAGCTCTCGGGAGAAGAAAAATATCGTATTCGTTGCGGCGATTATCGTGTTCTGTACGCCATCGAAGACAAGGTGTTGACAGTTTACGTTGTCAAGGTCGCCCACCGGCGCGAGGTGTACCGCTGAATTCCGCCGGCGGGCAAGAATTGTAGTGTAAATTGGAGCCAGACTCACTGGGTTAGCATGGGCAAAACACATTTTCAGAAATTAGTCAAAAGTATCAGGGAGATGAAGCAGATCCCAAAAGGCAAACGGAAGAATAGCATACGAAAGATAAAACTAACCAAAGAAGAAATGGCCATCGAGCAAAGCTTGGAAGAATACGTCCCCGTCCGTGGGCGTAAGCTTGAGGAAATTGTCGCGGCTATCGAGCGCAAGAGGAAAGAGATTCAGAGAAAGCGGATAAACCATCCCGGTGATTAAACCTTTTGCGACATAATCCCTTGTCGTTGTTGATGCCGACCTCTCGTTCGCTGGAACGCTCACTCGAGATCGGTATCAACCGGTGACCGTTAGCTCGCGGTCGGCCAATTCAACCGGCGCCGGTTGAATTGTAGTGTAAAATTGTGCGCCGCCGCAAGAATTGTAGTGTAAAAATTGGGGTTACGTTACACGACCGAAGGCCGTTGGCTTCCGGCGGGAGGAGTCCCTTTAGGGACGTCCCCAGAATGGAACCTTGTAGAACCTAGAACCTTGGAGGCGTTACTGGTGGTACCGGGCTGGGTTTGATTTAGCGTGGCACTGGCAGTAACGCCTCCATAAAACGAAAGC
>MHGQ01000041.1 GCA_001805645.1 Omnitrophica WOR_2 bacterium RIFCSPHIGHO2_02_FULL_50_17 | reverse complement strand
AATAAAAGCGTGCTTTTATTCGGGGCAAGACAGACCGGGAAAACGACGCTTATCAGCCGGTTTAACTCCGACCTCTCGATTTCTTTTATTCAGCCGGATATACGCCAGTGCTACGAAAAATCACCCCAGCTCCTTAAAAGCGAAATAGAGGCCCTCGGCCCGGCGAAAAAACGTCCTTTGATTATTTTAGATGAGGTCCAGAAGGTGCCGGATATTCTGGATGTTGTTCAGGATCTTATTGACAGGGGGCAGGCCAATTTTATTCTCACCGGCTCAAGCGCCCGAAAACTTAGGCGGGGCGCCCGGGTCAATCTCCTTCCAGGAAGGGTGACCACATTTAAAATAGACCCTTTTAGTCTGTCGGAATTTCCCGCCAAAGACCTGGACGAGCGGCTCCTGTATGGCTCTTTGCCGGGAATCCTCGCGGTTCAAGAAGGCGCGGACAGAGAGATCGACTTGGAATCTTACGTGACGACCTATCTGGAGGAAGAAGTCAGGGCGGAAGCGGTGGTGAGAAATTTGGGCGATTTCGCGAGGTTTCTGGAGCTTGCGGCCTGTGAATCGGGCGGGATCATCAATTTAAGGAGACTGTCCCAGGAGATCGGCGTGGCCCATACAACCATAGGCGCTTATTATCAGATCCTGGAGGATTGTCTTATCGCCGAGAGGATTGAGCCGCTCACCCAAAGCAAAACCCGGAAAAGGCTGACCAAGTCCGAGAAATTTTTATTTTTTGATTTGGGCGTCCGGCGCGTCGCCGCCAGAGAGGGGACCAAACTTCCCCGGGATACGATGGGGAGGATCTTCGAACAGTTCATCGGTCTTGAGCTGTTAAGGGGCACGCATACGAAGAGCCCCGCGGTCCGCGTCCGTTTTTGGCGGGACCCGGACGGGCCCGAGGTCGACTGGGTCGTCGACAAAAACGGCGCGTATACGCCCATTGAAGTTAAGTGGACCGAAAATCCCACGAAAAGCGACATCCGTTATTTGGAGGTTTTTCTTTCCGAATATTCTTCGGCCGGAACCGCTTATCTGGTTTGCCGGATCCCGCGAAAAGCAAAACTAAGTGACCGCGTGTTCGCCCTTCCCTGGCAGTCGGTGGGTGAGCTGGTTTAGAAGAAATTGTCGAATGTCCGATTGCCCCGTCTCGCGCCGCGGTGGGAGGGGTATGGGGCGGGGACAAAAGGTCAGCGGTAAGATATTAAAAAGAGGAGCAGGCAATCTAGTCAACCTGTCCCTTGGAAAAGAACACAGGGCACGTTAAAGGACAAAGAACACGTTGTCGATAAGACTGTGATTTAAAATTCGTTACAAAAGAAATCGCTTCCAATCGGCGGTGTTACGGGTGGTGCCGGGCTGGTGGGATTTGGTGTGGCACTGATAGTAACGCCTCCGAAACACATAAGGCGTTGCGTTATGAGTGAAGGATCGCTCCCCATCTTTTTAGACCGCCTCAGGACAATCGTGGGCCCGCAGCGCTATGATCAGGTCGTTGAAAGTTTTGCCCGCCCTGATTTTTTGAGTGTCCGCATCAATACCCTCAAAACGACCCGTCCGCAGATGCTCGCAAAATTGAAAGAACGGAACATTGCCTTTCGGGAAGTTCCGTGTTTGGCCGAGGCCCTGATCTTGGAAGGAATCCCGCGTGAGGAATTGACACGGATGGATCTCATCAATGAAGGGCTTCTTTACCGCCAGAGTTTATCCAGCCTGCTGCCGGTTGCGGTCCTCGATCCGCAGCCGGGGGAATATGTCTTGGATCTATGCGCGGCCCCGGGAAGCAAGACGACCCAGATGGCCGCGCGCATGAACAATGAAGGGGGGATTGTCGCCGTCGAGGCCATCCGCGGACGCTATTACAAATTAAAATCGGTCGTCAGCCAGTTGGGGGCGCAGAATGTCTCGTTTAAATTGACCGACGGCCGCAGGTTCCGCTGTGACCGGTTGTTCGACAGGATTTTGGTGGATGCCCCGTGCAGCTCTGAAAGCCGTTTTAGATCCGATCAGCCTAAGACGTTTGACTATTGGAGCCCGCGTAAAATTAAAGAAATGAGCCGCAAGCAAAAAGGGCTGCTTCTTCATGCCAGCCGTCTCCTTAAACCCGGCGGTGTTTTGGTTTATTCCACGTGCACCTTTGCCCCCGAGGAGAATGAGGCCGTTGTGGATTGGCTGATTCGAAAGACACAAGGCGCGCTGGAGGCGGTGCCGGTCAATCTGGACGGTATTTTATCCTATCCCGCACTGCGGGAATGGCAGGGCCGGGTATTTGTCCCTCAGGTCTGCTGTTCTTTCAGGGTGCTTCCTCATGAGGGCAGGGAAGGATTCTTTATCGCCAAATTCAGGAAGGTCATTTAATTCATATTTAGCCTACTTTTCCCTTTGCAGGGGATATTTTGTGTCTTATACTTTATGGCGATGGGAAGATTTTTAAAAATCTGGGGTGGCTGCCGCATGCGGCGAAAAGACTTTCTTCCGTTTTTAGGAATGGCTTTGATCGCCGCCATGCCGGCAAGGGTGTCGGCCCAGCAGATCACCGATGAGGCGCAGCGCCTGTATCAGGATCACAACCGCAGCGTTGTCCAGATTCAGGTCATTGATTTAGCGACCGGCAAGAAGACCTCTATCGGCTCCGGTTTTCAGTTCAGCCCTCAAGGACATATCGCGACGAATTTTCACGTGGTTTCCGAGGCCGTTCATGCCCCATCGAGGTTTCGTGTGGATTATGTCCGGCATGACGGGGCCGCAGGAGAGGTGGTTCTTCTGGATATTGACGTGGTTCATGACCTGGCGATCCTTCAAAGCCAGGACAGCCCTCAAGGCTATCTTCCTCTGGGGGAATCGCATCTGTTGAAGGGGACGCGCCTTTTTGCGATGGGCAACCCCTTTGACCTGGGGATGTCCATTATGGAGGGGATTTACAACGGCCTCATGGAAGATTCCTTGTATAAAAAGATATTGTTCAGCGGCTCCTTGAATCCGGGCATGAGCGGCGGGCCTGCCATCAATCGGGAAGGGCAGGTCATAGGCATCAATGTCTCTACCGCCGGCAACGAGGTAAGCTTCCTTGTCCCCGTGGAACACTTAAAAGAATTGTACGATCATGTGTTGACGCAGCCTCCTTTGAAAAGGCGTGAATGGAAGACGTATATCAATCAGCAGTTGACCCAAAACCAAGAAGGGTATATGGGAAAACTGCTGGCCTCCGTCTGGGATACGCTTAAGGTGGGCGAGGCGAATGTCCCCGGCGAGATCCTCAAGGTCTTTAAATGCTGGGGCAAGTCCGAGGATAAGGAAGAGGAGCTTTACAATTACGCCTATATTAACTGTTCCACCAATGACAATATTTTCCTTTCTCCCGGTCTTTCCACGGGACAGATTTTCTATCAATATTACTGGATGACAAGCAAAGGGCTTAATCCTATCCGGTTTTATCATTTGTATGAACAGCATTTTCAATATCCGCACCCTTACGAAAACGCCCGGGATAAAGAAGACGTCACGAATTTTCAGTGCGATAACGATTTCGTGCGCGTCGATCGCAGGGACATGAAGGTCCTGTGGTGCGCCCGCAGCTATAAAAAATACCCCGAGCTTTACGATATTAACCTTTCCATGGCCTTGGTCGACCAAAAAGACCGGGGGCTGCTTGTCGAGCTTGTGGCCCTGGGGGTGGGCAGGAAAAATGCCGTTGATTTTGCGCGGAAGTTTATGAAGGAGATCACGTGGCGCAGCTCGTTATTGAAATAATCCATCCGCTGCGTTTTATCAAGGAATACCGGACATTTGATGCGCCGGTCGTCTGTGTGGGGCGCGGCTACGCCAACGACCTCATCTTAAGCGATCCGCATGTCTCGGCACAGCATCTTTTGGTCTCTGCTAAAGAAGACGGCTGGCTGGTGAAAGACATAAGCGGCGAGAATGGGATGTATGTGCGCAAGTCCGCCAAAGTTATGGATGAGGTTCACGCCTTTTCCGGGGACGAGATTATCGTCGGCCGGACACGGCTGCGCCTTTTAAGCCCCGCCCATCCCGTTGCCTCCACAAAGCTCCTGGCCTCCCCGCATGGTTTTCTTAAAAGGATAAGCTACCCCGTCAACGTCTGGTCGATTCTCATTCTGGCCTTTATGGTATTTACGTTTCATGTGCATCTGCGCAGCTCGGAAAATCTCTCCTTCCTTAAATTGGCTTCGGGGGCGCTTGGTTTCCTGTTTGCGGCTCTTGTATGGGCGAGTGTCTGGGCATTTGTCGGGCGGATGATCAAGCATAGCGCGCAGTTCGTGGCCCAATTAAGCCTCAGCGTCCTTTTTTTAGCTCTTCTGTTGCCCTTGGCTACCTTGAGTGAATATATCGGCTATTTTGTCAATAGCATGATGACGGAAACGGGAAGCGCCGTCCTTTTCTGCGGGGCGCTTTTTACGGTATTTTTAATCGGCAATCTGACCGTCGCGACCCATGTCTCCCTGAGAAACAGGGTCGTGGTGTGCGCCACGATTACGTCGGTCATTATCGCGATTATGACACTGCTGTATTACACCTTTAAGGACGAGTTTAATCCGAATCCGGTGTATTATGCCACGCTGAAACCGCCCTTTATGAAAATTTTTTCCAGCCAATCCGTCGATCAGTTTTTGACCGGCACGGGAAAGATATTTGACTCTGCTCATATACGCCGTACGCCTAAGGCGGACGGGGATTCAAAATCGCAGGAATGAAGCCCTATCTGGATGCCCCGATGCCTGCCGCAGGCAGGCATCGGGGAGTGTGGAAGGCTTCATTTTTCACGCAAGATAAAAAAGGCAGCCGTGCCATCCCGTTCTGCTGCCGGGATACCATAAGGAAAACAGGTGGCAACCCCGGAAGGCGGTGATCTTATGAACAATAAAATCGTTAAACAAGCGGTGGTTGTCGGGGGTATCGTTGGGTCAGGGCTTCTTTTTGCCTCTTTTTGTCTGGCCGATATTATTCATTTGAAAAACGGCAGAGTGATGGAGGGCGAGGTCAACAAGACAGACAAGGGGCTGTGGATCGAAGGGGTTCTTTTTCAGGAGGATGAGATTGAAAGAATAGAGAAAACTAAACCCGCACAAGATAAGACCAAGCCTTGGTATAGCGATTTCTTAAGCAGCTTAGGAGTTAAGGGAGCAGATGAGACTCAGCCCTCCGCTCAAGGGGGTGCCTCGGCTCCCCGGCCCGCGTCCCCGCCGGTGTCGGAGCCACCGAAACCTGGACAGAAAGGCGCTGCAGCTCTACCGGCTCCGTCTGCAGGGCCTATGGGTTTCCCCTTTCTGGCTCCTCCCGCCCAGCAGGGCTATGGGCAGGACTTTTCCGCTGTTCTGGAGCAGGCGCAGAGGGTTCAGGACGAGGCCAACCAGCGGCAAATGATGATGATGCAGGAGGTGATGAAGGCCGAGGAAGGGGCGGCGTATTATGACGAGACCCTTCCTCAAGATGTCTCCAAAGATGTTCAGGATTATCAAAGCGAGAGTTATCCGCGGGAGAGTTATCCGAAAGACAAAAGTTATGAAGATGATAACCAGAAAAAAGGAAGCGGCGGCCGGCGGTTCAAATCCATGAAGATTGACGATTTCGGAAACATGTCGTGGGAATAAGAAATGAAGATGCGTAGAATACTCTTGAGCGGGGTTGTTCTTTTTTTTTCATGCCAGTTCGCCTGGGCGGATCCCAACCCTTCAGGAGATCAAAAACAACCTGAGCGATCCGTTACAAAATTGGATAATCAGTCCATTGAGGAGTTTTTGGCCGCGCATCCTCCCGAAAACCTTCGCAACACCCCGCAGGCCGCCCCCGAAGGGAAAAAAGAGGTCTTCCGATTGAGATGGCAGGACGGCCTCGTAGCGGGTGTGGCCGCCCTTCTTATTGCCTTAATAGCGATTTACAATAAAAATAAAGCCTCAGCAAAGAGAGAGAAAAAAGAAAGGGAAGAGAGTGTCCAGAAAAGTATGGGGCTTTCCGAGGGAGAAAAAAAGGTCATTCAGGAAAGCGAATCCGCGCCTCCAACCGCGATTAACGAGAAAAATTATTGGCGGTATGTCCCCGGGGTTCTCCTGTATCCGTTGAAAGGGCAGGTGGTATTTGCCACCATCGGCGGCGCGATCTTTTTTGCCGCCATGAATGTGGCGATGTATGCCCCGTTTTACGGCCTTATCGTTTTGATTATGTTTTTCTGTTATTGGGTGGGCTGCATGGTCAGTATTATCGAGACCGCCGTAAGTGTCGAGCGCGAGGATGCCTTTGACTGGCCGGATTTTATGGCATGGTTTGACTGGATAGGGAAGGCGGTGTTGATGGTATTGTCGTGGGTCCTCTGTTACGGGCCGGCGGCGGCTTATTATTTTTATTTTAAACGATACGACCTTATCTTTTTTGCCTTGGTGGTCATCGGAGGTTTCATCGCGCCGATGTATACCCTTGCCGTGAGCCTGGTGGGAGGGCTCTCGTCGTTAAATATTGTGAATATATTTAAATCCATCGGCTGTACGTTTGTCCCTTACGTGCTGACCCTTATCTTTTTGGTTTTGACACAAGCCTTGAATCTTCTGGTGAACCGGATTCCCCTTGTTTTTATTCCCATCTGGGGCGGCTTATTCAAATGGCTGATTTTTGTGTATTTCCTTTTTGTTAATATGCGTTTATTGGGTCTTTTCTATAAGGCGCACCGCTTGAAGCTGCGCTGGTATGGGGAGGACGAAAACGACGCCTAAGCGATGAATGACCCTATCTGCGGCATGGCTGTTGATAAACGTTCGCCGTGGCGGATTCAAAAAGACGCCGAGACGTTTTATTTTTGTTCTTACCACTGTTTAAAAAAATTTGCCGGCCAAAACCATCTCGTTATCTCTTCACAAGGCACTTGCACAATTCCCTCAAGGCGCTGGTATACAAATAAGACATGTATTGTCTTGGGTGTTTTACTGTCTCTAAGTCTTTTATCTTACGGGATGCCTTTTTTGATCCCTTTCCGTGAATCTTTGATGGACTATCTCAGAATCGTCTGGTGGGCGGTTCTTCTCGGGATTTTTTTAGGCGGCGTTATTGACCGCTTTATCCCTCGGGAATATATTTCTTCCATTCTTGCCCGACGCCAAAAACGGACTATTCTGCGGGCGGTATTTTTGGGATTCTTTATGAGCGCCTGCAGTCACGGGATTCTGGCGCTTTCTATCGAATTGTATAAGAAAGGGGCATCTACCGCTTCCGTCATTGCCTTTTTGATGGCCAGCCCGTGGGCCAACCTGCCCTTGACGCTGATGTTGATTGGATTCTTCGGAATTTCGCGCGCGCTTTTTATCGTGATTTCCGCTGTCGTGGTCGCTGTTTTTACAGGGCTTATTTATCAGCTTCTTGAATCGAGAGGGCTTGTTGAGACAAATCCCAACAGCGTCTCAGTCAACGAAAGGTTCTCTCTTGGCAAAGATCTGATGAATCGGTTCAGAGACTATCGTTTTTCCCGGCAGCAGCTCGCGGAAGATGCAAAAGGTATTTACGACGGGGCCAGGGCATTGGGCGATATGGTTCTATGGTGGATCATGATTGGGATGGGGCTGGCGAGTCTGGCAGGGGCGTACGTCCCGGCACATATTTTTCACCAATATATGGGCCCCACCGCCGTAGGGATGACCGTAACCCTTTTTGCCGCCACTGTTCTGGAGGTGTGTTCCGAAGGCACCGCGCCCTTGGCCTTTGAGATTTTCAAGCAGACAGGGGCATTGGGCAACAGTTTTGTCTTTTTGATGGCCGGCGTCGCCACCGATTATACCGAGATTGGCCTTCTTTGGCATAATATCGGCCGGAAAACTGCGATATGGCTGCCCGTTATCACTGTCCCGCAGATTATTCTTTTAGGGATATGTGCTAATGTGTTGTTTTAGGAATGAAGGGGTTATCCCTTGAGGATTTTAAAAAGAGGAGGGCCTAAGATAAGAAGGCCGATGGCGGCGGCCCCCATAGTGCACAAGAGAACAGCGCCGGCCGCGGCGTCTTTAGCTTTTTCAACGAGGGGATGAAACTCGGGCGAGGCCACATCGCACAGGAATTCAAACGCTGTATTGATGGCCTCTGCCGTCCAGACCGAAACGGCTGCAATGATGATCCAGCACCACTCTAGGCGTGAAATCTGCAGAAGGAGACCTGTAAGGCCGATGACGATTGTTGCGATTAAATAGATGTAACCGTGACGCTGGGAAAGGACAATAATGCGTATGCCGTTGAAGGCATAGAGAAAACTTTTGGATAAATCTTTGAGGTTAAGGGTTTTTGGGGGAGCATGCATTTTCTAGCCCTGCATTGGTATTTCTTAAACCTTATATTACAGTTTTTTATGAAAAATTCAAATGTTTCCAATCTGTTTTTCAATCGGATCTGCCCAAGGGTTGACTAATAAATTCCTTTATGCTAGGTTATGGCAATGATTAGGGAGAATTTTTCTCGTGTCAGCGGGCACATCGCCTCGGTTTGCCAGAGACTCGGCCGGGATCCCGTCGAGATCATTCTTGTGGGGGCCACGAAATACGCCGAGGCGCCTCAGATCAAGGAAGCGCTGGAGGCCGGCCTCAAACATATCGGGGAAAACAGGGTTCAGGAGGCGCAGAAGAAATTTGCCGCCTTGGACGGGTTTCATGTCCGTGCCGTCCGGCACATGATCGGGCATCTGCAGACCAATAAGGTCAGACAAGCGATTGAGCTTTTTGACTTGATACAGTCGGTCGACAGTATAAAACTTGCCGAGGAAATTGAGAAACAGGCCGCCAAGTTAAACAAAGATATCACGATTCTCGTGGAGGTCAATACGTCGGGTGAGGAGCAAAAGTTCGGGGCCAAGCCCGATGAAGTGCCGGCTTTGATTCAAAACATTAGCCGTTGCCCCCATATACGGTTGCACGGCCTTATGACGATGGCGCCGTTGACAGAGGATAAGGGAATGATTCGCCAGTGTTTTCGTGATTTGCGGGAGCTCTCCGATGCCGTAGAAGAAAACTTTGCCGGCCATGAGCGCATCGAGATGAAATATTTATCCATGGGAATGACCTCCGATTACGAGATTGCCCTCGAAGAAGGGGCGGATATGTTAAGGATTGGACGAGCCATATTTAATGAAAAATGACAAATTCCAAATGCAAATGAATAACAAATGATTAATACAATGGTGTCAATGGGAAAAACGACAATCGGTCTTATCGGCGGCGGGAATATGGGGACGGCCATCCTCGCCGGCATTGGCCGCACATTTGCCGTGCGTGTCTGTGAGGCGGATTCGAAGCGCGCTCAAGTTTTGAAGCGCCGGTTCCGGGTTGCCGTCATGGACATCACGACGGTCGTCCGTCAATCCGGGATTGTGATTCTCGCGGTTAAGCCGCAGAGCTTTGAGGAGGTCTTGGCAGGGGTGCGGCCTTTCGTGACTAAGCGGCATCTGATTATCTCGATTGCCGCCGGAATCACGTGCCGTTATATAGAGAAGAGACTGGGGCATGGTATCCGGGTTGTGCGCACCATGCCGAATCTGCCGGCCCAGGTCGGGGAGGGCATGACGGCGGTCTGCGCCGGAAAAAGAGCGACCCGTGCCGATCTTCAAAAAGCCCGTCAGATTTTTAACGGCATCGGCCAGGCGGTTGTCGTCGAAGAGAAATGGATGGATGCCGTCACAGCCGTTTCCGGAAGCGGTCCGGCCTACGTTTTTCTTTTTGTGGAATGCCTTCAGAAGGCCGCGGTTTCCTTGGGGTTAAAGAAAGATTTGAGCGAACAGCTTGTTACCCAGACATTGAAGGGAGGCTTGGCGTTACTGGAGAAGTCTAAAGAAGACGCGGGAGTTTTACGCGCGCGTGTTACGTCCAAAGGCGGGACAACACAGGCGGCGATGGATGTGTTTTTTAAAAATAAATTTGAGGAGATATTTGAGCGGGCCCTTCAGGCGGCACAGAAGAGGGCTAAAGAATTATCATTATCAATATGAAAATTCCCCTCCCCACGAGGGGGAGGGAATTCATGGGGGAGTTAAAAATGGCCAAGATTGGAATCATCGGCGGCAGTGGTTTGTATAAGATGGAGGGAATCGAGCATGTGGAGGATTTGACGATTCCCGACACGCCCTTCGGTCCTCCGTCGGATCATTTCATGAAGGGGAAATTGGAAGGGGTTGATGTTGTTTTTTTGGCGCGCCACGGACGGGGACACCATATCAGCCCAAGCGAGATCAACTACCGTGCCAATATCTTCGAGATGAAACGCCTCGGCGTGGATGCGATTGTCTCGGTCTCGGCCTGCGGGAGCATGAAGGAAGGGATTAAGCCGATGGACTTTGTCGTGCCTGATCAGTTCATTGACCGCACCAACAAGGCGCGGGAATCCAGTTTTTTTACCGGCGGCATCGTAGCCCATGTGGCGTTGGCGGATCCTGTTTCTCCGGAATTGACGAAGGTGCTGGCAGAATGCGGCCGGCAGGCGGGTGTGACCGTCCACGAGAAAGGGATTTATCTTAATATGGAAGGCCCGCAGTTTTCGACGCGCGCCGAATCTCATTTATACCGCAGCTGGGGGGTGGATATCATCGGTATGACCAATATGGCGGAGGCCAAACTCGCCCGCGAGGCTGAGATTGCCTATGCCTCGTTGTGCGCGGTGACGGATTATGACTGCTGGTTTGAGGGGCATGAAGAGGTGACCGTCGAGATGATTATAGGGAATCTCAACAAGAATGTGGAACGGGCCAAGGAGATCCTGCGTCTGGCGATCCCGCGCTTGGGCAAGATTAAGAAATTTGCCGCGCAAGATGCCCTGAAAAACGCCATCATCACCAATCCGGCCAACATCCCCGAGCAGAAAAAGAGAGAATTGAGTATTATTATCGGGAAATATATTCAGTAACCAGTAACCGGTAACCCCGTCCACCTCGGGGGTGGACGGGGCCGATCACAAAATGGACTACCAGAAAACCCTCAATCTGCCGAAGACCGATTTCGCCATGAAGGCGGGCCTTGCCCAAAAGGAGCCCCTCTATTTAGAGAAGTGGGAGAAGGAAGGGCTTTATGCTAAAATTCGTGAAAAATCCAAAGGCAGGCCGGCGTTCACTCTGCATGACGGGCCGCCGTATGCCAACGGCGACATTCACATTGGCCATGCCTTAAATAAAATCCTTAAAGACATGATTGTCAAATATAAGACGATGCAGGGCTTCGACAGCCTTTACATCCCCGGCTGGGACTGCCACGGCCTTCCCATCGAGCACCAGCTCCTCAAGGAGTTAAAGCAGAAAAAAGGCGAGGTGGACTGCATCGAATTTCGCAAGAAGGCTTATGCGTATGCCATGAAATACGTCGGGATTCAGCGCGAGCAGTTCAAGCGCCTGGGTGTCTTCGGCCAGTGGGATCAGCCGTATCTGACGCTTTCCCCCGAATATGAATATTGGATTTTAAAGTCCCTGGCGGCCTTACACAGAAAGGGATATATCTACCGCGGCCTTAAGCCGGTCAACTGGTGCCCTAACTGCGAAACCGCCCTGGCCGAGGCCGAGGTGGAATACGAAGATCACACCTCCCCGTCGGTTTATGTGAAATTCAAGGCTAATAATCCTGATAGCTTGAAGTTTTTGCCAGTTGGAAAACCGGCTTATCTTTTGATCTGGACGACGACACCATGGACCCTTTTGGCCAACGTGGCCGTGGCGGTGCACCCGGCGTTTCGATATTCTCTTGTTGATATCAGCGATGAAGTCTTGATTATGGAAAGCTCTCTTTGCCAGGGCGTTTTGAAGAAGGCGGGGATTACGCAGTTCAAAATCCTGGAGGAAGTTTCCGGGATGCAGCTGACGCCTTTCGTGTACCGGCATCCTTTCGGCCTGCGGGAAGATTGCCGTGTTGTGACGGCCGGTTATGTCACCAAAGAAGAAGGGACGGGGCTGGTGCATACGGCGCCCGGCCACGGGCAGGATGACTTTGAGACCGGGTTGAAGTATGGACTGGAGATTATGATGCCCGTCAATGACAATGGGGTGTACACCCAAGAGGCGGGGCATTATGCCGGCGAGCATGTGTTCAAGGCCAATGAGAAAATCATTGAAGAACTAAAAACAAAAGGCGCGTTATTTGCCAGCGAGAACGTGGCGCATTCTTATCCGCACTGCTGGCGCTGCAAGAAACCCATTATCTTTCGGGCCACTAAGCAATGGTTCCTGGAGATTGATCACGACAATCTGCGCGGACGGCTGAAAGAGGTTATTAAAAAAGATGTGCAGTGGGTTCCGCCTTCTGGTGAGGAGCGGATTTTGGGGATGGTGGTCAGCCGTCCGGATTGGTGCTTGTCCCGCCAGCGCTATTGGGGGGTGCCTATTCCTGCCTTGAGATGTCCGGGATGCCAGGGGGAACATAAATTGTTCGTCGAGGTTATCGAACACTTTGCCGGTATCGTCAGGAAAGAGGGTACGGATGCCTGGTTCGAAAGGCATGTCCAAGATCTCATTCCGCCGGGATTCCGGTGTCCGGACTGCGGCCGGGGCGCCTTTGAGAAGACAAACGATATCCTGGATGTCTGGTTTGATTCCGGGGTAAGCTATCAGGCGGTTGTGAAGGCCGTGATGGGCCGCGAAGTGCCTATTGAGATGTATCTGGAAGGCTCCGACCAGCACCGCGGCTGGTTTCAATCCTCTCTCATTCCGGCGATGGCCATTGAAGGGAAACCGCCCTTTAAAATCATTTTGACGCACGGTTTTGTCGTGGACGGCCAGGGACGCAAGATGTCCAAGTCGCTGGGAAACGTCATCTCGCCGCTGGATTTGATGAAAAATAGCGGGGCCGACATTGTCAGGCTGTGGGCCGCCTCCAGCTTCTACGAAGAAGATGTCCGCATCTCTCCCGAGATCCTTGAGCGCTTGACGGACGCCTACCGCAAAATCCGCAATACCGCCCGCTACCTTTTGGGAAATCTTTATGACTTCGACCCCTCGCGGGACGAGGTGCCCTACACTCATCTGGCGGATTTGGACAAATGGGCGCTCTATCGTCTGTATGCAACGATTGTAGAGTTGAGGCATTTTTTTGACGGCTATGAATTTGCCAAAGTCACAAAGATGATTTATACTTTCTGCAACGAGGATCTCTCCAGTTTTTATCTTGACATCCTAAAAGACAGGCTGTATACTTCTGCGGCTTATGGGCGGGAAAGAAGGAGCGCGCAGACCGTTCTTTATCATATTCTCAATCATCTGGTGAGGGCCATGGCCCCGATTTTAAGTTTTACGGCGGATGAGATTTATCTGGCCAGCCCTAAGGATGCCGGCATGAAGGATGTCCCCAGCGTTCATTTGCTGGACTGGCTTGTCATGCCGGGAGAATGGAATAATAAGGCCGTTGAGGAAAAATTCAGGCGGCTTGTGGTGATGAGGCCCGATGTCCTCAAGGCCATTGAGGATAAGCGCCAGGCAGGGGAAGTGGGAAGCTCGCTTGAGGCGAAAATTCTTATTCGGACAGGGAACAAAAACGAATACGATTACCTCAAAGCGCACGAAGGCATGCTCCCGTCGGTATTTATCGTTTCCCAGGCGGCCGTTGAGTATGTCCCCAATTTCGGAGAACCTTCCGCGGGGAGTTTCGCGCGGGAAATTGTTGTCCAGAAAGCCGAGGGAGAGAAATGCAGCCGGTGCTGGAATTATCGAACGGACATCGGAGAGGATCCAGAACATGAAACGCTTTGTGCCCGTTGCGCGGTTAATGTAAAGGAGTACGCTGGATGATGCAAAAGAAATTTGACAAGAAGAAGCTGGAGTTTTTTAAAAAACTCCTCTTGAAATTAAAGGAAGATTTTGTCCGCGATATCAATAACATCTCCCAGAGTCCTAACGGCGGGGTGGGCAGCGAGTCGCGGGACGCCTCGGGTCATGTGCAGCATATGGCGGATGTGGCGACCGACCTCTACGACCGGGAGTTCAGCCTGGGGCTGGCCTCCAACGAACGGGAGGTCCTCTACAGGGTCGACCTTGCCCTCAAAAAAATCGAAGACAAGACCTACGGGACATGCACGGAATGCGATAAGTCCATCTCCGAGGCGCGGCTCAAGGCCATTCCTTACGCCGAGACCTGCCTGAAGTGCCAAGAGAGAATTGAATCCGAAAAAAGATGAGAGATCTTAACCGATCTCAATGGGATGTTTTCCTGTCGCTTTTAGTGACCCTTTTCGTTGTCGGCCTCGACAGGGTCGCAAAGGTTTTCTTTTCCCGTTTTCTTTCCAGCGGCGAGTCCCTGCCTGTTATCCGCCGCGTCTTTCACGTGACCCTTGTGCACAATACCGGTATTGCCTTCGGTTTTTTTAAAGACCGGGGAGTTGTTTTTATCATCATCCCTCTTATCGCCGTGGCACTTTTGATTTATAACATCCATTATTACCACAAGAATCCGCAGGCCGTCAGCCGCAGCTATATGATCGCCTTTTCATTGATTCTGGGCGGCGCTTTAGGGAATTTATATGACCGCATTGCCTACGGCCATGTGATTGATTTTATTGACTTCCGCATCTGGCCGGTCTTTAATATCGCGGACAGCGCCATCACTATCGGTGCCGTGATGATTGCCTGGAAGTGTTTCCGTCCCGGCAGGGTATAACCATGCATCCTGTCATCTATACCTTCGGACCTCTGACCGTTTACGCCTACGGGTTAATGTTTGCCGTGGCTGTGATGGTGTGCACCCTGGGGGCCTCCCGGGATGCCGAGAGGCTAGGCCTCGCCCCGGACAGCATCTTTGATCTCGCCTTTTGGGTCGTCGTCGCCGGTTTGGCAGGGGCCCGTCTTTTTTACGTGATCCTGAATGCAAGTTTTTTTATAGACCATCCTTGGGAGATCGTGATGATTCAGAAAGGCGGCCTGGCCTGGCAGGGCGGATTTATCGCGGCCTGTCTTGCCGGCATAGGATTCGTGAGAAAGAAGGGATTACCGCTTCTTCCGTTATTGGATCTGGTGGCTCCCTATGTGGCTCTGGGGGAGTCCATCGGCCGGATAGGTTGTTTCTTAAATGGCTGTTGTTATGGGAAAGAGGTCGCGTGGGGGATATTTTTTCCCGCCCACGGTGCCCGTCTTCATCCTACCCAGCTTTATTCTTTTTTCGGGCTTTTGATGATTTTCTTTTTTCTGAAACGGTATCAGAAGACGACGCAGGTTCATGGAAGGGTTTTTGCCGTGTATCTTCTTTCGGCCTCTCTTTTAAGATTCGGCGTTGAATTCTTCCGGGCCGATCATGATGTGCTGTGGGCGGGGTTGAGCGTTTATCAGTGGGTGTGTCTGGGATTGATGGGGGCGGCCCTTTATGTCAACGCACGTATTAAAAGTTGACGCAGAGAATCATCACAAACGCCTTGATGCCTATTTGGCGCAGCACCTTGCCCAGGCGCCTTCCCGCAGTTTCGTCAAGAAGCTCATCGAGGCGGATTGTGTGCTCGTCAACCGCAAAACGGTCAAGGCCCATTACAATGTTCACGAGGGCGATGAGGTGCATGTCCGGATCCCGGATGAGCTTCTGCCCCCCCAGGATATCGAAGCGCAAGATATCCCTTTAGATATTTTTTACGAGGATGATTTTCTTCTGGCCGTGAATAAGGCGGCCGGGATGCTGGTGCATCCGGCTCAGGGATGTTATTCAGGGACACTGGTCAACGCCTTATTATTTCACTGTGATCGTCTCTCGGACGTCAATACATCCTTTCGCCCGGGCATTGTTCACCGCCTGGATCAAGAGACCTCGGGGCTTTTGCTGGTTGCCAAGGATAATGTCACCCATGCGCATCTGGCCAGACAATTTCAGGAACATCAAGTCAAGAAGCATTATACGGCGTTGGTCGCGGGTGAGGTTGAGTTTGACGAAGGCGTCATTGATGCGCCGCTGGGGCGGCACGTCTATCAGAGGGGAAAACAGGATGTCGTCTACACAGAAGGGGCCAAAGAGGCCGTTACTTTTTACAAAGTCGTTAAGCGCCATCACGGGGTTTCTCTGGTGCACCTCTTTCCACGGACAGGACGAACCCATCAGCTGCGCGTGCACATGAGCCACGAAGGGCATCCGATATTAGGGGATGAGAAATACGGCAGGAAGGGAAGTTTCCCCCGGCTTGCCCTCCATGCCCAGGGCATAGGCTTTAGGCATCCGCACTACGGGTGTTTCTTGGAATTCCTGTGCAAGATGCCTCGGGAATTCCTGGAGAAAGTGGACATTTGAGCCTGCAAATAAATATTTAATTCCAGACTTTACTTATGTTACTTTTTCCATATAATAATACCAGCATGAAATTTCAACCCTTTTTATTTTGACCGCCCATGAAAAAGCCGATAAACTCCTCTGGTAAGGTCTTAACAATCTTCCTGATTATTTTTATTGTCCTTTCCCTTTCTTTGGCGGGTCTTACCATGTTCTTTCTCCATAAAGAAATCGAGAGGCGTAAATCAGTCGAGGTAACGTTAGAAAAGAGCAAGGCCAACGAAGCCAAAATTGAAGCCCAGCTGCAAGATGCGATCAAGCAAGGATTTCTGCTGCAAGAGAAGAATAAGGAAGCCGACGAGAAGATTAATGGTTTGCTGGATGACCTGGAGCTGGAGAAGGGATTAAGAGAGGAATTAAAGTCGGAAAATCTTACCCTGAAAGAGCAGATGGGTCAAGAGATCAAGGCTAAGGAAGAGCTTCAGAAGAAGTTAGCCGGCAGTGAAGAGGCAAAACAGAAAGCGGCTGATTTGGAAAAACAATTACAGGCCGAGTTGGATGCCAAACAGGCCTTGGAGGAGAAAATTCGAGAGATTGAACAGCGCAAGAAAGAGTTGGAGGAGGAGATGAACCGCCTGAAGCAGGCGCAGGTTGAGTCCACCCGTCCCACAGCAACACCCACGCCGGAGGCCGCCTCAGTTTCTCCTAAACAGGAAGAAGTTGAGCTTGAAAAAATCGTGATCGCCCCTTCCAAGTCATTGGAAGGCCGTGTCTTAACCGTGGATGCGCAAACGGAATTTATCATCGTCAATCTAGGAACCAATCACGGCATAGCCGCAGATAAGATATTGTCCGTTTACCGCGACAAGCAGTATCTCGGCGATGTCAAAATCACGCGTGTTCAGCCTGAGATGTCGGCGGCCGATTTTATCCCGCCCCTTTCAAGCCGCCAGGTCCGTAAAAACGATCAGGTCATCATCAAAGAATAATGATTCTCAAGGTTCAACCCGCCGCTTTTGTGAGGGGGGCTGTGCATGTTCCCTCCTCCAAATCGTATTCTATCCGCGCCTTTATGATTGCCGCCTGCGGCGGGATCTCCTTCATCCGGAACCCTTCGCCTTGCGACGATGCCAGGGTATCGATGCGGGTTGCGCGAAATTTGGGCGCTCAGTTAACCCGTCTGCATCGAGAGACATGGAAGGTAGCGGCGAAGCGTAATCCTCTGCGTCTTTCGCATATTCATGTGGGGGAATCGGGGACAGTTTTGCGGTTTATCCTGCCGCTGGTTGCCCTCTACGGCCGTAAGGCAACCATTGGGGGCCAGGGGACATTGAAAGGGCGCCCGAATCTTTTTCTGACGCGGACCCTGCGCTCCATGGGAGTAGAAATTTTCGGGGAAGGAAGGCAGGAGGGGATACCGATCCGCATCCAGGGAGGAAGCCTTCGCGGGGGAAATATTCAGATTGACGGGAGCTTAAGCTCTCAGTTTATTTCGGCATTGCTTATCGCCTGCCCGCAGATGGGAGAGGACACTTCTCTGACATTGACAGGACAAAAAATCGTGTCTGCCGATTATATTACAATGACTATGCAGGTCCTCGATAAAAGTGGTGTCAAGATAAGAAGAGAGGGCCTGCGCCGTTATGTAATTCCTGCAAATCAGCGCTTTAAGGGGCTGAAAAATTTTACGGTTCCGGCAGATTATGGCCTGGCCGCCTTTTTGATGGCGGCGGCTGTCCTTAATAAATCCGATGTCGCTCTTGAAGGGGCCTTTGACGACCGTTTCGTTCAGGCCGATAGTCATATCCTGCGGCTCTTGGAGAAGATGGGGGTTAAATTTCAAAAGACATCAAAATCTATAAGGATGAAAGGGCCGTTTTGCCTTAAGGGAGGTGATTTCTCCTTGAAGGATTGTCCGGATTTGGTCCCGGTGATGGCTATTTTAGCCCTTTTTGCCGATGGCCCAACGCGTTTATTGGATATCGGCCATGCGCGTGTTAAGGAATCCGATCGGATCAGCGACTTGGGGCAGGAGTTAAGGAAAATAGGCGCAAAGGTGGTGGAAAAAAGAAATGAGATTGTTATTTATCCCCAGAATCAGTATAAGACCGACTGCCTGCTTGATCCCCATCGAGATCATCGCCTGGCGATGTCCTTTGCCATATTAGGTTCAAAACTGGGTATGCGCATTAGAGATATTGAGTGTGTCTCCAAATCCTATCCGGGCTTTATCCGGGATTTAAAGGGACTGGGAGTTCAGGCGGTGGGGGTGAGGTGAATAAATGGAAATATCATTGACACTAATTTTCTTTTCATATATAAGGGATATGTATGTTACAAAGATTCTTTAAGATTTGCTCCAGGGTCGTGAATTATATCATCGGGTTGTTCTCCAATGATATGGGCATCGACTTGGGCACTGCCAATACGCTCGTTTATGTCAAGGGAGAAGGCGTTGTCCTGTGCGAACCCTCCGTTGTTTCCATCGAAAAGGATACAAACCGTGTGATTGCTGTCGGGGAAGAGGCCAAAAAGATGTTGGGCCGCACCCCCGGAAACATCATCGCCATCCGGCCGATGAAAGACGGCGTCATCTCGGATTTTGAGATAACGGAAGCGATGTTAAAGCATTTTATCCGCAAAGTGCACAAACGTAAGGTCCTGGTGCGTCCGGCGATCGTGATTGCTATCCCCTCGGGGATTACGGCCGTTGAAAAACGGGCGGTAAGGGATTCTGCCGAACGGGCAGGGGCCAGAACCGTCGTTTTGATTGAAGAGCCTAAGGCCGCGGCCCTAGGGGTGGGGCTGCCGGTGGAGGAGCCGGCCGGAAATATGATTATCGACATCGGCGGCGGTACCACCGAGCTTGCCGTTATTTCCCTGGGAGGCCTTGTGTTCTCCAAGTCTATCCGTATCGCCGGTGATGAAATGGATGGGGCCATCATTGAATATCTGCGCAAGACATATAACCTGATGATAGGGGAACGGACGGCTGAGGAAATCAAAATCCGTATCGGATCGGCCTTTCCGCTGGAGGAGGAATTAAATATGGATGTCCGGGGCCGCGATTTGATTTCGGGTTTGCCTAAGACAATTTCTATCACTTCCGTAGAGATTCGAGAGGCCCTGCATGATCCGGTCCAGGCCATTGTGGATGCCTCCAAGTCTACATTGGAACAGACCCCCCCTGAACTGGCCGCAGACTTGATTGACCGCGGCATTGTGATGGCCGGCGGCGGATCTCTTTTGCGCGGTCTTGATAAAAGGATTTCCGAAGAAACGGGTCTGCCGGTACACGTCGCGGATGACCCCCTGACAGCCGTCGTTATGGGAACGGGCCAGGTGTTAAATATGCCGGCGCGTTTACGAAGACGGATTGTCGTTGAAACCAAACTGGAATTTTAACCAAGCGGTGACCCCCCTTGTGCAGCTAAAGTCGCACATGGGGTCAATCCTCCGATATATGCGTGTTTAGAAAAAACCAGAAGAATTTAGCTTACCTTTTAGTCCTCGTCATACCCTTCCTCATATTTTTTGCCCGTTCTGATGCGTTTACCGGTCTTAAGTTTGGGTTCATTCATGGCATGGGGGCCCCTATCCGTCTGTTATCCATTCCTATTTACGAAGTCAAGAAAGTTCTTTTTTACCATAAGACATTCAGGGAGTACCAGCGTTTAAAAAAGCAGGTTGATATCTTGAAGGCGCGGCTGGTCGGTCTGGAAGAGGTGATGCAGGAAAATGCGCGCCTGGAAAAGCTTCTGGGATTAAAACAGGAGCTCGTCTACGCCTCGGTCGCCGCCCATGTCATTGGCCGGGACCCGTCTCTTTGGAATTCGGCCCTCATTATCGATAAGGGAACGGATGACGGGATAACGCAGGGCATGGCGGTCGTGAATGCCCTGGGGGTCGTGGGCAAGATCGCCGAGACAAGTCCGGAGACATCCAAGGTCATTCTTCTGACGGATCCGCAGTTCAGCGTCGCTGCCGTCGTGGGGGGCTCCCGGGAGGTCGGCTTGGTCTCGGGTTCCCTGCAGATGGACGTCTGCCGCATACGGTATTTGAGCGCGCAGGCCAAGGTTTATGCGGGAGATAAGGTCATCACCTCAAAATTGAGCTCCTCTTTCCCTGAAGGGCTGCTGATAGGCGAGGTTATAGAGGTTATAGATTATCCTCAGAGGCCGTCCATCGAATGTATCATCAAGCCTGTCGTTTCATTTTCGCAGGTTGAGGAAGTGCTTATCCTATTGAAATAGGCCGGGACAATCCATGCGCAGGGTTATCGTTATCACGTTCTTTGTTATTGCGGCATTTGTGGCAGAATTCCTGTTATTCAACAGCGTCGGGTGGTGGCTGGCGCCTAACTTGTCTTTACTGCTGATTATCTTTTTTAATCTCTATTTCGGCATCCGCTACGGCCTGTTGACGGCCCTGTTGGCGGGCCTTGTGAGGGACAGTTTCAGCACGAATGTCTTTGGCCTTTCTCTGTGCTCGTTTGTCGTCTCTGCTTATATGACGACGATCCTCAAGCAATATATTTACCATATGGGGTCGCGCCTGTCGCGGTATATATTAATCTTTGTGATCCTTATTATTAACGTCGCGGCCTATTATTCCCTGTATCGGATATTCGAAGGCGTCATCCCTTCAAGTGAGGTGTTTCGGTTTATCTTCATGCCGCAGCTTGTCTTGACCATGGCCGCGGCCCCGTTTGTTTTCAGCCAGATGAAAAAATGCGTCTCAAAATTATTCGTATAACGATTGTCGGATTCTTCGTGCTCATCGTCGCGGATTTATTTTACGTCCAGGCGATCCAGGGGCGGTATTTTTATGGTCTCAGCGTCAATAACCGTATCCGCATTGTTCCTTTGGATGGATGGCGGGGCCGGATTAAGGATCGTAACGGGAAAATCCTGGCTGATAACCGTCTTTCGTATGATGTGATGGTCACCCCCCAGGATATCCAGAAGGCGGAAGGGGTGTTCGAATTCCTTAGCGCTGTCTTAGGGATGGATGAGAACTCGATCCTTCAGCGCTACGGCCAGAGAAAAACAGCCCCTTTTGATCCCGTCACCCTGGCGGAGGATATTCCGCTTGAAAAGGCCATCGTGATCGAGGAGAACAAATACCGGTTCCCGAGCCTCTTTATCCAGGAGACTTACAGACGGGATTATCCTTTGCATAAAAACAGCGCGCATGTCCTGGGATATACGGGCAAAATCAACCGTGCCCAGAAGGAGCGTTTTAAGGAATATGGCTATTCGCTGCAGAGCGTGACCGGCTACTCCGGCGTGGAGGAATATTACGATGCCTATCTGCGGGGGGAGGAGGGCGGTTTGCAGGTTGAGGTCAACAGCCGCGGCCAGCAGGTGCGGTTATTGGGCCTGCGCGAGCCGAAGAAAGGGCAGGATATCACCCTTACTATCGACAGCGATATCCAGCAGGATGCCCTGGAGCTATTGGAAGACAAGACAGGGGTTATCATCGTGATGGATATGGATAACGGGGAAATCTTAAGCCTGGCCAGTTCGCCGGCCTTTGATCCCAGCGCTTTTGCGGACAGCCGGCGGCAGAATGAGGTCAGCCGTTTTTTGGCCGATCCGTCAGCGCCTGTTCTTAACCGTGCCATTAAGGGGGCGTTTCCGCCGGGGTCGGTTTTTAAGGTGGTTTTGGCAACGGCCGGTTTGCATTCAAAAAAAATCACGCCTCAGACGAGTTTTGTCTGCACAGGCGTTTATTTCTTGAGGAAGGCGGGATTCCGTTGCACTCATGTGCATGGCTCGCAGAATCTGATTGCATCGCTGGCGCACTCCTGCAATGTGTACTATTACAATGTGGGGCTTCTGTTGGGGGCAGAGACAATCCATCATTATGCCCGTTGGCTGGGTCTGGGAGAGATGACGCATATTGACCTGCCCTATGAAGAGGCCGGTTTCATTCCCAGCCAGCAGCAGAGGATTGCCTCCGGAATGGGACGATGGCATGCCGGGGATACCCTGAATCTGTCGATTGGGCAGGGCGATGTCCTTGCGACTCCTTTGCAGATCCTCCGCCTGATGGCCGTGATCGCCCGTCAGGGGGTGATGGTTCAGCCCCATGTGATTAAGGCGATCGGCGAGACGGAGGTTGAGAGATTGTCCGGTGAGCGGAAGATTAAAATCGATGAAAGGGCGCTGCAAACCGTTCAGAAAGGATTAAGGGCCGCCGTGACCGATTTTTCCGGAACGGCTCATATCCTGGATTTCCCCGATGTGTATGTGGCCGGAAAGACAGGGACGGCCCAGACATCCGGAGGCAAAAAACCCCATGCCTGGTTTACCGGTTATGTCAGGGGCGAAAAGAAAAATATCGCCCTGTGCATTTTTTTGGAGTACGGGGGTTCGAGTTATAACGCCTCTCTGATTGCGAGGAGCCTTCTTCTGGGGATGAAGGAGCGGGAAGCCTTGTAATCCTAGGGCGGGGAAGGATATGCCAGGGGGGGTGTTTTAAGGAGCTTCATCGAATGAGACGGGATTTAGACAAGAAAATTTGGATTTACACAACGGCCCTTATTGTCATGGGATTGCTGGCCTTATACAGCGCCTCGTTTGAAAACGTCCGTGTGTCCCGGGAGGTCTTTTATGACCAGTTGTGGTGTGCCGCCGCGGGGATGCTCCTGATGTTTCTCGTCGGCAGAATGGATTACAGGAAGTTTTATGATATCGCTTATTTTTTTTACGGCTTTAACATTGTCCTTTTATTGGGAGTGCTTCTGGGCGGACGGGACGCCCTGGGGGCAAGGCGCTGGCTGGAACTCGGGGGGCTGAGTTTCCAACCCTCCGAGATAACGAAATTGGCCGTTATCTTGATGTTGGGGCGTTATTGGAGCAAGCGCCGGCCGATTATTTTGCTTGATATCATTGGGAAAATGGAGGTCATTTTGCGGGAGATGATATTCCCGCTTTTTTGGGTGGGACTCTCCATGCTGCTTGTCTTCAAACAGCCGGATTTGGGAACGGCCCTGCTTCTTTTGGGGATATCTCTGGTCATGATGTTTGCCGGTGGCCTGAAATTCCGTTATATCGGGGGTCTGCTTGCCGTGATGCTGGGTATCCTCCCTTTTGCCTGGCATATCCTCAAACCCTACCAGAAGGACCGCCTGCTGGTTTTTTTGAATCCCAATGTTGATCCTCTGGGCGCGGGGTATACGATTATTCAGTCCAAAATCGCCGTGGGTTCCGGCAGGATATTCGGGAAAGGGTGGCTTTCCGGGACACAAAATCAGTTGAATTTTCTCCCCGAGCGGCATACGGATTTTATTTTCTCCGTCATCGGGGAAGAGTGGGGGTTTGTGGGCGGTCTTTTGCTGGTTTATTGCTATTTTCAACTGATTAGTCGTGGTCTGGACATTACGGAGCAGGTCAAAGATAAATTCGGGATGCTTGTCGGCATAGGGATTGTCTCCATCCTGACGCTGCAAGCCGTCATCAATATCGGCATGGTGATGGGATTGTTTCCCGTTGTCGGGCTGACCCTTCCCTTTATCAGTTACGGGCGTTCGTCTTTTTTGATCTTTGCCGTCATGATGGGGTTTCTTCTGAACTTAAGCAAAAGACGAACGGTTTTTTGAGAAGGATGGGGGCGCGTCTTCAATCCATAATACTAACTTGAGTTTGGCACTTTTTGACCCTCATTCCTCCCCCTCGACGGGGGAGGAAAGGTGGGGGTGACAATTTAATCTTCACCCTCCCCTCATCCCCTCCCGTCGATGGAGGGGAATTCTAGGGGAAAATTTGCCAAACTCAATATACCAATTTATAAATTGTGAACTTGAGACAAGTATAGTAGAATTTCTCTATGCGGCATTTTAAAAAGACAACGACAAAACAGTTAGGGGAGCTTCTCATCGAGCGCGGCGTCATTAACCACGATCAGCTGAATCTGGCCAGGGAATATCAGGATAAACGCGGCGGGCTCTTGGGGGAGATCCTCGTCCAGATGAAATTCGCCACAGAGAAAGATATCGCCCAGGCCCTCACCTGCCAGTACGGGTTTCCTTACCTGCCGCTTGCCAATTATGAAATCGACCCTGAGGTTATTCATTCGGTGCCCGAGGGCGTCTGCCGGAAATTTTGTCTTATTCCCATCGATAAAATAGGGAAGAGCCTGACCCTGGCGATGGCCAACCCGTTAAATTTTCAGGCCACGGAGGACGTGGAGCTTCTCACGGGATGCACCGTTCAGACCTTCGTGAGCACGGCCACCGAAATCAAACAGTCCATTGATAGTTATTATTCCAAGGGCAGTCGATAACCGCTTTCTTAAGAGGCGACTACAGCATGGCATCTCTTAAAGACCGTCTGAAAGAAATCCTTATCCGCGACAAGTTGATTTCCTCCGAGGATCTGGAACGCGCCCTTAAAGAGCAGAAGAAGACCGGCGAGGAATTAAACCGGATTCTTATCACGCTCAATTTGATCGATGAGGATACCCTGACCCATGTCCTCAGCGAGGGGCTGGGGTATCCGCCTATCAACATCTCCCGTCTGAAGATTGATCCGGAAGTCGTCAAAATTATCCCTCAGGAGGTGGCGCTGAAATATCAGATTATGCCGATTTCTTTGATGGGGGATCATCTGACCCTCGCCATGGCCGATCCTCTCAACATTTTCGTGATTGATAATATCAAGGCCTTGACAGGTTATACCATTAATCCCATTATCAGCCGGCCCAAGGATCTCGAGAAGACGATTCACAAGTATTACAAGGAACAGGAAGGGGGCATCACCCCTGCGGAGATCTTTGAGGCGATTATTAAGGATATTAAAGACACGGGGGAGATGGAGCTCATTAAGGAGGCGCAGGCCGAAGGGGACCAGGCGGCGGTCGAACAATTATCCGACGAGGCCCCTATTATCAAGCTCACCGATACGGTTATCCAGCAGGCCGTTTTATCAAAGGCGAGCGATGTCTTTATCGAGCCGCTGGAAAAGGCTGTGCGGGTCCGTTACCGGATTGACGGGGTGATCCAGGAGATCGACCGCATGGCCAAGGCCTTCCTTTATCCGATTGTCTCCCGCATTAAGGTCATATCGAATCTGGACATCTCCGAGCATCGCCTTCCCCAGGACGGGCGGTTTAAAACTGTCGTCTCTAATAGCCGGGAAGTGGATTTTCGCGTGAATGTCCTGCCGACGGTTTTGGGGGAAAAGGTTGTCTTGAGGGTTCTGGACCGGGGGGCCGCCGTTTTAGATGTTGAGAATCTCGGCTTTGAGCCGGAATCCCTGAAACGCCTGAAAGAATGCGCCGTCAAGCCCCACGGGCTCATCTTGGCCTGCGGCCCGACGGGAAGCGGCAAGACGACGACCCTGTATTCCATTCTGAGGTACGTGGATTCCCCCGGCAAAAATATTATTACCGTCGAAGACCCTGTGGAATACCAGATGAAGGGAATCAATCAGGTTAACATCAGGCCGTCCGTCGGGTTGACGTTTCCGGCGGCGCTGCGGTCTATCCTGCGGCAGGACCCCGATATTATTATGATTGGGGAAATCCGCGATTCCCAGACCCTGGATATCGCGGTGAAGGCCGCTTTGACAGGCCATTTGGTGTTGAGCTCCCTGCATACGACGACCGCCGCGGGTTCGATTGTCCGTATGGAAAATATGGGGATTGAGCCGTTTTTGATTTGTTCCTCGGTCCTGGCGATTGTCGCCCAGAGGCTTTTGAGGCGGATCTGCCCCCATTGCACGGAGTCCCAATCCCTTTCCGCCATCGTCGCCGAGCGCGTCGGCTTGGCCCGCCTTTGGCGAGGCTCGCCGCAGGCGGCCCGAACGGTTTCCTCCCAAAGTGTTCAGCTCTTTCGGGGGAAGGGATGCAAGCATTGTTTTCACACGGGCTACAAGGGACGTGTCGGAATTACGGAGGTCCTTGTCTTTTCGCCGGCGATTAAGGAGCTCATCCTTCAAAGGGCCGGGGAGTTTAAGATTAAGGAGACGGCCCGCGCCGAGGGGATGAAAACCATGCGCGAAGACGGTTTGGCCAAGGCGGTTGCCGGTTTGACGACATTGGAGGAGGTCTTAAGGGTGACGGCCTGTGATGAGGAATAAAAAGATATGCCTGAGACGCTCAAAGACAAAGTTCTGAAGACTCTGATCAGGTCGCAGCATCTTAAACAGAAGGATATCGATGAGGCGGTTGCTTTGCAGAAGAGCAAGGGCATCAGCCTGGACAAGGCGCTCATCGAGAAGGGACTGGTGAGTGAGAAGGATCTCCTGGTCCTGTTGGTGCGGGAGCTCAATATCCCTTTTATTAATTTAGGCAAATATAAGATCGACCCCTCATTAAAGGAAATCATCCCGGAGCGCGTGGCCCGTCAATACCGCATCATTCCCCTTTCGTCCCTGGAAAATTCTGTGACCGTTGCCCTTTCTGATCCCCTCAACGTCTTTGCCATCGACGATTTGAAGAATATCACCGGTAAAGAGATCGAGGCCGTCATGAGCACGAGCGAGGAAATCGCCAAGGCCCTCGACGAATACTACGGCGAGCCGAAGGCCGCCAGCGTTGCGGATATCAGCAAGGATATCGAAGCCGGCGAATTCGAAATTGTGAGCGAACAGGAGCACGGCCTGGACACGGATAATGTGGTTGACGAAAGCGAGAGGGCCCCGATCATACGGATGGTGAATCTGATTATCAAGGAGGCCTTAAGGCAGAGGGCCTCTGATATCCATATGGAGCCTGCCTCCGAGGGGATGCGGGTGCGTTACCGCATCGACGGGGTGCTGCAGGACATCCTGGAAATCCCCAAGGAAAACCAGAATGCGATTATTGTGCGCCTCAAGATTATGTCCCGTCTGGACATTACGTGTATTCATCTGCCGCAGGACGGCAGGTTCAAGCTGCGGATTGTCAGCCGGGAGGTCGACTTTCGCGTTTCCATTCTTCCGACGACGTTCGGGCAAAAGGTCGTTATGCGCATCTTGGACAAGGCCAATCTTTCCGCCGGACTGGAAGGGCTGGGTTTTACGGAAGAGCCTCTCAAGATCATGCAGGAGGCCGTGAAGAAGCCTTTTGGGATGATTCTGGTCACCGGTCCGACGGGAAGCGGCAAATCCACCACCCTTTACTCTGTCCTCAATGTCCTGAATACGGTGGATAAGAATATCGTTACGGTCGAGGACCCGGTGGAATACTTGGTGGACGGCCTCACGCAGATTCATACCCGTCCGGAAATCGGATTGACCTTTGCCGAAGGGTTACGCGCCATCTTGCGGCAGAGTCCGGATGTCGTGATGGTCGGCGAGATCCGCGACAATGAGACCGCCGATGTCGCCATCAAGGCCTCTTTGACGGGACAGTTGGTGCTCTCGACTCTTCATACCAATGATGCCGCCGGGGCTCTCACGCGGCTGGTGGACATGGGGGTAGAGCCGTTTCTGGTTGCCTCCAGCTTAATCCTGGTGAGCGCCCAGCGCCTATGCCGCAAAATTTGCGAACAGTGCAAACAACCCTTAGAGATCCCCAAAGATGTCCTCGGCCGGCTGGATTATAAATTCAAAGCGGGGACCGTCTTTTACCACGGCAAGGGATGTGAGGCCTGCCGTCAGACCGGCTACCGCGGACGGATGGGCATCGTAGAGGTTTTGGATATTGACGACACGGTGCGGGAGATGCTCTTGAACGGGAAATCTTCGGACGATATCAAGCGTTATGCGCAAAAAGAGAAGGGCATGGCGACGTTGTGGGAGGATGCCATGGAAAAGTGTGTCTCAGGGGAGACCACGCTGGAGGAGGTCCTTCGGGTGACAACCAGCGAATAAAGGGGTTGGCCGCATTTTTTTGTGTTTTCTTATCTGTGAGCCGTATTTTATGATAGAATTTTCAATGGATAACACCGTAAAAGTTGCCTATGACGCTGAGGTGTGAGATGACCGTCGATGAAATCGATGCGACACCCAAAAAACGGCTCCTGGGGGAAATCCTCATCGACCGCGAGAGGATTACCCGCCTTCAGTTGAATCAGGCTTTGAAGATTCAGAAGGAAAAAGGCGGTTATATCGGCGAGATCCTCATCGGGTTTAAGTTTGTCGATGACCGGGATATTGTTGCCGCTTTGGTCGTCCAGTGCAACATTCCCTACATTGCCATTGACCGTTATGAGATTGACAGAAACGTCCTTCAGCTTGTTCCCCGTGAGGTTGTCTGCCGCCACCGCGTGATCCCTCTTGACCGGGTAGGGGATATTTTAAGCCTTGTGATGCTGAATCCCTTTGATACTTTCGTCAAGACGCATGTGCGCCGCCATACGCATTGTAAGGTCGCCCCCTTTATCGCCACCCGCCGGGAAATTGAGACGGCCATTGACCGCTGGTATGGCCTAGAGCCTCCTGAGAACGATTCAGATGCCCACCTTTAGATATGTCGCCAAAAATAAGGATTCCCGCACCGTAGGCGGTAAGATTGCGGCGGAGAGCAAGGTCGCCGTTATCGAGGAGCTTCGCAAGCGCCAGCTGGTCATTATCTCGCTTGCCGAGATCAAAGAAGGAGTGAGCGGCAGACGCGGCACCTTCAGAAGCAAAAAGGTCAAAGCGGATGAAATCGTGATTTTCACGCGCCAATTAGCCACCATGGTGGATGCCGGGATTCCCATCATCCAGGGGTTAGACGCCCTCCAGGATCAGGTGACCCACCCCTTGTTCAAAAAAGTCCTCATCAGTGTCCGTGATGATATCCAGAGCGGAAGCAGCCTTTCCGCGGCCTTCGCCAAGCACCCCAACGTCTTCGACGGTCTTTTTGTCAACATGATTAAGGTCGGCGAGACCGGCGGGGTGTTGAGCGCGATTCTGGACCGTATCTCGTCGTATTTGGAAAAGATTCTGCGCCTGAAGCGTAAGGTGAAAGCGGCTCTTATGTATCCCATGGTCGTTGTTTCCATGGCGATTATCATCACGGTCGTCCTTTTGGTTAAGGTCGTGCCGACCTTTAAGGGCATCTATGATTCCTTCGGCCGGGATCTGCCGGCCATGACACAGATGCTCATGACCGTAAGTGATGCCCTCAAGCATCATTTGCTGTGGTTTGTCGCCGGCGCCGCCGCGATTATCGTTTTTCTCAGGCAGTGGCATAAGACCGAAAAAGGGGCGCTCGTTATTGACCGGGCTGTTTTGAGGATACCGATTTTCGGCGAATTGATGCGCAAGGTCGCTATCAGCCGTTTCAGCCGCACCTTGGCCACCCTCATCCAGAGCGGCGTTCCCATCCTGGAATCCCTGGAGATTGTCGGAAAGACGATCGGAAACCGCGTCCTGGAACTAGTCATTGACGAGGTCAAGGGAAGCGTGCGCGAGGGGGAGAGCCTGGCGGGGCCGCTCATTAAAAGCGGGGTTTTCCCGCCGATGGTGACGCGGATGATCAGCATCGGCGAGAAAACGGGGCAGATGGAAAAGATGCTTCTGAAGATTGCCGAATTCTATGACGATCAGGTCGATGCCGCGGTGGATGGGCTTACCAGCATCATCGAGCCGCTGGTGATTGGGTTCTTAGGCGTAGTCATTGGATTTATCGTTATTGCGCTTTTCTTGCCCATTCTCACGATTGTTCAGATCTTATAATGATGAAGAAATATTTATTAACGGTCATTTTTATAGGCGCGCTCACGCATCCCGGCTTTGCCCAGACATCCCCGCACGGCTCCGCCGAGGCCATGCTGGAGTTGAGCCTCGCTGGCCTTAAGGAGAGCTTCCGGAATCTGGCGGATAAAAATGATTTTCTTGCCTCGGAAATCACTGGTTACGAGAAACACATCCAATCTCTGGACGAGGAGTTAAAGTTTTTGGAGGCCAGGAAGCACGCATTGTTAAGAAAAAGAGAACAGGGCGGGCCGGTGGAGACGGGCAGGAAAGAAGATGTGGACGTGAAAATAAAAGCCCTTCAGGCGGACATTGCCCGCTTGCAGGCCAAGACGGGGATGGTATCGGCAGGCGCGTCGCCCAGGCTGTCGAAGGGACAAGGGAATGCCCTTTTGGTTTCTGTCCGGCAAAGCCGAAGAAATGTCCGGAAGGCGCAAGAAGATTTGGCGAGGATGGAAAAAGAGAGCGCCCAGCCTTTAAAGACGATCGAGCACCTCAGGCAAAGGCAGACGGCGCTCAAACACCAATTGCCCGACAGCAGGGATTGGATTCACCAAAGACTCGCCGTTCTCAAAGAGGATAATATAAGATTGAAAAAAGAAGCAGCCTCTCTGGAGCAGGCCTTGCCTCAACATCCGCACGCCGCAGGATATTGAGAACCTGCCATAAAAAATGAACGTGATAAGTCTGCGGTTGAATGCGCAGGAGCAACGGCATATCTTTAAATGAGCTAAGCAGGGGAAAAAGGACCGATCACAGTCCGCCAGGGAGCTATTGGAATACGGGTGGCGATTTTTACTTCTGGAGCGCTACCGTCACGGTAAAATATCATTAGGACGCTTGGCGGCAGAATTGGATGTTTCGGTTTCGGAGGCGATGGATTTTCTAGCCGAACATGGGGCGGCCGTCCATCTGGATCATGATGATTATATGAGCAGTATCGATGCCTTACGGAAAGTCTGGTAATCAGAAGCCTTCCTGAAAAACCTGCCAAACTCCTTGACCCCCGCCGCGCTTGGGCACTATAATAAACAAAAATATTAAGCAAAAGGAAATCAGCGGATCAGGAAGCCGTAACTTTGCTTTTCCTGATTCACGGATCCCTGATATCCTGCCCACTGATCCTCTGATATCCCGGTAACCTGTTTTGAGGAAAGGATTACCGTTTAGCCGCGATCCCAAAACGCATTCAACCAGCGCCGAAATGCTGGAAAATGGAAATTTAACAAGGAGGGCAATAACATTATGAAATTGAAGTCGGCTGTTGATGTCAAGGAAGATATCCGGGCGATGATCGCCGAGATTATCGAATCCGACGCCGAAAAAATCAGCGATGATGCGCAGTTCACAACGGATTTAGGCATGGACTCGATGATGGCGCTGGAAATCCTGGCGGGAATCGAGAAGAAATACAAGATCGTGATTCCCGAGGAGCAACTGAGCAAATTTACCAGTTTGAACAAGACCGTCGAAATCGTTGCCAAGATTATCAACAAATAGGATTCCCTTGAAGAGCGCGAACAGGGACGTATGAGCAACTCACCGGCCGATAAGCGGGTGGTGATTACAGGCCTGGGGATCCTGGCCAGCACCGGACAGGGCAGGAAGGAATTCTGGCAGGCGCTTAAAGACGGGAAGATCGGTTACCGTCCCGTGACGCTGTTTCCCACCGACCGGTTTTCGGTGAATGTCGCCGGTGAGATCAGCGATTTCGACGCCGTGCGTTATATGGGCCCCAAGGGCCTGCGGACCCTCGACCGCAGCACCAAGCTTCTGGTTTCCGCCTCCAAGCTAGCCATTGCGGACAGCGGCTTTACCATTACGGAGGAAAACACGGACGATGTGGGTGTTTCCGTCGGGACGACCCTGGGAAGCATCAAAAGCATCAGCGATTTTGACATGGTGACCTTGAAGGAAGGCCCCCGTTACGTTAACCCCGCCCTTTTTCCCAATACCGTCATCAATTCCCCCGCCAGCCAGGTTTCCATCTGGAACAATATTCAAGGGTTTAATACCACGATCTCCACCGGTTTCACGGCCAGTCTGGACGCGATGAGCTACGCGTATGACTTTTTGCAGATGGAGCGCGCCAAACTCATTTTTACCGGCGGGGTGGAGGAGATGTGTGAGCTCACCTTCGAGGGTTTTCATGCGCTCAAATTTTTATCCGGCACCAACGGCGGGGCGTTCGTCAATTGCCCCTTTGACCGGCGGCGCAACGGGGTCACCTTCGGCGAAGGGGCATGCCTTCTGGCGATGGAGGATTATGAACACGCGCGCAGCCGCAAGGCGCAGATTTTAGGCGAGGTCCTCGGGTTCGGGTATTATTTTGATCCATTTCGCCTTCATAAATATAACCCGGCCGGGACCGGGGTGAAGGCCGCGATGAGAAACGCGCTGGAAAACGCCGGGGTGGAGCCGCAGGACATCGGGTATATCTGTGCCAATGCCAACTCGACCGTGGCCGCGGATAAAATCGAAACCGAGGCCATCAAAGAAGTCTTCGGCAAGCGCGCTTACGAGATCCCGGTCAGTTCCATCAAGTCCATGACCGGAGAATGTTACAGCGTCTCGGGGGCGTTTGCGGCCGCGGCGGCGGTGGGGGTTCTGCGGGAGGGGTTTGTCCCGCCGACGGTGAATTTAAACGAACCGGACCCGGACTGCGACCTGGATTATGTCCCGAACCAGTCGCGACCGGCAAAAGTCGACAAGGCGCTTGTCATAACTTTTGGGCCCAACGGCAGCAACTGCTGCATGGTCCTGGGGCGGTGCGCGTGAGGGAAGCGGCGGCTTGCCTTGATCACAGGGACATCGCCCGGATCCTGCCGCAGGCGTACCCGTTTGTTATGATTGACCGGGTGATTGAATTTAAAAAGGGAGAGAGCCTCACGGCCGTCAAGAATATCACCGCCAATGAGTGGATGTTCGCCAACCCACAATGGCAATCCAGCGTCTTTCCCGAGACATTGCTTCTGGAAGCCGCGGCGCAGGCGGCGATTTTGTTTTACAGGCTGACGCATGAGGAAAGTTTAGCATCGGCCTCGAGAATTTTTCTAGGGCAGGTGAAGGCCGAGTTTGTCCGCTCCGTCTACGCCGGTGATCAGGTCGTTTTAAAGACGCTTTCCGGCCGGGCGCTTAAGACCGGCGGGTATATGGACGTGCGTGTTTGCGTAAAAGAAGAAACAATAGCGGATATTCAGATTTTTTATAGCTTGAGGCGGGATTGATGACGATGTCTGTTGAAAGATATCGCCGTTTCCAGCCGCGATACCTGTCAACGTTCAACGAAAACAAATGATAAAATCCACTGATCAGAATTCAAATCGCCGCGTCGTCGTCACCGGCCTCGGGGTCATCTCCTCTTTGGGCATCGGCTGGCAGGAGTTCTGGAAGAATATTATGGCGGGCAAGTCGGGGATCTCCCCGGTCACGGCCTTCGACACGTCTTCGCACAGTTGCCACATCGGCGGAGAGGTCAAGGATTTTCATCCGGAGGATTTTATGCGCCGGCAAAAAGCCGAGAAAATCGGCCGCGCCTCGCAACTGGCCATTGCCGCCAGCAAACTGGCCATGGATGACGCAAAAATGAACCACCGCACCCTTTCAAAGCACACAACCGCGGTCATGATCGGGACAACGGCTGGTGAGAGTAATATATTGGAGCGTTTTGATGATCTTAAGATGGACGCGCACTGTCTTTCTGTTGACAATAAATACTTTTTGGGGTTTCCGGTCAACGGTTTAAGCGGGAATGTTTCCTTGGAGCTTAATCTCAACGGTGAGAATAGCGTGTTTACGAACGCCTGCGCCTCGGGGAGTTATGCTGTCGGTTATGCCGCAGACCTTATTCGGTTGGGCCGGGTGGATTTTGCCTTAAGCGGCGGTGCTGAAGCGTTCTCACGCACTGTCTACAGCGGTTTTTGCCGTTTGCTGAATGTGGCCACGGATAAATGCCGGCCGTTCGATAAAAACCGTACCGGCATGGTCCCCGGGGAAGGGGCGGGAATGGTTTTCCTGGAGACGCTGGAGGGCGCTTTAAAACGAAAAGCGCCCATTTACGCGGAGGTCCTCGACTATGGCATGTCCTGCAATGCCGGCAATATGACGGAACCGTCTGTTGATGGTATTTGCAAGGCCATGCGGAAGGCTTTACAGGCCTCGGCGGTGGATATCAGCGATGTGGATTACATCAGCGCCCACGGGACCGGGACAAAGGTCAATGACCGGGCGGAATGTGCGGCCGTTTACAGGGTATTCGGCAAACGGGCCGGCGAGATCCCCATGAGCTCCATCAAATCCATGCTGGGCCATACCATGGGGGCCTCGGCGGCGCTGGAGACAATTGCCTGCTGCCTGGCCATCAAAAACAGCGAACTCCCGCCGACGATCAATTACGAGACCAAAGACCCTGAGTGTGACATCGATTGCGTGCCGAACAAAGGGCGAAAACATAAGATAAAAATTGTTTTGAATAATTCACAGGCGTTTGGGGGGAATAATACGTGTTTAACATTTAAGAAACAGGCGATTTAGAAACATATGACGAATTTAAAAAAAGTTGCGTTTGTGCTCCATCCGATGAATGTCAGTGAGTTTAAGGAAAAAACTTTTTTTTATTCTCCGTTTGACAGTTTAATAGCGTGGCTTTTGAATCAACTCTCTCCACAGATTGTAAAGAAGTGTTTTCAAAAACTACCTCCACACAATTTTATGTGCGTTCACAATTTAAAATCCGCACTGAATTTTAAAATAGACGTTCTTGGAATAATGTGTGGGGTATTCCCAGAAGAAGTAGTAGTTAATAAGGAGATGGCTCTTAAAAAAGTTTTAAATGCAATAAAATATGCAATAAGGAAAGGAGCTCAAATTATTGTGTTGACAGGATTTACTTCTATAGCCTGCAATGATGAGCAATATCTATCAGAAATTGTAAGAAATAACAATGTTGTCATAACCAGTGGCAATACGCTTACGGCGGCGCTTGCAATTGAGGGTGTTTTAGAAGCCTCCCAATGGCTAGAAGTAAACCCAGCAAATTTGACCATAAGCATAGTGGGAGCTACGGGAGATATTGGAAGTATTTGTGCAAAAATTTTAGCAAAAAAATTTCGGAAAATTATTTTGTGTTCAAGGAATATCCGACAGGATGACCCCGTAGTGAGGGAGATAAGTTTTTTAAATGATAAAATAACAATCGAGAATGACTCCAGTAAAGCAATTAAACACGCTGAAGTTGTTTTGTTGGCAACCAGTTCTTTTATCCCTCTTATAAACCCTGTGGATATTAAACCATATTCAATAATTTGTGATGTTTCATTGCCTTATAACTTAACCGATGATTTTACTGTCCGGAGGAAAGATATTTTTGCATTTGATGGGGGGCGTGCAACGACAATTAATTGTCATAGTAGCAATAAAAAATGGTTAAATTTTGTTAGAGACAATTCAATTTATGGATGTGTCGCAGAAGGTCTCGCCTTAGGTTTTGAAAGAGCGCGTAAAAATTTTTCAATTAATCGCGGCGAAATAACTGAAGCTAATATTCTAGAAATCCGAGATTTAAGCAATCGAAATGGATTTGGATTGGCGGGATTTTCTTTCCACGGGCGGCTTTATAGTCGGGAAGAACTTAATACATATAGAGATTTATTTGTCAAAAGATATCATTAGCCATGGCTATTCTTATTTATGCCCTTCGAGTGTTCGCTGCCTTTTTTGTTCTGGGATTTGGAATCCTCACATTTGTCAAGAATAAGAATTCATCAATAAATAGGGCATTTCTGAAGTTAACGATAGCTATTTTTATTTGGCTTATAAGTTATGCTTTGGCGAGCAGAATAAGTGATATTAGCCATATGCTAATTGCTTTTAAGATGGGTTTTGCAGGGATTATATTCATCCCGGTAACATTCTACGAATTTATAGCTACATTTTTAAATAAACAAAGAATTAGATTATTACAGAGTCTTTTCTGGGTGGGTGGAATAATCTTTCTTTATTTTTTATATTTTACCCCCTTATTGATAGCCGATCTTTATCATTATTCTTGGGGTTATTACCCTCAGGCAAACATAAAAATGCATCCACTGTTTTTATGTTTTTTTATCGGACTTTTTACAGCTGGATTTGTCGATCTTGTCCTGAATCTTCTAAAAGAAAGAAACCTTATCCAGTTATCTAAAACTAAATATGTTCTCTTGGGATCTATTATAGCGTCTTTTGGCAGTGTGGATTTTATTCCAAACTATGGAATATCTCTTTTCCCTCTAGGGTTTATTTTTTTAGTTCAATTACCTATAATATTTGCTTATGCGATTATAAAGTATAGGTTAATGGATGTTAGTGTCGCGGTAACACGTACTAGTATTTTTTTTGTTATTTATTCATTTGTTCTTGGCATTCCTTTTGTCCTTGCCTTCGGCTGGCGGGAGCAGTTGAAAAGTTTAATGGGAGAGATGTGGTGGCTGGCGCCGTTGATCAGCTCGACTGTCCTGGCCACCGTCGGGCCGTCAATCTATTTGTTCATCCAGCGCAAGGCAGAAGACCGGCTCTTGCAGGAGCAGAGGCGCTATCAGGCGGCCCTGCGCCGGGCATCACTCGGGATGGGAAGGGTCAAGGAGCTTGGAAAACTGCTGAATCTGATCGTCCATATCGTGACGCGGACGGTCAAAATCGAGCACAGCATCATTTATCTTTTCCATGAATCTTCCAGTCAGTTCGTCTTGAAGGCCTCCAAGGGCATAGGAGGCGACCGAAGGAGTGGTGTCATTGCCGGCGACGCCGTTTTGATTCAGCATCTGCAGAAACACCGCGAGCCTTTGGTTTACGATGAGGTCAAACAGCGCAGTGTGGATTTTAAGGACGAGGCTTTAGCCGAAATTGGAAAGGTCATGGAAGACCTGCAGGCGGCGTTGATTGTCCCGAGCTTCATGGATGAGCGTCTGATTGCCTTTATCGCGCTGGGAAAGAAAAAATCCGGGAAGTTATACAGCCACGATGACTTGATTGTGTTCTCCATTCTCGCCAATCAGGCGGCATTGGCCATCGAAAACGCTCAGTTTTACGAGGAGATGAAAAAGACGCACGAACAGCTTATCAAGGCCGAGAAGATGGCCACCATCGGGACCATGGCTGACGGACTCTCGCACCAGATCAACAACCGCCTGCACGCGATGGGCTTTATCGCCGGGGACGCGGTGGACACCATCCGGCTCAAAAAAAAAGACCCGTTGCCGCCGGAGACGCGCGAACTTCTGGAAGAAATCGAGCATTCGCTGGACAGGATTCAGGACAACGTCAAACGAGGCGGCGAGATCGTCGAGGGGCTGTTGAAATATTCCCGCAAGCCCGAGGAGGGCTTTGGCGCCGTTGACCTCAACAAGCTCCTGGATGCCTCGCTGGAGATGGTCCAGTTTAAGATTAAACTCAACCGCATCGACATCGTCCGGAATTTCGACCACGCGGTCCCGCCGGTTCACGGAAATTTTACGCAGCTTCAGGAGGTCTTTTTCAATATCATCGACAACTCCTATGATGCCATGATGGAGAGGCAGGAGGAATTCAAGGAGCCTGGTTACAAAGGAAGGCTGGAAATCACGGCTCATTCCAACGGCCAGAACCTGGAGATTCTCCTTAGCGACAACGGCATCGGCGTCAGGCCGCAGGATATTAATAAGCTCTTTACGCCGTTTTTTACGACGAAACTTTCCAGCAAAAAGGGAACGGGTCTGGGGTTGTATGTGATGAGGAAAATCATTGAGGAAAACCACCAGGGGAAGGTGGAATTTACGTCGGAATACAAAGAAGGCTCGCGGACGAGGCTGGTTTTACCTATAGCGACATAGACCATAGACAATAGACCATAGACCGGTGGTTGATAGAGAAGACAGTGATGAGAAATTACAAGAGTATTAAAGCGTTTCAATTGGCGGATGATTTTGCCGTTGAGATTTACAAAGTGACCCAGCAGTTCCCGAAAGAGGAGCTTTACGGACTGACATCTCAGCTTCGCCGGGCAGTTGTGTCCGTCCCGACCAATATCGCCGAAGGCGCCAGCAGACAGCATCAAAAAGATTATTTGCAGTTTTTATATGTGGCCAGAGCATCGCTCGCTGAAACAGAATATCTTCTTCATTTAGCCAATAAATTGGGTTATTTGAGAGACGAATTATTTGGCAGAATCGAGGAACAAAAGCAAGAGGTCGCAAAGACTTTGTTTGGTCTCATTGAAGCCGTAAAGCGGGAATTGTAAACCCAAGTCTATGGTCTATCGTCTATAGTCTATAGTCTTGAAAGGGAGTACAATCATGCCCAAATTACTCATTGTCGACGACGAAATGGACATCCGGGAGTTCGCCCGGCGGTTTTTCGCCAAACGTCAGATTGACGTCTTTACCGCCAGCGGCGGGCAGGAGGCGCTGGAGATTATCGACAAGGAAAAGCCGGATCTGGTCCTTCTGGACGTGCGCATGGAGCAGATGAACGGTGTGGATGTCCTTAAAGAGCTTCGCGACAAGGGCAGCGACACCAAAGTCATTATGGTGACCGGCGTCGAGGACGAAGAGACGATGAACATGGCTAATGCTTACGGCGTGAGAGGATATATCCACAAGCCGCTGGTGTTGGAGGAGCTGGAGAAGATTGTACTTGCAGAGTTAAAGCGTTAGTTAAAAGTTAGAAAAGGTTACAAGAGGTTAGAAAAGGTTTCGAAAGGTTAAGAGGTTAGGAACAGGTTAAGGACTGTAACCTCTTCTAACATTTTCCAACCTCTTGCAACGTCTTCCAACCTTTTTCAATGAAGATTGACTATAAAAAAGAACTCGAGACCGCCAGCAAGGGCATGATCATGATTCATGACCCGAGGCTCTTGATCAAGCTCATTGTCCGCATGATTGTCCGCAAGCTCCATATCAAGCATGCCGCCATGATCCTTTATGAGCCCAAGAAGGATATTTATGTCCTGAATATCTCGCGCGGGGAAATAGGCATGAAAGTGCCCCCCGGCTTTACGCGGTTCAGCCATGAGAGCCCTCTGATTAGAATTTTCAGCCAGAGGGAGTTTAGGCCATTGACTTTAGACCGCAACGCGATTGTCTCCGACGACATCAACCGCCTCGTCTGGCGCGAGAGCATCATCCATAACGGAAACGGCAAGGCCGTCAAAGAGCTTCTTTACAGGGTGGACGAACAGATGCAGATGCTCAATACCGCTGCCTGCGTGCCGGCCTATTATCGCCATAAGCTGATGGCGATTCTGCTTTTGGGGGAAAAGCACGACGGAACGAAATTTGAACAGCCGGAGCTGGATTTTTTCGCCGCGCTCGCCTCGGACGCGGCGATGGCGATCCGCAACGCCCAGCTCTTTGAAGGTTTAAAGCGCGAGGCGGAGCGTAACCGCCAGTTGTTCCTGCAGACAATCGAGGTCTTAGGCTCGACGATTGAAGCCAAAGACGCCTACACGCACGGGCACACGGGCCGTGTCACGGAATATTCGGTGGCGATCGCCCGGCAGATGGCCGCCACCCCCGCTGTTGGCGGGGCCGGCGGATCGGCGAGGTTCGAGGAAAGTTTTTTTGAAAGTATCTATATCGCCGCTCTTCTGCACGATATCGGCAAAATAGCGATTCCTGAAGTCATCCTCAATAAACAGGGTAAACTGACCGACGAGGAATACGCTGTCATGAAACAGCATACCGTGCGCGGCAGCGAGATGGTCGGCCCCCTTCGCTTACCGCGGGAATGTCTTGAGGGCATCAAATACCATCATGAGCATTTTGACGGCAAAGGCTATCCCGAGGGCCTCAAAGGCGAGGATATCCCTTGGGCGGCGGCCATTATTGCGGTTGCCGACGCCTTTGATGCCATGACCTCGGACCGTCCCTATCGTAAAGGCTTAAGCAAAGAAGCCGCGATGGCTGAGATTAAGCGCTGTACGGGCACGCAGTTTAATCCGGCCGTTGTCGATGCCCTGGTGGAGCTGTATGAGGCGGGGAAGATTTGAACAGTCGCTAGTCGCTGGGGGCTGGTCGCTAGTAAAAAGATATTTATAGTTTGTTAAGTAAGCTGCTTATCATCCGCATTTCGTAATATAATTCATTCGTAAAATTATCACATAAGTCTTTGCTGATATATTTTCTTTCCACAGCGATAATAACCTGCGTGTCCAATTCTGCACAAGATCCCAACGATATCGTTAAGAAATGGAAGTACTCTTTTGTATGTTTGCGTACGAATCCTTCAGCGATATTGGAAGGAATCGAAATCGCCGCTCTTCGCATCTGGCTTGTTAAACCATACAGTTCGCTATTAGGGAATTTTTCGGTAATCGAATAAGTTTTGTTAACCAGCTCGATTCCTTTTTGCCAGATTTTCAAGTCTTTATAATCTTTTATTTCCATTTTTCTAGTCCCTAGTGACCAGCGACTAGTCACTGTACGGGAATTCCAGCCTCACCTCCGTCCCCACCCCTACTTGACTGCGGATACTCACCTTCCCGCCGTGCTGTTCGATGATTCCCCGGGTGATTGTCAGCCCCAGGCCCGTCCCGTGGTCGGTTTTGGTGAAGAAGGGATCGAAGATATGAGGCAGGTCTTTGGCGGCGATGCCGCAGCCGGTGTCTTGGATGGAGATTTCAAATACAGGATTAGAGGAATAAAGGGGTAGAGGATTAGAGGGGTTGTCACTATTCCTATAATCCTTTATTCCTTTAATCCTCGTCGTCACAGTCAATTTCCCTCCCCCCGGCATGGCGTCAATGGCGTTTAAGAAGAGATTCAGAAGCGCCTGTTTGATACGGGTGGGATCTATTTTTAGGGTGCAGGGTTTAGGGTCTAGGGTGCAGGTAACGGTAATATGGTGAGCCAGAAATTTATTGCTTAAAATATCCAGCGTATCTGTGATCAGCCTTTGGATGTCTGTTTCCTTAAGCGACAGAGGAGCGGGTTTCCCGTAATCCAGAAGCTCATGGACCATCCCGTCGATGCGGTCAACTTCACGGCCGACAAGCCTTGAGAACTTAAGGAGAAATTCCTTGTCGTCGAGCTTCTGGGGCAGGTATTCGCAAAATGTCTTGATGGCCGTGAGCGGATTTTTCACCTCGTGGGCGATGCCCGTGGCCAGCGTGGAGAGCGTTTTATACTTTTCCGACTGCGCGATCTCCTGGCGCAGTAATGCATTCTCTGCTGCGATTTCCGGCTGCGTTCCTTTAAACAAAGACCGATCTAATAATGCTTGGATTCTATTGCGTAAAGGAATGACCATGATACCGATTGCAAAGGCCGCGAAAAGGCTAATGGAAGCAGATTGATACCCAAGTATGCTTTGCAGTACTTTTTCTGCCGTGAGCACTATGGCTAAATAGGCAATAGATATAATAGCGATCAACACAGAATAGATGATGCTTTTTTCTAGAACAATTCTTAAGTTGAATAATTGGTATTTGAAAATAGCATAAGTCTGCATAAGCGCGTAGCTGGGGAGCAAGAGAAGGGCGTTTGGGTAAAGGTTAATGCCAAGCATTGGTAAAAAAGTTGAGGAACCACCCGTGTAACCTAAAATTGATATAATAAGCCATAATTTTGCTTGGTGGCCCGTGTTATCTCCGTGTATTTTTGAATAACGATACAGGTGGTACATGCTGAATATTGTCAAGAAGATCCACGGTGCTAATGCTAACAGGAGATTGAAAGCATGGGCTTGAGGATAATATACGGAATCAAAAAGATATTTGACATGTTCTTCTTTAAAAAGCAAGTGACCATTATTTGCGGTGTGCGCTATGTTGTTTAACACACCATAAAGATAAGATGCTTTAATAAGTTTTGGATAGGATAAATTGCAGAAAAGACACGTCGAGTGAAAGAAAAATATGGAAATATAAACTCCAAAGAGATGAGAGAGCCGCCAAAGATCGTAAGCAGTATTTGGGTCTTTGGATATAGTCTATAAGAACGCAAGAACTCCCCACCCCGCAACAGAAAATTGAAATAAGGACCAAACTCTGTGCAATTTGGTTTTGCCGCATATGCCGATGAGTAGGCCGAGCAAGAAACATGTTATTGCGGTTAAAAGGGCAAATACGGATAATAGGGTTAGGTATGGCATCGCATTATTTCAAATTTTTCCCCCGCCGTCTTCAGCGCGGAAGCAGCGCGAGGAGGTTTTCTTTGTTCAATGCGTCAAGACCTTTAGGGTCTTTTCTGTGCTTTTCCAAACACTTTTTTTTCGAACACAGCCGGTCGGCTTTGATGTCCTGCTGGCCTTCCTGGATGCCTTTCATCATCTCCGGATCGCGCATGATCTCCAGGGTTTCCCGCCAGTTTTTTGTTTTTTATAGCTTTTCAAGGTTGTCCCTATATTGAAGCAAGGCAGCGCTGGACGGTGGCCAGAATCTCGTCCGACTTAAAGGGCTTTACGATATACCCCGAGGCACCCAGGCGCGTGGCCTCCGCGGCGGTCTCAACCGATCTGTAGCCGGTCACCATAACCACGCTGAGGGCATGGCGTTTGGCCTTGACCGCTTTGAGCACCTCCAGCCCGTTGACCTTGGGCATTTTGATATCCAAAAGGACAAGGCCGATTGCGGGGTCTTTCTCCAGACAGCGCAAGGCCTGCTCGCCGCTGTCAGTCAGGATGATGTCATAATAGTCGCCCAGGATGAGTTTGAGGGACTCGCGCACGCCTTCTTCGTCGTCGACGATGAGAATCTTAGGTGTAGACATAATACCCTCCGTGACTTAAGGTTGAAAGAGGTTTAAAGAGGTTGAAATAGGTTGAACGATGTTAAAGGTTTTACAGGTTGCCATAAGTTGCATTTACTGCTTGAACGGGACTTTCCAGTTGTTTATTTGCGTTTTTTGGGACATGGCCTTTAAATATCGTGTGCTCATATAGCTTGCGCTTCTGTGTAAAGTTTTGAAGGCCTCAAATTCTTCACTTGATATTAATCGGTCATCATGGCAGTCTTGCATGTCACCGCAAAGCTCTTCGAGGGAGCCTTGGCTTATCTTAATGCTATGCTTAAATTCTCCCAAGGTGCCTTTGGTATAGCCTTCCCTAATATTCTGTTTGGCTGACCTTGCCGCATCTCGCATCTGGGAAACCAGGCGAAGATGTGATTTCTCAAAACGGCTTGTTATTTTGTGAATAAACCTTCTGATTTCACATATATCCTTGTAGAATTTCAGCTTTTCATAAGGACGAGTATTCATTGCTGTAACTTTTTCCAACATTTTCCAACCTCTTGTAACATTTTTCAACTTTTACAATGCCACCGGCGTCCCCACGCAGATCATCCGCGCGGTAGATTTCCCCGTATTCACGAAATAGTGCTCCAGCGAGGCGTCGAAATACAGGCTGTTGGCTTTGGCCAGGGGATAGGTCTTATCGCCGACGCGGGCCTCGATTTTTCCTTCCAGGACGAAAATGAACTTCTCCGAGCCGGGGCGGTTTTGCTCGGTATTGGTTTGGCCGTCCGGTTCGATCTTTAAAAGAATCGGCATCATGCGCTTGCCCAAGACATTGGAGGTGAGGATCTCGTAGGAGGACTTGTCGCTGTGGATAAAGACATCCGAAGCGGACTTCGTAGTGGCGGCCTCGGCTTTGCTCTCTTCTCTAATAATAGCGGTGTAGAGCTGGGTGACGTCCACTCCCAGTGCCTTGGCGATGTTCATGTGTGATTCCAGCGTCCCGGTCATTTTTAAGTTTTCCATCCGGCTTAAAGTCGCGATCTGGACGCCGCTTTTTTCGGCCAGGGTGGTGAGGCTCATGCCCTGGGCCTGGCGGATTTCTCTGAGTCGTTTTCCGATGTACATTTTCTCCCCCTTCGTGTGGTAAATGAAGTGTACCACAGATTGACAAATAGTCAATCATTTTTAATTAAAAATCAATAATTCCCCGGAGTAAAAATAAATTTTTTTACACGATTGTAACCCATTATAAATCAATATATTATAAATTGTATAAAAATCAACGAGACTTGACAAATAATCAATACCATGTTACACTTCGTTTCGTATGCGTCATTCGTTGATAGAAAGTGGGGAAGGCCTTAAGTGTCATGTGCGTTGAGAAGATGGATAAGGATGCGATGAAATGAAGGATTTCTTACGAGTATTTTTTATTCTTTTGACCGGTTTTACCTGTTTTGGCTTTTCTGCGGCTTCTTTCATCTGGCAAAGGGCATCGGATGGGATTTATGAGTCCGATGTCCGCGCCCTGGCCGTTCATCCCTTGAATGAGTCCGTCATTTATGCCGGCACCGCCAAGGCTCTCTACAAATCTAATAATAGGGGAAGAGACTACCGAAGCGTTTTTCAGCCGGACGGCGAGTCTAAAGAAGTTAACTTTATTTATGTGCCGCCGGACCAACCGCAGGCCGTCTACGCGGCTACGGACGCAGGCTTGTATGAGAGTCTTGATGAGGGGGAGAGATGGCGAAGGATTTATTATGATTCCGATGCAGAGGCCAGGAAATGCCTGTCGGTTGTTCAGGATGAAAAGCATCTTTATGCCGCAACCTCCCGGGGGCTGCGCCGCAGGGATTTTCCGGGAACAACCTGGCGGACCCTCGAAGGGGAGCTGGGGGACAGGTCGGTTTACCACACGGTCCAGGACAAGGATTTTATTTATCTGGCAACAGACAGGCGCTTATACCGGATGCATAAACAGGCAGAGCGGTATGCGGCGGTATTTTCCGTCGGAATTCGTGATATCCCCAACGGGGATAACACCTCCGATGAGACGTTCGATTCAGGCGACAATTCTATCATTCGCTCGCTTCACGTTGCTCCCAACGGCCGCCTTTTCCTGGCCTCGTCCAAGGGGATTTATTCAAGCGCTGATCAGGGACAGCAATGGCAGCCGATCGCCGCCGGGCCCCTCCCGTTAAATGAAATAACCTCTTTAGTAAGCCTTGAGGTCCCCTCAACCAGCCACGGTGAACACTGCCCTGCAGGCGACATTCGTTGCGTGCGCCTGTTGGCAGGGACAAAAAAGGGGGCGTTTGTCTTTGAAGACGGGCGCTGGATGTCTCTCTACAAAGGAATGGAGACAAATCAGGTGAACCATTTGATTCGGGATGCGCAAGAGACGGTTTATGCGGCGACGGACAAGGGCATTTTTTATTTGCCCGACGGGAAAGCGCTCCCTTTTTCAGAATTACAAGGAGATAAAGGGACAAAGACACCCATGAAGGATTTGGAAGAGATGGATAAGAATTTTCATGACGAGCCGGCGATCGGCGAGGTGCACCGCTGGGCCATTGATTATGCCGAAGTGCATCCGGACAAAATCAAAAGCTGGCGCAGCCTGGCCCGGACGAGGGCCTTTTTGCCGTCTTTGTCCGTCGGGATAGACAGGGCTGACAGCGAATTTTTTCACTGGGACACGGGCGCCAATCCCGATGCGCTTGTGAAAGGGCGCGACCTCCTCGATTGGGATGTCGCGCTTTCGTGGGATTTGGGTGATCTGATTTGGAGCGATGACCAGACCGGTATTGATACGCGATCGAAACTTATGGTGGAGTTGCGCGAGGATATCCTGGATCAGGTCACCCGATTGTATTTTGAGCGGCGCAGAATCCAGATGGAATTGGCCATGGCTTCTGCGCTGGAGCCGCAGATACGGCTGGATAAACAGATGCGCGTCGAGGAGCTGACCGCCCTTATCGATGCGTTTACCGGCGGGGAATTCAGCCGTCTTATGCAGGAGAACGTCAACCCTTATAGCCACAGGGCACAAAAAAGGAGAAGAGGCAATGATACGTAAGACAGTGATGGTGGGGATGTTGGTTGTGTTTGTGTCGGTCGCAACGAGTGTTTTTGCCGACGAGGTTTTTGTAACGCAAAAGGGCAGTAAATACCACAAGGAGATATGCCGGCTTATCAAGGGCAAAAAGGACCTGAGCAAGATTGACAAAGGGGGCGCCTTGAAGGAAGGGTATACCCCTTGCAAGAAATGCTTCAGCGAAGACCTGGCCGTTGGAATGGATAAGACCGGGAAGGACAAAATTCAGGAAAAAACAAAGGGATAATCAGGTGTATCGTCCGCCGAAGGCGGATGCGCTGGGTTTCTGTGGCTATTTGTGTGATGAAAAAGGGGGTGTCCATGCGCTCTTTAGGCTCTTTCGTAGGAAAGAGCCTAAAGAGAAGGGTATCGCATGGGGGGATAAACCTGAAAAAAGGGAAATCCGAGGTGCTCGATGCATGGCACCCCTCTTTTTAAGATCGTGAAACGTGAAGAGTGAATCGTGAATCAGGACAGTGAAAAACAGAAAATAAAGAATTTCAGGGATCTTGATATCTGGCAATTGGGCAAAAAGATAGTGGGCATGGTCTATGCAGCAACGAGAGAATTCCCTAGAGAAGAGTTATTTACCTTGATCGCGCAAATGCGAAGGGCTGCAATTTCTATTCCATCAAATATTGCGGAGGGGTTCAACCGGTATCATAACAAAGAATATCGGCAGTTTCTCTATTTGGCTTTAGGATCTTGTGCCGAACTGGAGACACAAATCGAGATATGTGAGGATTTAGTTTATATCAGTCAATCGATAAAATTAGAATTGCTTGAGAAAGTTGATCATGAATCGCGGATGATCAGGAATTTGATCAAAAAACTTTAATGAGAATGCGAGAGACGCTTCACGAGATACGCTTCACGCCATAGGATGGTTTATAAGGGGGGGGTGTTTTTCCAGAAAATCGCTTTTTTCTCCCCGGCGGTTTTGGTGAGGCCCGAGGACGGCTCCCGGGAAGGGCACCCCTTCTTTTGATATGAAGGATTCCTCTCTTTATCAGGGGAAGGAATTTAATATTATTCCCCTCCACTTGTGGGAGGGGTTAGGGGAGGGGAAGAAGGAGGCTGTCATGAAAAAGGCATGGTTTGTCGTGGGGATGATGGTTGCCATCGTTTTGTTAAATGCTCACACGGTTTTCGCGTCTTCTCAAAATCAGTTTACGGCCCTCTCCGCCGAGGCTGACCCGCACACGGGCAGCGCCAATTTTGGCGTTCCTCTGGATGTCCCTCCCGGGCGCGGCGGTATTCAGCCGAATATCCAGCTTCAATATAATTCCAGTTCGTCCAACGATATCCTAGGGGTGGGATGGAGCCTGGAACTGGGAGCGGTGCAGCGTTCCGCCAAAGGCGGGGTGCCTCATTACGACGATACGGATACATTTCTTTTGGTCCAGAACGGCGGCGTCCAGGAACTGGTTTTTGACGCGGGCACTGGACTCTACCACGGCAAGGTGGAAGGGGCATTTATGAAGATTGAGCGGACCTCCGGCTATTGGAAGGTCATGGATAAAAACGGCACCCAGTATTTCTTCGGCGAGACCACATCCGCCCGGGAATACGACCCCGACGACACCAGCCGCGTCTTTAAGTGGTATTTGAACAAAGTCGAAGACCCCCGCGGCAATAATATGACCATCGAGTATTTCCGTGACGAAAATAAATTATATCCGCAGGACATCCGTTACACGGGCAATTCTCAAAAAGGGTTGTCCCCCTTTGCTCAGGTGGCTTTTGAGCGGGAGGCGCGTCCGGAGAATGAGATTGACCGCTACAACACCGGCTTTCGCATGTCCATACGCTTGCGGCTCAGCCGGATGACGGCGAGCGTTGACGGCAGTCTCCAGAGAAAATACGATTTTCTTTACAGCGGCAGTAAAACAACGGGGCGCTCCTTATTAACCTCTGTTGTCCAATTCGGCTCCGACGGCTTCAGCTCCCTGCCGCCGATGGCGTTTTCCTATCAAACCTCGAAAAATCCTGATTTTAATTATGCCGTGACGTCGATGAATAATGCCGTCGCCGGAGACAACCTTTGGAACTACCGCTACGATTCCGGATATGACCGCGGCCACGAGAATTACGGCCCGTGTCCGCCGACAAATATGTGTAACAGTGTCAATTGGGGGCCGCTCTCTACAAAGGGCGACGGCACAGGCAATTTCAGCTTCTCCAGCGGCCAGGACACGGCTCACTGGCTCTGGACATATCTTTATGTGGACAAGGCCGCGACTTTAAGTGTTCCTTACTCGACAGGAGGCGTTGACGGGATCTGGCTTAATGGCAATTATTCCCAGTCTGTGGGCCCTTCATGGTCGTTGCAGGCGGGGTACAATCTCGTCGAGATAACTCTTTATCATCAGCACGAGGGTTTTGGTTTTAATCTTAATTACGCCCTGGCGAATAATGTTGATTTAATGAATTCCTCGAGTGTTATCCTGCCGCAGATCTCCGGGGACTTTAACGCCGACGGGCTAACGGACATCGCCACCTTCACCTCCGCCGACGGCAAGGTGGAGATCGAGCGCTCCACTGGCAGCGTCTTCTCAGCGAAGGAAACATGGATTACCGGCTTTGGGACAAACGGCAAACTGGTTTTGGGTGATTTTAACGCCGACGGGCGCATGGATATCAGCGGCTTTGACCCGGCCAGCGGGGGCTGGCGTGTGGCCTTTTCCGACGGCAGCCGGTTCAACGATTCGGGGGTGTGGCTCTCCGGCTTCGGCGCCGGCGAAGACCCCGCCACGGGGGATTTTAACGGGGACGGGCTGACGGATATTTTAACATTTTATAAATCCTCCGGAAGTTTGTATGTCCGCACCGCCCTGAATAAGGGCACCAGCTTCGCGGCCCTCTCCGGCGGACAGAATATCCTGATTGGAAGCTCCGGTGATACGCCTGTCGTGGGAGATTTTAACGGCGACGGCCAGATTGACTTCGGCGCGTTTAATAAAACAAGCGGGAATTGGGATATACGCCTGAATACGGGGGACATCCTCGCAGGCCTGCGGCAATTGTCCGCCGTTTCCGGATTCGGAGCGGGCAGAAATACAGTCGTGTCGGATTTCAATTATGACGGCTTAACCGACTTAGGCTTTTATGACGATTCAACGGGCAAGGTCATTTACCGCGTGTCCAATGGGTTGTCTTTTGCCGCGGCGGCGGAACTGCCCTTTGTCTTCGGTATCAAAGGGCCGAACACGCAGATACAGCAGGGGGATTACAACGGTGACACCATTATTGATTTTGCCGTCTACAATCTTATAGGGAAGCTGGAGATCGCGTTTTCCAACGGTGTCATGCCGGATATCATGTCATCCATCGAGAACGGTCTGGGCGGGCAGTCTTCCATTACCTATGAGGCCGCTGTCAATTATCCGCAGACGTTTCTCCCCTTTTCGATTCAGGTGGTGAAATCCATCATCAAGTCCAACGGCCTGGGGGAATCGTACACGATTCAGAATTCCTACGAGCAGGGATTGTGGGACGCGCAAGAACGGGAATTCCGCGGCTTCGGCCTGGTGCGCGTCACGGACCCCGACGGCAATTATTCCGAAACAACCTTCGCCCAGGACGGCATCTATAAAGGAAGGGTCTTGGAACAGCGGATTTATGACGCCTCCGGCAGTCTCTACAGCAAGACGGTCAACACCTGGACGAAGCAGGAAATTGCCGCCGGAAGCGACTTCATCTATCTTCAAAGAAAAGATAATTTTGTTTACGACGGCAACGCGACGGGCCGGCGCACGGCCGAAGAATTTTCCTTTGAGGAAACGCCGCAGTTAGGCAACTTGACCAAAGCGGTGCAATGGGGAGAAGTGGACTTGGCGACGGGCGGCGATATCGGCAATGACACGCGCACGGTGGAGACCGCGTATGTCCAAGACACCTCCGGCGGCAACTGGATCGTGGGCTTGCCGCGGCAGACGACGGTCAAAGATAATGCCGGCACCATTGTCCGCCAGAGCTGGTTCTATTACGACAATCAGGGCAATACGGCGGCGCCGGTCAAGGGGCTTTTGACGAAAAAAGAGGATTGGGCCGGGACAGGAAACGTCAACCCTATCACCCAATATACGTATGATGCCGGCGGGAATCTCCTGACGACCACCGACCCCATAGGGAATGTTGCGCGCGTCACGTATGACACGACGTACAACATGTTTCCGATGACGACCGAGAACGCCCTCGGACATAAAGTGATCAATGAATATTACGGGGTCAACGGTGTGGCCTTAAGCGATACCAGCGGCCTGCAAGGCCTCTGGGGCCAGGTCAAATCCACCACCGACCCAAACCAGCAGCAGGGCAAACGTTCATACGACGTGTTCGGACGCACCGCGGCGGTTGTTTCGCCGCTGGATTCCATCGCACTGCCGACTCAAACGACAGAGATTGAATTTCTCGGAAGTTATACAAAGGTCACCACCCGCCAGCGCGTGTACCACGGGAAAGCGGCAACGATCGATACGGTGAGTTTCATCGACGGTTTCGGGCGCCTGGCACAGACCAAGGCGCGCTCGGAAGTCAACGGCCGTTATGTGATCAACGGACAGACTCAATATGATTCGCGGGGATTGAAGAGCCGGCAGTATCTGCCGGCGTTTAGCACCAATCCGATGGATGTGATTGATACAATCGACACCGCCAAGCCCCACACACTCATGACCTACGATGCCATGGGACGGGCGGTTAAAACCACCAATCCCGACGGGACTTTCGCGAGCGTTTCTTATGATGATTGGACGCTCACCGCGACCGATGAAAACGGCCACCGGCAGAAATCCCATTTCGACGCCTACGGCCGGCTCATCAAAAAAGAAGAGTATCTTGGCGCCGACGGCCGCAGTCCGAATTACCCTGCCAAACCCTATACCCTTTACGCTACGACTCTGTATTCCTACGATTCGGAAGGCAATCTCGTCCAGACCAAGGATGCCTACAACAATACCACAACGATTACCTACGATGTCTTGGGCCGCAAGATTACGATGGATGATCCGGACATGGGCCATTGGGGATATGCGTATGACCTCAACGGCAATCTGATCAGCCAGACCGACGCCAAGGGGCAGACGCTTGTCTTCACCTATGATGCTCTCAACCGTTTGACCAACAAAACCGACGGCGTCAACGGGATGGTAAATGTCAACTACACCTATGACAACGCAACGGCGTCTAACTTTGCCAAAGGCCGCCTGACGCAGGCGACGTATTCCGGCGGGAACACGCAGTTTGCCTATGACGAGCTGGGCCGGGAACTGCAGTCGGTGAAAGAGATGAACGCCCGGGCTTTTGAGGTGAACCGCGGTTATGACGCGTTGAGCCGGTTGACCGATATCCAGTATCCCCAGGGAGAAAACGTCGTCTACAATTACAACGCGGCCGGGCAGATCGAGACTATCGCCAATGACCCAACGCTGGTTCCTCCCGTCACGCTTAACGCGCCGGAATTGTATCTTATTCAGACGGGAAGCACCGAGGTCAAACTTAACTGGGGAAGTGTCATTGATGCCACCGGATATAAAATCAAATACGGGACGCAAAGCGGGAATTACACGACGACCCTGGATGCCGGTAGTGCGCTCAACAAAGTCATCACGGGGCTCGCGAACGATACAACCTATTATTTTGCAGCCTTCGCTTACAACACGAATATGGAAAGCGGCAACTCCAATGAGCGTTCGGCAACCCCCGCGGCCCCGGCGGTGATCACTATGCCTTCGCCGTGGGTGCAATACGCCTTTAATGACAACGCCGCCGACAGCAATGTCGCCGACACCGCCGGCGCCCTATATCCGGCCATCACGGAACAGACATCCGCTTACACCTCGGATTTGACCGGCAGCGGGACGGCGAGTGCAAGTTCATATCTTAATAGAACGGATTGCAATGGAGGTCCTTGTTACCCATATAGAGCCTTTGACAATGATACCACGAACTGGGACGGCTGGGTTGCCGACGGGACCAAAAGCGGCTGGCTGGCCTATGAATTTTCATCCATACACAAGATTAACCAGTATGTTATTGCCCCGCGCGGCCATATTTATCCCAATGACGACGGCAATCCACACAACTGGACATTTGAAGGATTTAACGGTTCCGGTTGGGATGTCCTCGATACCCGCAGTTATTCATCCTGGGGCTGGCAGTCGCCCGTTACGTTTAACTTTGCCAATGATACCGCCTACAACAAATACCGGCTTAATATATCCGCCAACGGCGGCCACGTGGAGGTCGGTTTAACGGAGATGGAGATGATGGCGTACGCGCCGCTCTACACAAATACTATTTCTTCCGCCGGTGTTATTAACGCTTCCTTTAACTTAAACGGGGCCAACCAGCTTGTCAACGCCGACACTCTGCTCGCGGCAAAGAACCATGTTGTCGGTAGCATTGCCTTGTGGGTGAATCCTAGCAGTCCATCTTCCGGAGATGTGATTTTTTCGATTTCCGATACCGACGGGCAAAACCGGGTGGAACTGCGCGCGGCGAATGACTTGGAGTTTTACATCGCCAACTCGGTCATCAGCTTAAAGGTCAGTCTGCCCAACGCCTTGGCAGCCGGTTTGTGGTCGCACGTCGCGCTTGTGCAGGATGGAACCGGTATCAAGGGGTATGTCAACGGCAGTGAAGTAGCCGTCACGGTGCTGGACCAGAGTTTAGGATTGGACGCCTGGTTTAACAGCACCTGGGGTTTGGATAACGCCCGCATGGGCTGCGCCAAAAACAATAACCAGGGCAACCACAATTATTACGGCGGCCAGATGGATGATTTTCGTTATTACAACTACGCGTTAAAGGCCGCCGAGGTCAAGGCTCTCTATAACGGCGGCGCCGGCACCGAGGCGAAGAATCCGCAGTACACGGAATACACGCCGCTGGCATATACCGTATCTCGTCGTTCGTCGTTCGTATCTCGTGCTTTTGACGAGCGACGGTATACAAACGACGGGATACGAGATACAGACGACGGGATACCCTTCGACTTCGCTCAGGATTCCCTTCGGCCGCGAGCGACGAAG